>NZ_OZ061549.1:2317558-2648638 GCF_964065165.1 Levilactobacillus yonginensis | reverse complement strand
TGTTGATAATCTTTTTCATTTTGGACTTCTTCTGGTGCCAATAAGACGCGAGCAAAATCAGTAACTTCTGGCAGCATGGGGTTAGCCAGGGCTGGTTCACTTAGGTCCGTTAGCGCCCCGTGATCATCCCGCAAGCCAACTTTCGTCAGTTCACCAGCGCTATCAATTTCAATCGTTTCCTTGAGTCCGTAAATTTCAGAGGAAGCATAGGAGTTGCTGGTCTTGCCATAGGCGACTGTCACGTCGTAGTCCGTGTACCGCAAAACTGCTAGCCCCTTGCCATCCCCACCGGTCGCAATCAACGTTGGAAACAGGGAGACGTTCTCGGGTTGGCCAAACAACGCGATGGCCAAGTAAACCGGATAAACACCGAGATCCTGTAAAGCACCAGCGGAAAACTCCTTGGTAAAGACGTTAGGCGCCTCACCATCGAGGACCTGATCATACCGTGAAGAATACTTCATGAAGGTCAGAGCCGCCCCCTGAACCGTAGGTAGCCCAGTCATTGCCTTTTCAATCTGCTGGAAGTTTGGCGTATGCACGTGCCGAGCAGCCTCAAAGAACTTGACCTGCGGATGCTGTTTGAGGGCCGCGAGGATGGCTGTCATTTCCTGACGGTTACTGAAGGCCGGCTTTTCCACGACAATTGAAACGTCGTGTTGAATGGCCGCCATGGCTTGCTCAAAGTGTAAACTGTTAGGTGAAGCAATGTAAACAGCATCTAAATCCGCCTGGGTCAACATCTCCTCATAGTCAGTATAGCTCGCTTGGGCGTGGTTCTTCGCCGCAAAGGCTGCCCCCGTGTCCGCATGGCGAGAATACACTGCCGCCAACTCGTAAGACTTGCTCAGCGCCAGTGCTTCAACCAGCTGCTGCGTAATCCAGTTAGTACCTACTGTTCCCATTCGAATCATCATGATCCCTCCACCGTGTTTTAGTTGATAAACTCATTTTAACAGTCGGACTCTCTCTGCGATAGCATAAGGATTAATTTTCCCAAAAAAGGAGGGAATTGTTGCGGCATTCTTAGCCAAAAATGTTATATTTAAGAGGTAATCAACCAGAGTATTGAAACCACCTGAGCAATTAGGTTTCGGGTTTTACGCAAATTCTTTCAAGGGAGGGATTACCGGTGAAGGGTCGAGAGATCGCACTTTTTGGTATTTCACTAGTTGCCGGATTAACCGGCGGCTTTTCGTTGCGCAAGAAACAGCAGACGCAACCTAGTGACTCACCGTTGTTTTACGTTGGAACTTGGCAGTTTGTTGACCCCCATAACCAGCGCCAACACCGGTTAGAAATTAGTCCTAATCTTGACGTGCAAATTGATGATCACCAGCTTCAAGTCCGGGTCAAGGACCTTAATGAACAGCAACTCACCTTTCAGGACAAGTTTGGCTATCATTTGACGATTCACGCCAATGAGCGTCAACCCATTTCATTCTTCGATGAAGCTGACGACTGCACTTACGCCATGCACCCACTTGATGGCGACTCCTAAAATTTGGACAGACTAACGAACTCACCCGCTAACTTTGACACAGTCAAAGCTAACGGGTGAGTCTTTTTGTCGCTGTTTAATTTAAGACTGGGTGAACACTTATCCCCGGGCAAAGGTTTGCCAATCTTGCTTGGTTCCATTGAATACGGAGCGCGCCACGGTCTGCTCTTGCCCATTCTGGGTGACCGAGCCATCAGCATCGTACTCAATGAACTTAACTTGTTTCGAGTTTGCGCTAAGTTTACCACCAGCAATCCAGTAATCTTGACTGGGTAAGACCGGCTTCACAAATTGGGTCAGCACCTGCTTGTTGGCAAAGACAATCACACCCTGGTGATAGTGACCTTGCAGCTTCTCAATCAAATGCTTCAGTTTCTGCCCCTGAATCGCCATGTCCTGACTATTACTATTATATTTACCATAGTAATTGACGGCCACCATAATCGGTAACGTCCCAGAGTTGTTACCGACCGTTGCCTTAAAGTGATGATACTGGCGTTTGGCAGACGTGGTAAAACTGAAGGTGTGAATGACACCCACCTTCAGTGATGCCCCTTGTGAACGCGAATAATTGTCGCTGAAATCATCGTCGGTATAAGTCGCCCCAGAGGTTGCCTGAAGGTAGACAAAAGTCTCGTGATTGGCCAACTGCTGAAAGTCTAGATACCCACTATCCTGATTAAGCGTCACGCCGCGCACTGGATAGTTGGCCAACTGTTCACGCTGGTGAGACTGCCATTGATACCAGCCAAAGTAACCGGCTCCGGCGAATACTAACAAGATAAGCACGACTAACCAACGCCGTACCCGATGGTGCCGGCGAAATGTGTTGTCATATATAGGTTGATAGTCTCGTCGTTTCACCGTCAGTCACCGTTTCTCCATAGCATGGAAAGATTACTAACTATTATACCATGTTGCTTAGGATTCGTGGCGAGTCTGTTCAATCACGTCTCGAACTTTGGTTAGAATGTGGTCCGTTCGTGAAGAAATCCGTAGGACCGTCATCATAAACAGACTGTCCAGAATCGCTAGTTGAGAAATTAATGAATACATCCCCTCCGACCGATAGTTCACTTCATCGGTTAATGAAAGGAAGGCTACATCCGCGCGTTGCGCCAGTGGAGACCCACTGTAACTAGTGATAGCGATGATGGTCACATCATTTCGCTTCAATTCGTCCACAATTTTTAACGTTTCATGGTTCCGCCCCGAGTGGGAAATAATTACCGCACAGTCATCCTCACCCATCCGAGCGGCTTGCATCAGCTGGATATCATAGTCCGGGTAGTAGGCCACATTGAGTGAAGTCCGCATGAACTTGTGATAGCCATCCAACGCGGCAATTGATGATCCCCCTAACCCAAAGAAACTGATGGTCTTCGAGTTGATCAATTTTAAGACAGCCCGGGCAAGATCCTGCTCATTCAGAGCTTCATTAGTGGCCTCTAAAGAACTCATTGAAAAGTGAAACGTCTTACTTGCAATGGTCGCAAGTGAATCGCCCTCGGCCAACTCAGGAAAGGAACTAGGGTGCGAAGTGTCTTCAATAGACGTGTGCATCAGTGCCATGGTAAACTCCCGGTAGTTAGCGTAATTCATACGCTTCACAAAACGGGAAATGGTGGCCGTAGACACACCAGCGGCGCTAGAAAGTTCCTTAATCGTCATTTCACTGACAACTGCTGGACTATCCAACGCCAGTTGCGCCACTTTTTTTTCAGTTCGAGATAATTGGTCATAGGTTCCACGAATCTTGCCAATAGTAGAACGAGCGATGGTCACCGTCCCCTTTCAAAGTTACGAATTTTGATTTAATTTTATTTTTGTAAACATTTTACATCATTTCTCTTGAAATGTGAAACTTTTTTACATATAATACTCATTGTCAGAAAAATTTCGTATCTTGTAAAGGAGATTAATTTCATGAAACTCGGATTAATTGGTTTAGGTAAGATGGGTCTTAGCTTGGCTAAGAACGCAATGGATCACGACCACGAAATCGTTGGTTTTGATTTAAACAAGGATTTTGTCGACAAGGCTGTTGCTGCTGGTGCTGAAGGTGCCGACAGTTTGGAAGACATGGTTGCTAAGTTACCATCACCTAAGGTTGTTTGGGTCATGGTTCCAGCTGGTAAGCCTACGGACTCCACAATCGAATCATTGAGTACGTTACTCGGCAAGGGTGACATCTTGATCGATGGTGGGAACTCCTACTACAAGGATTCACTTCGTCACAACGACATCTTGAAGGCCAAAGGCATCGACTTCTTCGATTGCGGTACTTCAGGTGGTATGGAAGGCGCTCGTTCACACGGGAACTTCATGATCGGTGGCGACAACAAAGAAGCTTTCGAAACGATCCGCCCACTTTACGAATCCATTTCCGAAAAAGACGGCTACCTTTACACTGGCCGGGCCGCTTCAGGTCACTACTTGAAGATGGTTCACAATGGGATTGAATACGGTGAAATGCAAGCCATCGCCGAAGGCTTCGAAGTTCTTGAAGCTTCCGACTTTGACTACGACAACGAAGCTGTTGCCAAGGTTTGGAGCCATGGTTCCGTTATCCGCGGCTGGCTCATGGAACTTGCTGAAGAAGCCTTCTCCGAAGATCCAGAATTGGAAAAGATTGCTGGCCGGATGCATGCATCTGGTGAAGGCCAATGGACTGTTCAAGAAGGTTTGGACAGCCACGTACCAACGCCAGTTATCGCTTTGTCATTGATGATGCGTTACCGTTCAATGCAAGATGACACCTTTACTGGTAAAGTTGTTTCAGCTTTACGTAACGGTTTCGGTGGTCACGCCATGGACAAGGCTGACAAATAAGCTTTAAATTAGCAACACGAAAGGAAGAGCACTATGGACTACATGATTGGGGTCGATATTGGAACTACCAGTGTCAAGACCGTATTGTACGATACCACGGGTAAGATGCAGGGTTATTCAAACAACCTGTATCCCCTCTATCAAGATGTTCCAGACATGGCTGAAGAAGATCCAGAAGAAATCTTCTCCGCTATCATTGATGGTTTAACGACCGTCCTGCGCAAGGCAGACTTAAAGAACGGCCAATTACATGGCGTTTCTTTCTCAGCTGCCATGCACAGTCTCATCTTGTTAGACGAAAACCACAAGCCATTGACTCGGGCCATCACATGGGCCGACAACCGTTCCGTGAAGTATGCGGATGAATTACGGGAAAATGGTGTGGGTAAACAACTCTACGAAAAGACTGGGACACCAATTCACCCGATGACTCCTTTGAGCAAGTTGATCTGGTTACGGAATGAACAACCTGACCTCTTCAACCAAGCTCACTGGTTCGTTGGTATCAAGGAATACGTCATCTACAAGCTATTTGGCGTCTTACAAGAAGACTACTCCATCGCTAACGCTACCGGGATGTTCAACATCTTCAACATGGACTGGGACGACCAGGCCTTAGAAGTTGCTGGTGTGACGCGTGATCAGCTTCCTAAGTTGGTCGACACGACTGCTCAAATCTCCGGTATGAAGAGCGACTACGCGGGTGTGATTGGTATCGATCCACAAACCCCATTCATCATGGGCGCTTCCGACGGTCCCCTGGCTAACCTGGGGGTTGATGCAATCAACCCTGGCGTTGTCGCTGTGACCATTGGAACCTCTGGTGCCGTCCGGGTCGTCACTGACAAGCCGAAGATTGATCCTAAAGGTCGGGTCTTCTGTTACTACCTGTCCAAAGACCACTGGGTCGTTGGTGGGCCAGTAAACAACGGGGGGATTGTCTTCCGTTGGGTCAGAGATCAACTCTTCGCACCAGAAAAGATTACGGCTGAACAAATGCACGTGGACTCTTACGACCTCTTAACTGAGATTGCTGCTAAGGTCCCTGCTGGTTCAGACGGGCTGATTTTCCATCCATTCTTGGGTGGGGAACGGGCCCCTATCTGGGATGCCAACGCCCGCGGTTCCTTCTTCGGATTAACCCGGACGCACTCACGAGCTCACATGGTTCGTGCTGCGTTGGAAGGAATTGTCTACAACCTCTACACCGTGATGCTCGCCTTGGAAGAAGTCGTTGGCAAGCCATCTAGTATTCAAGCAACGGGTGGTTTCGCTCGTTCTGAACTCTGGCGGCAAATGCTAGCGGACATCTTTGAACAAGACGTCACGATTCCTGAAAGTCCTGAAGGAACGGCCTTAGGGGCTGCTACGTTAGGGATGTACGCTTTAGGGATGATTGATGACCTGGCTGCCGTGAAGAACTTCATCGGTGTGTCTAACGTCCACCACCCTAACCCAGAAACCTACGACGCTTACCGTGCCTTGGTTCCGATTTACATTCGCCTTAGTCGGCAATTACAATCAGAATACAAGAACATCGCTGAGTATCAACGTACTCATGTTCACCAATCAGACACCAAGTAGTTTGATGGATTTAGTACTTTCAGAAAACCAACTGAATTAATTAACTTTTTTGAAAGTTTCTTATGTACAAACGAGAACTTATCAAGTACAATATGTTTACTTGATTGAGAAGCCAGCGCTTACACCGTTGGCTTTTCAAAATTTTGAAAATGAAAGGGCTTACTTCCAATGGAACTTATAGCTTTACTCATCGGGGTCATCTTCTTATTGGTCCTCATTATTAAATTTAAGATCAATACTTTCGTTTCCCTGATTCTTACCTCCGTCCTTACTGCGATTCTCTTAGGAATGGACTTAACCAAAATTGCCATGACAATCGAGTCCGGGATTGGGAGCCAATTAGGCGAACTCTCCTTGGTCTTCGGGTTTGGTGCCATGCTGGGTCGGTTAGTTGCCGACGCCGGTGGGGCCTACGTTATCGCCACGACCTTAATCGACAAATTCGGGAAGCAACGGCTGCAAATGGCCATTATGCTCGCTTCATTTATTCTCGGTATTGCCCTCTTCTTCGAAGTCGGAATGGTCCTCTTGATTCCTATCGTCTTTGCCATCGCTGTTGAAGCAGAAGTTCCGATTCTCTACCTCGGGATTTCCATGGCAGCTGCCTTATCCGTTACCCACGGATTCCTACCACCTCACCCCGCACCAGTTGCCATTGCACAAGTGTTAGGTGCCAACGATGGTAAGGTTCTCTTATTCGGTTTAGTAGTTGCAATTCCTTGTGCAATTATCGCTGGTCCTATGTTTACGAAGTTAGCGCAAAAGTTTGCGCCAGCGGCCTTCAATCAAAAAGGAAACTTATCTTCATTGGGTGCCATCAAAACGTTTAAGCCTTCCGAAGCACCTAGCTTTGGTTTATCCGTTCTGACTTCCCTCTTCCCTGTTATCTTGATGGCTATCACGACCATCTACAAGATGACAGTTGACGGTGGGACAACTCCTGCCAAGAACGCGACCTTGCTGGACCAAATTGTTGCCTTGATTGGTGACCCAGCCATCGCGATGTTGATTTCCCTTATGGTTGCAATGTTCACCATGGGTTGGGGCCGGAAACGTAAGACTGCTGATATCATGGCTACACTTGAAAACGCTGTGAAGTCCATCGCTATGCTACTGTTAGTTATCGGTGGTGGTGGTGCTTTCAAACAAGTTCTGATTGATGGTGGTGTTGGTAAAGAAGTTGCTAAACTCTTCATCGACTCCAACATGTCCCCATTGGTTCTGGGTTGGTTAGTCGCTGTCGTTCTCCGGATTGCTCTAGGTTCCGCAACGGTTTCCGCACTGACCGCTGCCGGTATTGTGGCCCCATTGATGGCCCAATCCGGTGTCGACCCTGCCCTGATGGTTCTGGCCATCGGTGCTGGTTCCTTGGCCGCTTCTCACGTGAACGATGCCGGGTTCTGGATGTTCCGCGAGTACTTCGACTTAACGGTTAAGCAAACGTTGAGTATCTGGACGGTGCTGGAAACAATCATCGCCGTGGTCGGTCTATTGATTGTGCTGCTCCTGAACCTTGGTTTCCACTAATAATTGATTCTTAATTGATTTTTTCTGACAAATTAATCTGCTTTGGGCTTTCGGGTATCGTTCCCGGAAGCCTTTTTTGTATTAAAGATATGAAGTGACCGGTTGGCATCCTCCAGCTCTGAATAGTCACGCTATCAAACAATATTATGCCGATTACTCTACTCCTTAGAAGGATCAACCACCTTTCATGCCTTTCTAAAGCAAATGAATCCCTCTACTGGACCAATGCTTATATTTAAAAGAACCAGCTAGGCCAGGGTATCCATCAACAAAGAACACAGCCTCTGGTAGTCCTTTGTCACATGAAGTGACTCCCTTTCATCTAAGACCAACTAAACGAACCGCACTAAATTATCAACCACAACCCAGATTGAGAATTACTAACAAACTGAGCTGGCGAAATACAATCATCAGCCTCTGGCAGAGGTCGAGGGCCGTTGCCGCGACAGTGTTATCAGCCGTTCCAAGCCTGCTTGCATCGTGGGACAAGCTGGCAAGTCGCAACAACTTTCTGAGGCAGCTAGTCGAAAAATAAGACCATTCTTTAGCTTACGCCTAGCCACTTGAGACACCATCTACTGTAAACGCCAATTACAGTAAAATTCTCATCCACCCAATAAAAGGTAAGTGCTATAATGGTTAAATCACGCATAAAGAGAGAGGAGTTTCACTTACCTTGGCAAAAGAACTTCGCCGAGAAATTGGCACCTTTACTGCCCTAGCCACCGTCATGGGAACCGTGATTGGTGGCGGGGTCTTCTTCAAAACGGCTAGCGTTGTTGCAGCCAATCATTCAGCCAACATGACCCTCCTTGCCTGGGTGATTGGTGGCCTATTAACGCTCTGTGCTGGTTTAACCAGCGCAGAGCTCGCAGCCGCCATCCCGCGAACCGGTGGCGCCATGCGCTATCTGGAATACGCCTACGGTAAGCCACTGGGATTTTTGATGGGCTGGGCGCAACTACTGGTCTACTATCCGGCTAATATCGCCGCTCTGTCCATTGTCTTCAGCACCCAGTGGTTGGCCCTCTTCCACCTCAGTAGCGCGTGGCAGTTGCCTATAGCCATCCTCTGTGGTGGTAGTATTACTGCCCTTAACTTTTTGGGTGCCCGGGTTGGTGGAACCGTCCAATCGGTCGCTTTAATTTTTAAATTGCTCCCCATCGCCGTCATCGTCAGTGTGGGCCTGTTTGCCCCCGCTAACGTGCCACTAAGCTTTTGGCCAATTTCAACCGGCCATCGCCTGGGATGGGGTAGCGCCTTTTCAGCGAGCCTCGTTGCCACCATGTTTGCCTACGATGGTTGGATTGGAATTGGGAACATTGCTGGTGAAATGAAACGCCCCGAAAGAGACCTCCCAAGGGCCATCATTCTCGGTCTAACGTTGATTACCGTCATTTATACTCTGGTTAACTTAGTCTTCCTCAAGACCCTTCCCATTGACCAAATTGCTGGCAATCAAAATGCAGCGGCCGAAGCTAGCATCCACCTCTTCGGTCAATTTGGTGGTCGGCTCGTGACCATTGGCATTTTGATCTCCGTTTATGGTGCCATCAACGGCTACACCCTAACCGGGATGCGCGTTCCGTTTGCCATGGCCGAAGAGGACAGCCTGCCTTTTTCAAAATACTTTCGGCGTCTGTCACGGCACACCTACGTCCCCTACTTTGCCGGTAGCGTCCAGTTCACTATTGCTTTAGTTATGATGCTATTGGGTAGTTTCGACTTACTGACAGATATGCTGGTCTTCGTCATGTGGGTCTTCAACTGCTTCATCTTCATTGCCGTCTTCCGCTTGCGTAAACGGGAACCAGAACTGAAACGACCTTATCGGGTCCCTTGGTATCCCATCATCCCGTTGATTGCCCTACTCGGTGGTTTTTTCATCCTCATCACGACCTTCGTGACTGAACCCGGCTTGGCTATCACTGGGTTGGCACTCACTCTACTGGGACTACCTGTATACTACTGGCACCAACGACAAATGCTAAAATAACTTTACTGTTTTCTGTACTATGCTAAAAACGGCTACACAAGTTTTCCAAACGGAAAATCTGTGTAGTCGTTTATTTTAGAGTTAAGGGTTAAAATTGCCGTTCACTTATCAGAAATCAGCTCAATTCGCAGGCTGCTCCGGTAAGGGGGGCAGGTCTGGGAATAACCGCCGCAGATGTTCTACTGGATTATCTACTTTAGTCTCTCGTTCGCCGAGAACTTGGGTCACGCCATCAAACGTGAACATTAAGAGATCCGCACCATCTTCATCACGGACCTGATAAAACCGAATTCCCACCTGTAAAGCCGATAAAATGAAACGTTGAGATTGCGGAGCAAGTCGGCGCAGTTGGGGTAACAAGTCCTTAGTGACAGTCCGTTCTTGATACCACCGCCGCGCCACCGACTGCCCAAAAGCCATCAAACTATCGTCTTCAATGTGCGTCAGCATCTTAGCCGCTGGCGTTAATTCAGGGTGCATCAACACTTCTTCCAGATCGTCAATAACCCCCCAGTGCTCAGTGTGCGCACCAATCTGATCAGCCATCTCCCGAAGATCAGTGAAGATTCGCTCCCCCTCATCCTGGAATTTTGTCGGCGTTAACGGATTCTCCAACGCCACTTCCTGGTTTTTAGCCCGCGCAATGGTTAATTCATCCGCCAGATTATCCGGTAACTGTTCCGTCAGCAAGTAAATCATGAACATTTTAATGAAGTACAGGGCGTGGCGACTAACCCCATTCCCCGTAAATGGCGTGTTGTCAAAGTCACGCAGTTCCAGGTACTGGATGCCCCCCGTCAAAAAGTCCCGTTCATTGGCCTGGCCTTTCAAGCGGACCGGACCATAAAACTCGTGAGCAGAGAAGTACGTACCGTCATCAATCAGGCGCTGTAACTGTGTCAAGTGAGCCGGCAACGACGTGTAGGTCACTTGCTCCTGTGGCAGGTTGACGAAGCCATACCGACTGTTACGAATGCTTCGTACGGGATTGTGCAAGGCCTCCGGCTTCAGGTCAAAGAATCCCTTCTCAGCAATGGGGCTGGCACCAAAGAGATACGTCAACAGCCACTGATGCCGCACAAAATTCTGGGCAATCCGGAAGTACAGTGCGTTCTTAAAAGCAACCAGCGAACTAAACTCTGAGGTGTAGTGACTGTACAAACGATGGATCACGGGATCCGGTAGGCTGTAATTCACGTGAACCCCCGTGAGGCACCCATGTTGAAGCCCATATTTTTTAACCAAATACTCACGGTAAGGTCGCATAGCTGGCCGTTCAAAGTGGTCCGCCACATACTGCAAGTCGTCGTGGTCCATGATCGGTGGCATACTTAATGGCCAGATTCGGTCGTCCCCCTCAAGTGAGCGGTAAGCGACTGTCTGAAGCGTATCTAATTGGTCTAGCGTCCCACCGATGTTAGGATTCGGGTCCGTAATGATTTCAAGTTGCGTTTCGGTAAAGTCAGTTTGGATGTACGGATGAAACGTTCGGGAGCCCAGCTTACTAGGATGCGGCTGTCGGCTTAACCGACCGTGCTTATCAATGCGCTGTTCTTCAATCTCTAATCCAACAAGACTGTGATAAAGTTGTTCCGATAAGTTTTCTTCACGAATAACCGCTAATAAATTGTCCAGCATGGCGGCAACATCCCCTGACCTTCAGTTTGGTTGACTTTACCCTAAAGTGTAAACAATATTGATGCCCCTGTCACTCTTATTGTGTCATATTTTACCAAAAATATGAAGTCCTCACATGCACGTGTCATCCCACTAATAAGCAGACCCTAAGCTGAATCACCTGCCGCACGTTCATTCCCCCTTTTATCACCTGACAGGACTACGTTAGCTAAGCCAACATGAACAGTTCGAACACTTGCCAATCTTCCTGTAAACCAGATTTCGTTGTGAATTCTACGTATTCTGACTCAATCGATCATTAGGGGGTGACATTTTCCCGTTGAATTTCGTTAGTAAATTTAACGCGGCTAAAAAAGGTCTGGGACCAACGCCCCAGACCCCTGTTTATTCAGTTAAAACGTTAGCGCTAAAGTAGCTGGTAAACACGCTTACCGCACCGTTTCGTGGATCAACGTGAATGGCTTAGCGCTGGCACTGATTTCAATGTTCGCGTAGAGCCGTTCCTTGATATCGGCCACGTCTTCACGATTACTGTAGATGGTCAGCAGCGTGTCGCCTTCCTTGACGGCATCCCCAACCTTCTTATTCATCATGATACCAACGGCGTAATCGAGTTGGTCATCGGCTTTCTGTCGACCACCACCCAGTAACATGCTGGCAATTCCCATTTCATCAGCTTCAACTTGACTCACAACCCCACTGCTCTTGGCTAGCAATGGAATCTTGAACTTCGCCTGGGGCATGATTTCAGGATGGTCGATCACATTCCGATCGCCGCCCTGGGCCTCAATCATATCACCGAACTTCTTCAGTGCGGAACCATCTTCAATGGTCTTTTCACACATTGCCCGAGCTTCATCCAAGTCCTTCGCCTTACCAGACATAACGACCATGTGAGACCCTAACGTCAGCACTAGGTCAGTGATATCAGCTGGAGCTTCACCCTTCAAGAGGTCGATTGATTCCTTGATTTCCAAGGCATTTCCAATGGCATTTCCCAGGGGTTGGTTCATGTCTGAAATAATGGCCATGCAGTCCATGCCAACACCTTTACCGATGCCCACCAAGGCCTTCGCCAATTCACGGGAGTCATCGAGTGTCTTCATGAAAGCACCCGCACCAGTCTTCACGTCAATAACCAAAGCATCGGTACCCGAGGCAATCTTCTTACTCATAATAGAGCTGGCAATCAATGGAATTGAATCCACCGTATCGGTCACGTCACGGAGGGCGTAAATTTTCTTATCAGCTGGAGCAATATTCCCCGTGGCACCTACGATGGCCAGCCCCTGGTCCTTTACCTGTTGTAAGAAATCTGCTTCGCTGATTTCTACTTGATAGCCTGGAATCGCTTCCAATTTATCCAAGGTTCCACCAGTGTGTCCAAGACCACGCCCAGAAATCATGGGTACAGGGATGCCCAATGCCGCCACGATTGGCGCTAACGGAATACTCGTCTTATCACCAACACCACCCGTTGAATGCTTGTCGACCTTCATTCCAGGAATACTGGATAAGTCTAAATGGTCCCCGGATTTCATCATCGCCATAGTTAGTTCAGACCGTTCTTCATCCGTCATATCCTTGAAGTAAGTCGCCATCAAAAAGGCACTGGTTTGGTAATCTGGAATTTCGCCGGAAACGACACCGTCAACGAAAGTTTGAATTTCTTCCTTAGTCAGTTCGCCACCGTTACGTTTCTTATCAATAATGTCTACCATTCTCATAGTTCAGCCACTCCATTTCTAATCGACTGCCGGCTTAACCGCATCGGTAGCGGGCGCCAGCTTCAATAGTTGTGCTGCTGCGTGTTGATCAATAATGAGGCAGTTCGGATAACCGCCTAGTAAGGCTGCTCGCACCGCCGGCACCTTCGCGTCGCCAGCAGCTACCAGAATCGAATGTGCCTTTTGCCGGAGGTTATCGAGATCGATGCCAATGGTCCGTTGGTTTAACGTTGGGGCGACGATTTCACCATTTTCGTCGATGTAGCGCGAGAAAATATCCCCCACTGCATGTTCCTGCAAAAATGCTTGTTCATCAGCGTGCAGGTAGCCCAACTGAAAGACCAATGCGCTACTTCGGACGGTACCAACTGAATAAATTGCAATGTTAGCTTTGCGTCCCAACTCAAGTAAGTACTGAATATGCCGCTCCGCTTCCACCAATTCCTTAGTTTGTTGGTGGTCAAAAATCACTGGTAGTGGCAAGTACTGAGGAACCGCGTGAAAAGCGTTGGCAAAGGCGTCAATGCTTTCATATGCGTAGGTGTGCTCAGTTGAATAACTAACACTTCCCTTGAGTTGAATGACTTCTACCCCGGTCAGGGTGTCTGGCTGGAGGTTTGACCCAATTGCGTAAATGGTCTTGCCCCACCCGATACCAATCACATCATGTTCTTTCACGATTGTTTCTAAGTAACGTGCGGCGTACTGCCCCACCGCACTTAAGAGCTCATCCGCACCAGTCGACCGACTAGGCACGACGTGAACGTCGACGTGATAGGCCGCGGTCAACGCCTGTTCCAGCGTTTGTACGTCCTGCACGGGGTCCACGATTTGAATGCGCACCAACCCTTGCTCCCGCGCAAACTGTAGCAAGCGGGACACGGTTGGTCGAGAGATTCCTAACTTAGCGGCAATCTGACTTTGACTTTGATCAGCTTGGTAGTACATCTTCGCGACAGTTAGTCCTTGAGCCAATCGCTGTTCCGTCGTCTCCGTCATATGATTGCCTCCTCATCTGTCTTACCCTTTAACGGCCGCCTCCAAGGCAACCTTGATCATGTCGTTGAAGGATTTCTCCCGTTCTTCAGCCGATGTTGATTCGCCCGTCATCAAGTGGTTGCTGATGGTCAGAACGGAAAGGGCCCGGACGTGGTACTTAGCAGCCAACATGAAGAGCGCTGCTGATTCCATTTCCGTAGCAATGACACCGTAGTCCACCAACTTCTGACGATCCATTTCATCGTTGTAGAACCGGTCCTCAGCTAAGACGTTCCCAACCCGTACCGGAATGTTCAGGTCTTGGGCAGCGTGATAGGCCGTGTCTAACAGACCAAAGTCACTGATTGGCGCGTAGTAAATACCGCCGCCAAATGTGTTGTGAATAATAGAAGAGTCGGTCGTGGCGGCCTGTGCCAGCACCACGTCACGAACGTGAACGTCGGGACTCATCCCACCAGAGGTTCCCACCCGGAACAACTTCTTAACACCATAGTCGTTGATTAATTCATGCGCATAGATGGAGATGGACGGAATTCCCATCCCGGTACCCTGCACGGAAACCTTTTTACCCTTGTAAGTCCCAGTGTAGCCAAAGGCGTTCCGAACCCGATTATAGCAAACTGGATTTTCTAAGAACGTTTCGGCAATATACTTCGCCCGTAATGGGTCACCTGGCAGTAAAACAGTGTCCGCGATGTCGCCCATCTTTGCTTCCAAATGATTACTCATGATTAGTTCCTCCTAAAATGGTTGTCGCACCTATTTCAAGTCTGCTAAGAAACTGTGGCCTTCTTCGTTACCAGCCACACCAAAGTTATCCAACACAGTCGCTCCAAAGTCAGAGAATGGTGAACGAACACCCAAACTCCCACCCTGTTCAAAACTTGGTGAGTAGGCCAACAGTGGCACCTGTTCACGGGTGTGATCCGATCCTCTAAAGGTTGGGTCATTCCCATGATCGGCCGTAATCAGTAAGAGGTCGTCGTCATGCATGTTGTCTAGGACCGTCCCTAACCGGGCGTCAAAGTCCATCAGTGCTTGACCAAACCCGTCTGGATTCCGCCGATGGCCGTACATGGCATCAAAATCAACTAAGTTAATGAAACAAAAGCCCGTAAAGTCTTCTGCCATAACGTGGTCGACGTGATCCATCCCGTCCATGTTACTTTCGTTATGGTAGCCTTCATCAATACCATGACCAGAGAAGATGTCATTCGTCTTACCAACAGCCACCACGTGAATGCCTGCTCTTTGCAACCGGTCTAAATCCGTTTCACCAGTTGGTTCCAACGTAAAGTCCCGGCGGTTAGCGGTCCGTGTAAAGTGTTCAGCATCTGGCCCAACGTATGGCCGCGCAATGATCCGGCCAACCAGATAGTCAGGTCCGTTGACTAAGGACCGAGCATATTCACAAATCTTGTACAGCTCAGCCAAAGGAATCACGTCTTCGTGTGCCGCAATCTGGAGAACCGAATCACCAGAGGTATAAACAATCAGGTCACCCTTAGCCATCTGTTGTTCACCCAGCTCTGCGATGATCTTTGTCCCGGATTCTGGACGGTTACCAATAACTTTTCGCCCTGAGAACGCTTCCAATTTTTCAATGATATCAGCGGGGAACCCGTTAGGAAAAGTGTCCAGTGCTTGTCGCACAGGCAATCCCATCATTTCCCAGTGACCATCCATGGAATCCTTGCCGGCTGAAATTTCCCGCATCTTACCGTAGTAAGCCTTAGGTGCTTCAGCCACAGGAACACCCTCGATTGGTGTTTCGTGTAAATTCGACAATCCCAATTTTGCTAGATTTGGTAAGGCCAATTTACCACCGAAATGATGACCCACGTGACCCAAGGTATCGGAGCCGACATCGCCAAATTTATCAGCGTCTGGTGCAGCTCCCGCACCAACAGAGTCCATGACTAACCCAAAGATACGTTTGTACTTCATTCTGATAACCCCGCTTTCACAAATTAACTTCTAGTAACCTGACTTCGCCTGTGCTGATTCACCCGTTAAGATGGCAACTGTCGCACTGACCCCTAACCGACTAGCACCAGCATCAATCATGGCTAAAGCTTCATCCTTACTGTGAATACCACCGGAAGCTTTCACGCCCAAACGATTGCCCACAGTTTCGCGCATCAATTTAACATCTTCCAACTTAGCACCAGCAGTTGAAAAACCAGTAGAAGTCTTCACAAAGTCTGCACCGGCCTTTTCGCTCAGTTGGCAACCGCGAACAATTTCTTCATTGTTTAACAAGCAGGTTTCCAAGATAACCTTCAGTAACTTACCCTTTGCGTGAACGGCAGTTGCCAAAGCCTTGATGTCTGCTTCAACGACCTCGTTGTTGCCAGACTTCAATTCACCAACGTTGATCACCATGTCGATCTCTTCTGCACCATCTTCGATTGCTTGAGTTGCTTCAAAAACCTCACTAGGGGTTGCCATTGCACCTAGTGGGAATCCAACAACAGCGATTGGATTGACATCAGTATTCTTTAATTGCTCAGTAACGAACGGAATCCAGTAGGAGTTAACACAGACAGAAGCCGTGTTATATTTGGCAGCTTCGTCACAAGTTTGCTTGATACTTGCCTCAGTGGCATCCGCCTTTAAGTTAGTGTGATCCATGTACTTTGCGAGTTCTTCAGTCGTTAATGTCATAGTATGAAACCCCTTTCATTTGTCTATCATAGAATACCGGAATCTTGCACATTTGTAAACCCCTTCTCTGCACCAATGTTCACGGTAGTCATACATTGTGAAATTATTATTTTTCATTCGTTGCAAATTAGGTATATCGTTTTACTATAATTATCGTTGTGCTACCAAGCTTTCATAAACTTTAAAATAATTGACTTGGTTCATGGGCATGACGTTCAAGTGGGCATTTTTGTTGGTAAAAATTCTTTTTAATTTTTTTCGTTAAGGTCACTCCGCGGTCGGTCGTTGCTACTTAGTTGTCACTAATGTTCTACTCGACCTCCGTACAAAACCAGCTCAACCAGCCCCCCTCAGGGTAAACGGCTGGCTTAATCAGCCCCACCCAAGCCGGCCTAACTTCGTCCCCCTAAACTATTACCACCCGAAAAATCATGCTAAGAAAAAATCGTCCGAGACTAGTCTCAGACGATTGGTTAGCTTCTTCTGTTTTATTTACCGGACCAGCCCGGTACTCCCCCACGGAAGTGTTGCCTTACTTTTTGGCCGCGCGCTGGCGCAAGGAACGAATAAAATCGTTTTTGTTTCCAAAAAAAAGGTAATCCTTAGGAATCTGGTACAAGTCGGACAGACGATCAATGGTCGTAATCCCCATGTTCGAGCTGTCTCGCTCCCAGGCGGCCAAGGTTTGATAGTGAACTCCCAGCTGGGCCGCAGCCTCTTTCTGAGAATAACCAGCGTTATGACGGGCGGCTTCTAGTGTGATTTGTAGGTTCTCCATCACGCACCCTCCTTAGAAACACTTTCATATCATAAATGGTTTTATTCGTTTTGTCAATCGCCAAATGGTACACCTAATACTTTTGTTTGATTGTAGACAACGTATTCGTTATAATGACGAATGGAAGGTTTTTACTAAGAAATTTTACTAAGGAGTGACTGCGGTGCCCCGTCACAAACTAACGACATTCGAGAGAAGTCTTCGCCAAATCATCGCACAGAACTTAAAGAAGGTCAGCCAAGAAATGACACAAAATGACCTGGCTGCCAAGACGGGTATTCCCACCTCCACGCTTTCAGGTTATTTTGCCCAGCGTTCCACCCCTAGCCCCGGAAACGTGCAGCGCATTGCTGACGCCCTCGACTGCAACAAATCTGCAATTGACCCGCGTTTCAATGACGCCTTCTTACACAGTGACGCCTGCTTCCAAACTGTATTCGTTCAGCTTTCTACTGAGCGACAGGCAGCCGTCCTCAAGTTCGCTCAGGCTCAGTTAATTGCCCAAAATACGCGACACCATTAAAACCTGTAGGCATCGTTTACTGATGCTTACAGGTTTTTTACTAAAATTATCACTGCATTAAGCCCTTCGCCTCTGGTTGTCGGAGAGAAGCCCTTGCCGCCAAGGCTCGATGGTTTTAAGCGATCCTCACAGCACACAGCCAAGTGCCCTCTCTGTTACCCGTCAACGGACGCAAAAAAACACCCACTAATCGGATTAGTGGGTGCCAGTGACCTAAACTATTTCTTTACTAAAACGGTGACACTTTCAACGTGTGGCGTTTGTGGGAATTGGTCAACCGGTTGGATTGGACCATCAATCGCGTAGCCCAGTTCTTCGAACCGTGCCACATCGCGGACCAACGTAGCAGGATTACAGCTCACGTAAACAACCTTCTTAGGCCCCATCTCAGCGGTGGAATCAATCAGGCTTTCGGCCAGACCCTTACGTGGTGGATCAACAACGACAACATCAGGCTTAACGCCATCCTCTTGCCATTGGGCCATTTGCGTTTCCGCCTTTGCCACAGCAAAGGTTACGTTGGCCAAGTGATTCTTTTGCGCATTGACCTTAGCATCTTCAATCGCTTCAGCAACCACATCGACACCCAGTACCTGCTTGGCATGCTTAGCCAACGCTAGGGAGATTGTCCCAATACCACAGTATGCATCGATAACAGTTTCTTCACCAGTCAGACCGGCCTTATCGATGGCCATTTGGTATAACTTTTCAGTCTGTTGTGGGTTAACCTGATAGAAGGAACGTGCCGAAATAGCAAACGTTAAGCCCATCAGAGTATCTTCAATCGTTGGCTTACCGTACAACGTCCGGGTCACGTTACCCATAATCACGTTCGTCTTCTTGGCGTTAACGTTTAAGACAATACTCTTGACTTCAGGCAAAGCTTTTTGGATTTGGTCAACCAATTGCGCCTGGCTAGGCAACTTTTGGGTCCGACTAATCAGGACAATCATCATTTCGTGGCTGTAGTAGCCCCGCCGAACCATGATGTTCCGGATAACTCCCTTGTCACTAATTTCATTGTAAGCAGGGATCTCAAATTGACGAAGCAAGTCACGAACCTTGACGATAGCATTATCAATAGCCGGATCCTGGATGTAGAAATCCGTTAACGGAATGAGGTCGTGACTGTGTTGCCGGTAAAAACCGGTTTCCAGTTGCCCCTTGATCATCCGAACGGGAACCTGTGCTTTGTTCCGATACTGCGTAGGATTGTCCATCCCCAATGTTGGTGCAACTTCCACTTCCTGATGATTTTTCTTAAAGAGTTCAGCAATTTGGTGTTGCTTGAACTTCAATTGCGCCGGATAAGCTAGGTGTTGTAATGGCGCAATTCCAGTCTGACGGTACGTCTTGTCGACGTCCTTGACCCGGTCAGCGGACTCACTCTGCCAAGAAAGGGCCCGGGCAAACCCGTAGCTCTTAGCGACCTTGGTCACTAAAATCGTAATCTTTTCACCTGGTAAGGCGTTTTCGATGAACAGTGGAAAGTCATCAACTTTGGCCACACCCATCCCCTGATAAGTCAGGTCGGTAATGGTCACGTCAATTCGATCATTCTTTGTTACTGGTGCTTTAATTTTCATAACTACCTCAATTTCCTTTAATGAGAAAGGGACTTTGCCGAAATCAGTTCGCGCAAAATCCCTCCAGTTTCTTAATCTTCCTTTGCATTATCCGCTATCTCAGGCAATTCTTCAACCTGTTTCACGAAATTTTGCTCCGCTTCCAGGAATTCTTCGGTTTCATGAGTCACCGCAGAATCTGGAATAGCGTCTAGGTTGGCGTACATTTCAATGTGTTGCCGGAGGTTCCGGAACTTCATCGGTGCATCACCACCATATTCCCCATCTAGATTAATCATCATCCGGTCATCTACCGGCCGGGCAATCACCTTGCTAGTCTTTTTGTAAATGATGTGGGAATCGTTGATGTGCTTGCCGCCGTTAAGGACTAAGCCCATCAACCGTAATATCTCTGGCATACTACCAGTCTTGACGATAATCATGGTAAATTTCCCATCATCCAACGCTGCATCCGGCACGATTTGCTCGAAACCCCCAATCGAATTGGTCAGGGCCAGCAAAAACATTGACGCCTTCCCCCGGAAATGACCATCATCGTAAGTCAGATCCATATCGATAGGTTTGATGCGTGGCAGCAACTCGGCCCCCTTCAACAGGTAAGCTAAGTAACCAAAAATTGATTTCAAATTAGACGGAACGTCATAGGTCAGCTCGGTCAACAGTCCCCCACCAGCAATGTTGATGAAGTAAGTCGACCCAGCTTCTCCAATATCCATCTTGATGGTCTGATCCTTCAGAACCACCTTAGCCGCTGCCAACGGGTCCTCACGGGGAATGTGAAGTGCCCGAGCATAATCATTCGTGGTCCCGGCAGGAATGATCGCCATCTTTGGCCGATGTGGTAGACCAGCAATCCCATTAACAACTTGGTTAATGGTGCCGTCGCCCCCAGCAGCCACGATGAGTTCGAAACCAGCCTTAGCAGCCCGCGTCGCCTCATTTTGAGCAGAATTGGGAGCCGGTGTCGTGGCGTAAGCACTCGTCTCGTACCCCGCCTGCTCGAACACCGCTAGAATATCGATCAGATCCTTCTTCAACGCCTCGCGTCCTGAAGTTGGATTATAAATGACCCGTGCCCGTTTACGCATGATGTGCCTCCATTGTCCTAGTGCTGTAATGCAGCCATCAATAATTTATTGACGACTTGCGGGTTAGCTTGTCCGTGAGTTTGCTTCATGATTTGACCAACCAAGAAACCAACGGCCCGCTTCTTCCCATTGTTAAAGTCTTCAATGGATTGCGGGTTAGCCTGCAAAACATCGTCAATAATTGGCTGTAGCTTAGCTGGGTCTGACAGTTGAACTAAGCCGTGAGCTTCCACGTAAGCCTTAGGTTCCTCACCATTTGTAATGGCCTTGAAGACCTTCTTGGCCATCTTGCTAGAAATCGTCCCATCAGAAATCAGGTTGATCATTCCAGCCAAGTTAACCGGCGTCAATTTTGTGGCTTGTAAGTCCACGTGGTTGTCGTTCAAGTAGGCGTTAACGTCCCCTTGCAGGTAGTTAGCTGCCATCTTAGGATCAGCCTTCAGTGCTACCGTTGCGTCAAAGAAGTCCGACATTTCCTTGGTCTGCGTGATAACCATGGCGTCGTAATCAGTCAACCCCAGGTCGTTCACGTAACGTTCACGCCGCTTAGTTGGCATTTCTGGCATAGCATCGCCGAGTTCTTTGATCCAGTCATCACTGATGTTTAAGGCTGGTAAATCTGGTTCTGGGAAGTAACGGTAATCGTCTGAACCTTCCTTGACCCGCATCAGAATCGTTTCGCCAGTCTTTTCATCAAACCGCCGCGTTTCCTGACGCACAGAACCACCGGAGAGCAAGACTTGTTGTTGGCGCTTTTCTTCGTATTCCAACCCACGCTGCACGTAGTTGAAGGAGTTCAAGTTCTTTAACTCAGTCTTGGTCCCAAACTTTTCTTGGCCTACGGGACGCACAGAGATGTTAACGTCGACCCGCATGGAACCCTCTTCCATCTTCACGTCGGAAATTCCAGTAAACTGGATCCGCTGACGCAGTGCTTCCAGGTAGGCATATGCTTCAGCAGGCGAAGCGATGTCTGGCTTGGACACAATTTCAATCAACGGGGTCCCCTGCCGGTTCAAATCGACGTAAGAGTAGTCTCGTTCATGCGTATTCTTCCCGGCATCTTCTTCAATATGCATTTCTTCGATACCGATTTTTTTCTTCACACCGTCAACGTCGACTTCCACCCAGCCATCATGGGCAATGGGCTTGTCAGCCTGCGTGATTTGGTAAGCCTTGGGGTTATCGGGATAGAAGTAGTTCTTCCGGTCAAAGTGCGTATGCTGTTCAACATCAGCGTGTAATGCCAGAGCGGCAATAATACCGTCGGCAACAACGCCTTTGTTAGTTGTTGGCAAAACCCCAGGATATCCCCAATCGATAACGTTGGTGTTGGCGTTAGGGTCGACCCCAAATTCAACGGGTGATGGGCTAAAGATCTTCGAATGCGTCTTCAACTCCACGTGGACCTCTAGTCCAATGGTTGTTTCAAAGTTCATTAGTTTTGGCCTCCTAACGTGGGTACTTGTAAATGAAAGTCAGTGTTTTGTTCGAATGCGTACCCTGCTTTGTACAAAGTGCTTTCGTCAAATGGCCGGCCAATCAGTTGCATACCGACTGGTAAATTGTTACTGAACCCGGCTGGCAATGATAGTCCCGGTAACCCAGCTAAGTTCACTGGAATCGTCAAGACGTCGTTCATGTACATAGTCAGTGGATCCTTAATTTCAGCACCAATACCAAAGGCTGGTGTTGGGGCAACTGGGCCCATGATAAAGTCGTGGTCCTTTAAAACGGCCTTGAAATCATTCATGATAACGGTCCGAACCTTGGCAGCCTTCAAGAAGTAGGCGTCGTAGAATCCAGCAGATAAGGAGAATGTCCCTAACATGATCCGCCGTTTAACTTCGTCGCCAAAGCCTTCAGAACGGGACTTCACGTAAACATCTTCCAAGTTCTGCACGTCCTGTGCCCGGTACCCGTAGCGAATGCCATCGAACCGTTGCAGGTTGGATGAGGCCTCGGATGAGGCGATGATGTAGTAAGCTGCAACCCCGTACTTGTTGTGTGGTAAGGAAACTTCGTCCACCGTGGCGCCCAGCTTCCGGTAAGTGTCAGCAGCGGCTAAGATGGCTGTCTTAACGTCGTCGCTGACCCCTTCAGCTAAGAATTCCTTAGGCAGCCCAATCCGCATGCCCTTAACGCTAGTTCCTTCGTTCAATTCAGCAGCAAAGTCTGGAACAGCCTGCGTCGAACTCGTTAAATCATGGTCATCATGACCAGAAATAGCACTCAGTACTGAAGCGTTATCCTTCACGCCGTGAGTCAACGGGCCGATTTGATCCAAACTAGATCCAAAGGCAATCAGACCCCACCGAGAAACGCGACCATACGTTGGCTTAATTCCAACGATTCCGTTAAAGGAAGCTGGTTGGCGAATGGAACCACCAGTATCGGAACCAAGTGCTGCAGGCACTTGACCAGAGGCAACGGCGGTAGCAGAACCACCTGAGGACCCACCAGGAACCTTGGTTTGGTCCCAGGCGTTCTTAGTCGTTTTGAACGCAGAGTTTTCGGTTGACCCCCCCATGGCAAACTCATCCATGTTGGTTTTCCCAACCGTAATCATCTGTGCTTGGGCTAATTTTTCAGTTACCGTGGCATCGTAGACTGGCGTAAAGTTTTCCAACATTTTGGAAGCGGCCGTTGTCTTCATACCCTTGGTGACAATGTTGTCCTTTAAGGCCACTGGAATCCCAGCCAACGGTTGGTCAGCGGAAATCCCTTGATTATCAATTTCAGCCGCCTGTTTGAGGGCAGCCTCTTCGTTAAGATTTAAGAAGGCATCGACCTTAGGGTCGGTCGCCTTAATGTTGTCGAAGGTGGCCTGAGTCAGTTCCTTGGAACTGATTTTCTTGGCCACCAAGTCGGCGTGGAGACTGGCGAGATCTGTTTTGAAATAATTCATCTGTTAGTTGTCCTCGCTTTCATCAATGATGGCCGGCACTTTAATAAAGCCACGTGCGGCATCCGGAGCGTTCTTCAGTAATGCTTGACTCTGCCCCCAGTTATCCGCTACGTCTTCACGCATGACGTTCAATTGATCAGAGACGCTACTCGTTGCTTCAACGCCCTCCGTATCCACTTCGCTTAGCGTTTCAAACAGGCCAATAATGTCGTCAAGTTGGGGCGTAAAAGCGTCCAACTGGGCATCCGTAAATTCAAGTTTTGCCAGACCGGCAACGTGTTGAACTTGTTCTCGATTAATTCGATTAGCCATCAATATCCCTCTTTCTGATTTATCCGCAATTCTCGATTTATTCCACACCTATTGCAGAATAAACATACATTGCCATTTTACCATATATCCGGGTCAGGCCAAAGATTCTGACAAAATAAGCTGCCTGCATTTTAACTCTGACATATTGTCTGTCTGCATCACTTTCCATTTCGTCTAGCTAACTTAGCATTTAGAACAGAAAAGGAGCCCAGGGCACAACCCCCGACTCCTTCTTTAGCCAACTGAAACCGTCGTCTCGCTCGCCTAAGGTTTAATAACTGTTAAAAACGTGACTACTAAACTTCTTTTCACCACTAGCTCGATTCAAAAAGCTCTGAACGCCATCGGTGGAAGAAACCGTAATATCGATTGGCACACTTGATGGCAGGTACTTCTGTGCCGTTGTTTGTAGATACTGCGTGAAGCTGATGATTTCTGTTTGACTATAGAATTGTGTCGTAATATTAACGTGCATCCCAGTCAGGGTATTCCCATCGTAGTGCGCCTGAGCCGTAACCCCACTCAGGTTCGGGAAAAAGTTTTCAACTTCACTCTTGAAGTTGGAGAACGAACTAGCATCGTTACTGTTCGGACTGCTAGAACCACTTTGAACGGGGAAGGTCACACTCTTCTCGCCCAACGCGTTCCACTTGTTGACCTTGGTGGTACCAGCCTTGTTTTCAGAGTAGGCAATGAAGTTTCCACCGACCAGGCTGTCGTTAGACGCCTGACGGTAAATAGCAATTACGATTGGAATATTCTTCAAGCCAGACTTCTTACGCATCCGCGCCAGAACCGTATCTGCCGCCTTTTTGGCGTAGGCTTCACCTTCAGCCTTGGTGATCTTCGTCTCAAACGTGGCCCCGTACTGGGTCTTCTTGTAGTAATCAACCGAGTTCACGGCAATCCCAATGGTCATTCCGCTTAACGTCAGTTTGTTATTCTTTTGCGTCATGTAATCTTGTTCTTCAAGCGCCTGAATGTAGATAGGATTCCGCTTGGTTGCTGAAGTCGACCCATTACTCTTAGGGTTCAAGCCCGTGGTGTTCGACTTTGACTGCCGATCCAGCCAATTCTGAACGGTCGAGGTGCTTAGGTGTTGGCCTTCTTCAAAGACGTATTTCTTGGTTGAAAAGATCTTCTTTGAGACCGTCAACATCCCGTTTTCAAAGCTCTTCAGGTTGTAAGTATTCCCGGAGTCTTGACTGTTCGTCACCCCTCGCGACTTACTCGTCTGATAGTGGCCACTCTTAATGACCCCTTCGTAATCCCCATCATTGCTTTGCCCCGTCAGTTGAGTGCTTCCAGACTTACCGCCTCCGGAAGTTCCCGACATACTGGAACTACTTAAATTACCACACGCGGCCAAAAATAATGGGACTGCCGCCAATGCAATAAATGTTCGTAACCGTTTCACGACTTGTTTCCTCCTAAAGTCATCATTTCGTTTCGTCCATGGCAGCGCGAAGTTGGGCTTCGTTCCAGATTGGAACGTCCAACGACTGTGCCTTGGTCAGCTTGCTACCAGCAGCTTCCCCCGCAATCAAGAGGTCCGTCTTCTTGGAGACACTTCCCGTGACCTTGGCTCCCTGGCGTTCCAACCACTCAGTGGCTTCCGGCCGGGTAAGCTCCTGTAGCTTACCAGTCAAGACGACCCGTTTATCTGCGAATTCACTATCGCTTGTTACTGGCGTTGTTGGACCACTGGTATAGGTCAGATTGACCCCCACGGTCCCCAACTCTTGAATCAATTGTTGTACTTGATCACTTGAGAAATAAGTCACGACGCTGTCCGCAATGGTTTCTCCCACCGTATCGATGGCAGAAATTGCTTCACTATCTGCGGCCTGCACATGGGCCATATCGCCAAATTCAGCAGCAATCGACCGGGCCGCCTTGGCTCCCACGTGACGAATTCCCAAACCAAATAGCAATCTCTCTAATGAATTATTGCGACTATTATCGATAGCTGTCAAGAGGTTTTGGGCGGACTTCTCCCCAAATTTATCTAAAGTTAATAATTGGTCGGCTGTCAGCCGATAAAGGCTAGCCACATCATCCACCAATTTGCGGTCAAATAATTGACTGACAATCTGTGGACCCAAACCAGCAATGTTCATAGCATTCCGGGAAGCAAAATGATTCATGCCCTCTGCCAGCTGCGCCGGACACCGCGGATTAATGCAACGTAGAGCAACTTCTTCATCCAGATGAACCAACTCCGCTCCACAAGACGGGCAATGCGTTGGAATCGGATACGGTTGCGCGTCCGCCGGTCGTTTAGCTGCTACAAATTGGGAAATTTCTGGAATAATGTCCCCCGCCTTGTGCAGCAAAACCGTGTCGCCCAAGCGAATGTCCTTAGCCTCCAAATAGTCTGGATTGTGTAGGGAGGCACGCGCAACCGTGCTTCCTGCCAAAGAAACGGGTTCCATGACTGCAGTTGGGGTCACAATACCTGTCCGGCCAACCGTCCACTCGATGTCCAAGATTTTCGTCTGGACTTCTTCCGGCGGAAACTTAAAGGCAATTGCCCACCGAGGAACCTTGACCGTTGCCCCCAGTTCCCGTTGCAGGGGTAATGAATTGGCTTTAATCACGATACCGTCGATACCATAGGCCAAATCAGAACGTTGTCCCTGATACTCATCAATGAACGCCGCAACCTCAGTCATAGTGTGAGCGACTTGATAAGTTGAATTAGTGGTAAAGCCCAACTCCGCTAACTCGTCTAACAACCCACTCTGAGTCCGCGTATTTAACGGCTCATAGTCAGCAATGTTGTACATAAACGTGGCTAACTGGCGGTCAGCAGTGACCTGCGTGTCTAACTGACGCAAGCTCCCAGCAGCAGCATTACGTGGATTAGCAAACGGCGCCTTACCAGCAGCCTCACGTCGTTCGTTGAGTGCTAAGAAAGCCGACTTAGGCATGTAACACTCCCCACGAACGTCAATTGTTAGCGGCCGACTTAGTGTCTGTGGAATTGACGGAATAGTTTTCAGATTGGCAGTAATGTCTTCCCCAATCTGACCATTTCCCCGCGTAGATCCTTGGACGAACTCACCATTCTCATAGCGGAGTGAAATGGCTAAACCATCAATCTTCAATTCACAGTTATAGTCAAAGTCTTCATCCACGTTTCCACGAAGCCGTTCGTCAAATTCTTTCAGCTCGTCAATCGAAAAGACGTCTCCCAACGACAGCATGGGTATTTCGTGCGTCACCTTGGGTAAGTCACCGCGGGTGGTGCCCCCAACGTTTTGAGTCGGCGATTCCGGCGTTACAATCTTAGGAAAGGCCGTTTCTAAGGCAACTAACCGTGCGTACACCCGGTCATAAACGTCATCCTCTACAGTTGGTGCATCGGCGCTGTAATACTGTTGCCCCCACTCGATCAGTTGCGGCCGTAACTCAGCAGCTTCAGCGGCAGCCTGTTCTTCAGTTAAGGTATTAATGGGCTTATCAGTCATCTTAATCCTCCCACGTTAACTTATTATTCAACTCGTTTGATTGGTGCAAACGCTGCTAATAACCGCTTCACACCTTGTTCTGGAAAGGCAATGTCTAGTTCGGCATCTTCACCGGTACCGTTAACTTTAACCACGGTCCCAATGCCCCACTTCTTGTGGCTAGCCTTATCCCCGACGGACCAGCTGAGCTTACCTGCCCCGGTACCCGCCGGTTCGCTGACCCGACCAGTTTTCCCGTGATAAGGGGTAGCAACGGCACTTGCCGTTCGCCGTGCAAATGGCACATCTTGCCGACTTGGCGCAAGCCCTGACTTGGTTTCACTGTAATCCAAGTGCAACAGTTCTGGCGCGACTTCCGTAATAAAGCGAGACTGTGGGTTGTTCTGTCGCCGGCCATACAACATCCGTGAGTAAGCGTTGGTCAGATAGAGCTTCTTCTGAGCCCGCGTGATCCCTACGTATGCCAATCGCCGTTCTTCTTCCAACTCGTCGTCTTCTAGCAATGCGCGAGACAGTGGAAAAATACCTTCTTCCAATCCCATTAAGAAAATAACGGGAAATTCGAGCCCCTTAGCCGCATGCAGTGTCATCAAGGTAACTTCAGCAGGTTCTTCCTCAACATCGTCCTGAGCGGATACCAGGGCCAAATCAGCGAGAAATTCGACCAGTCGCTCTTCATCCTCATCATGATCAGCCTGATCCCAATCCGTATCGAACTTTTGAGTCACAGACAGGAATTCTTCGATGTTTTCAATACGCGTCTCGGCTTCCAAGTTCTTCGAAGCCTTTAAAGCCGCCATATAGCCAGTTTTATCCAAAATAGCGTTGGTAATGTCGGACACACTCATGGTCGCCGCATCATCCTGAATAGCCTTGATAGTCAGACCAAACTTTTCCATGGCATTACGGATGCGGGCCCCGAGATTATTGGCTAAGCTGACGTTACGGGTAGCTTCCAACTCAGTCCAGTCATTCATCTCCGCAAAACCACGTAGCTTTTCGACACTCGTAGCTCCAATTCCCCGCTTAGGTTCGTTGATAATTCGCTCCAAACTCATGGAATCCGCTGGGTTGGCAATTAACGTCAAGTAAGCCAAAACATCCCGAATTTCCTTACGATCATAGAACTTGTGTCCGCCGACCATAGTATAAGGAATGTTAGCCTTGACCAAAGTTTCTTCAATGACCCGAGACTGGGCGTTGGTCCGATACAGAATAGCAAAATCCCCGTAATCGTGATGGTTCTGTTCACGTTCTTCCTGGATCTTAGCGACCACGTAATGGGCCTCATCGTTTTCGTTTTGCCCCCGGTAATAGGAAATCTTATCTCCTTCAGGATTTTCCGTCCACAGGTCCTTCTTTTTCCGATTCACATTTTGTTGGATCACATCGTTAGCAGCTTGCAGAATCGTCTTGGTTGAACGATAGTTTTGTTCCAGCAGCGTCACGTGAGCATCCGGATAGTCGTGCTCAAAGTTTAAGATGTTTTCCATGTTGGCACCTCGCCAACCGTAAATACTCTGGTCACCATCCCCGACAACACAAAGGTTGCCATGCTTTTTAGCCAGCATGTTGACCAAAGTATACTGAGCATCGTTGGTATCTTGGTATTCATCAACGTGGATGTAGCGGAATTTATCCTGATAGTAACCCAGGACCTCTTGATCCTGCTTAAATAGCTTGATGGTCAGCATGATTAAATCATCAAAGTCCATCGCTTGGTTTGCTTGTAACTCTCGCTGATAATTTTCATAAACGTTCGACACCGTTTCTTCAAACGGATTACCAGCAGCCTCACGCATCATTGCTGGCGTCTGGAGGGCGTTCTTAGCGTTGGAAATGGCCCCTAAGACGGACCGAGGATCGAACTTTTTAACGTCTAAATTAAGTTGTTGCAAGACCCGCTTGATCAGCGTCCGCTGCTCACCCGGATCCGCAATAGTAAAAGCCCGGTTGTAGCCTAATTTATCGGCATCTCGTCGTAAAATTCGAACACACAACGCATGAAACGTGGAGACCCACACGTCACTGCCATCAGGTCCTAACAGCTTGATGACCCGTTCACGCATTTCCTTGGCCGCCTTGTTGGTAAAGGTAATGGCTAAAATCCGCCATGGCATCACATTTTCGTGTTCAATCAAGTAAGCTACCCGGTGCGTTAAGACTCGGGTCTTTCCACTACCGGCACCCGCCAATACTAACAGCGGTCCCTCCGTTTGAAGGACGGCCTCCGTTTGCTTATCGTTCATGCCAGTTAACAATTCTTCTCCTGCCACCGTGAACACAATCCTCTCTGTAATTAGTCTTGAATAGTATACCAAAAAAACATACGTTCCGCTGGTTGTCGGGCCGATTCTTTCAAATTTATTTACCTTGGTAGCCGGGATAAATCAACTTATCATCCGGCGCAAATAACTGGTGACTCAATCACTTCTAGTACCCGTTATTCCAGACATAAATAGTTCCGTCAACGTTCTTTCGACTGTCTCGCTATGTGACCAGATACTTGATGCTTTATCCGATCCCCACAGCAGGCAAAATTTTTGGCTACCGGAGGCGACTAACACCACCCAAATAAAAAAGGGTTGGGACAAAAGTCTCAAACCCTTTTTGCGTTCCAAACGTCGATAGTCGAAACGTGTGACAAAAGGTCGTCAACTCCGCTTAACGTCGATAGACAAACCATCCAAGTCTGGAATTATTCATCTACCAACGTTAATGCGTATTGACTAACCGCCTTCTGTCGCACTCTCCATTGGAAACTAAGCTTGCGTTGGCGCATCATTGGTTGCCGCCCAAATTCCCGTATCATCGAGTTGATCTAAAATTAATTTAACTGCACTTCCCTGAACGGCAATGTGTCCCATCACATCATCGTCCTCTTGATGACGCAAGTGATAGAACGTAAAGTGCCAGTTAGGTTTCAACTGCCATTGTGTTCGAACCGCGGCCAACTGGGCGGCCGTAAAGGCAACCGTCACTGCTGGCGTCAAGACTTGTGGTTCTGCCAATGGTAAACCAGCAATTGCCCGTAGGTGTTGGCTGAACTCATTGACTGTGGTCGAAACTTCGAAGACGTACCCAGCATCGCTTGGTGCCGGTACAATCTTTTTCACGTAAATGGCGCCACTGCTAGTCAGGTAGAAGGAGACTTCAAAGACCCCAACGTAGTTTACGTTCTTAGCAACCTCACCAGCTATTCGATGGATCTCACTGGCAACTGCCTGATCAACCTGTGCCGGCATCCAGGTTTTAGACGTCCGGTCACCATCAGATTGGACCTCCGTGATTGGGAAAACCTGCTGATTACCAGACTGGTCACGCGCCACCATGATGGAATATTCACGGTCGTAGGCAATTTGGGATTCCAAAATATAGGTTCCCCAGTCTAACAATCCCGCTGCTTTGGCAATGTCTGTCTGCGTTTTGATGACCAGCTCCCGACCACGTGACCATTCTTTTTGAATGGGTTTCAACACGCACGGATACCCAATGGAGTTGATGGATTGATAAACGTCATCCAAATTAATAATGGTAGCATATGGGGCAATATTGACGTTGAGCTGTTCGAAGAAGGCCCGCTCTAGTAACCGGTCCTGCATCATCTCCAGCATGTCACTCCCCTGTGGAATCCGTGTATACTGTGTCAAAAACTTGATGACATTCGTGCTGACCCGATCAGAGTCATAGACAATGGCGGCACAACTCTCCGCAAAATGTTGTAACTTATCCTGGTCCTTGGTTGTTCCGACAGCCTTAAAATCAGCCAATTGCAAGGCTTCACTTGTTTCATCAGCACCGTATGCGCCTACGCGCAGTCCCATTTTACGAGCCGTTGTCACTAACATGGCGGCGTTGGCACTGTCGCCAATCACCCCAATCGTATCTCCAGGATATAAGACCGTGTTCGTCAATTTACTCCCTACTTTCTTACCTATGATTTCATTTTTAGTTGTTAAATACTGAGTCAGTTCACTATTAGTTTAATGGCTCTGAAACAATTACACAAGCCACCCGTTGCTAATCCTGGGCAAAGACCACCTGACCATCCGCAAATGACGCGATACTGGCCAAAGCTTCCAATTGAATCCCAGCATCTTCAACCAGTTGATGTCCCTTTTGGAAACGTTTCTCAATGACGACCCCTACACCAGCAACCTTAATCTGCGCCGTCTGCGCAATATCCAAGAGTCCTTGAACAGCTTGTCCATTGGCTAGGAAGTCATCCACAATCAACACGCGATCTTCTTTATCCAGGAAGCGGCGGTCAATTGAGATATCATTGTTGACCCGCTTGGTGTATGAGTACACCTTCGCCGTGTATAAATTATCGGTCAAGGTCAGGCTCTTATGCTTACGTGCAAAGATTACTGGAACGTCCATGTGAAGCCCTGCCAGAACGGCCGGAGCGATTCCGGAAGACTCAACCGTCAAGATTTTTGTGATGCCAGCATCCTTAAATCGGTGCGCAAATTCGGCGCCTAACTGGTCCATCAGCTGTGGATCAATTTGATGATTCAGGAAGTTATCGACTTTTAACACGTTCCCCGCCAAAACCGTGCCATCTTGGCGAATGCGATCCTCTAAGATTTTCATAGTGTAGCCCGACCTCCATAAAGTGTTTCTTTCATTCTACCCGAATGGACCTTAAAATGACAACGCGCCAGCCCGACATTTAGAAATGCTTAACCCAGCAACAGGCCCACTCCCTCAGCCAGAATCGTGGTCAATGCTAAAATTGCCAGGTTACGGACGGCTAGAATAAACGTTTCTTTCTTAATTTGGATCCGAAATAACCCGTGGACGTTCTTCACGATGAGTGGCACGCTGAGTAACGTTAACAATGACCAAGCTGGTAGGTCGCCCAACCAGACACTCACAATCAAGCTCAGGTAGCCGACAAGGTAGAAGCCAGCAAACAGCCATAATGCGCCCCGTACGCCCAGGTAATAGACGATGGTCTTTCGATCCAGGGCTAGGTCTTCCTCAGCGTCACAAATATTATTAGCTAGCAATAACGCCGCAATTGCCATGACGGCGATGCCGGAAGCTAAGAGCACCCGGCCCATGAGTATCCAGGAAAAATCCGGTGTATTATATAAATTTAAGTAAACAGTGATTAACATTATCATATAGCCCATGGTAAACCCAGCAAAGAACTCGCCAGTCGGCGTCCCGGAAAGTGGCCGAGGTCCCCCCGCGTAGGCGTATCCTACCAGGAAACAGAAGACCCCCATCAGTAGTAAGGGCCAACCCGTTTTCCAGACCAAGTAAAGACCAATCACGCCCGCAACCACCGCTAAACTGGCCATCAGTATGAATATCCGATGAATGGACAACTGATGCACACCAATGATGTTTGTGTGCTTCTTCCACTCAGCTGCCTGATTACCAGCCTTGGTATAGTCCTGATAATTATCATTGATATCCACGGCCATATTGAACAGCAACATAGCAACGAAAAATAGCGCCGTCACTCCCCAATTCAGATGTTGGTAATTCGTCTGAACAAAGACCATTCCCAATAAAAAGGGCCAAATTGACGCAATTTTAGCCTTGATTTCAACTAGTTCCAAAAAGATTCCTAGTGTCATATCGTTCCCCCCGTTGTCGATTTCTAAATTGATGATAACCTTTATTTGACAACGTTTCCACTAGTCGGTAAGATAAAATTTAACGCGTACATAGTGAGGTGCAGTATGGATCGACAACTTTGGCGGCAATTCCCACAAGTGGAACCGCAATTGAATGCGCTACAAGATTACTTATTAAAAGCCGTACAATTGGATAACCAACCGATTCACAGCAAAATACTTTCGTTGTTACAATCCGGTGGTAAGTTGTTGCGTCCCGGGTATTTTTACCTATTTTCACAGTTCGGTGACGCCGCCACCCCTGCTGAATTACAGGCGGGTGCGGCAGCCCTCGAAATTTTACACGTCGGTACTTTGATCCACGACGATGTCATTGATGAGTCTCCGACCCGTCGTGGCGTCCGCACGATTCAGATGAAGTACGGCCAACGTAACGCCATTTACGCGGGCGATTTTATGTTCACCGTCTACTTCAATCAGGTACTCAAATCGACAGCTGACCGGACTTTGGTCCAGAGTCATATTGACGCAATGCACCGTATCTTGCAGGGTGAACTCCACCAGATGGATCTAAACTACCGCGAGGATATTACGGTGGCCAAGTATCTGGAAGAGGTCGCTGGCAAAACAGCAGAACTCTTTGCGTTGAGTTGTTACCAGGGGGCCAAGCTCACCGGAGCCCCTAGTTCAGTCACTGGAGTCGCTCGAGAAATCGGTATTAAAATTGGCTGTGCCTATCAAATGCTCGATGATATTCTCGATTACGCTGGTGACCCGCATAAAACGCGAAAACCCATCCTAGAGGATCTCCGCTCGGGCGTTTATTCACTGCCCTTAATTTTGGCAATTCCACAGGCCCCTCGCGATTTTCACCGTTTGCTAAAGAAAAAACACGATATGACCGCTACCGACATCACTGCGGTCCAAACATTAGTCACACAACACGGTGGCGTCGATGCTGCTCGGGCCTTAGCCAGTGATCACACGGCCCAGGCGTTAGCTCTGATCCAACAACTGCCAGCGGGCAATTCTCAAGCAAACTTGGAAAAGCTCACAACCATGTTATTGCGCCGAGACCACTAACCAGTAAAAAACTTATTTAGCGAGCGTAAGCGAGTGGGACAACCGGCAGTCAATGAGCCGGTTGTCCCACGTTTCGTCTATTTACGTTCGGAACACAACCAGGATTTGAGACTTTGGTCCCAAGCCCTGGTTTGTTCGGCTTTTGGTCGGCCCTTTTTCAGGGAAAACATTCCATGAATCTGGCGTTTAATCTCTAAAACATTAGCGTTGAAATAAAACAGTTGCTAAATCAATAAATCGATAATCTGGTTGTTGAGGCATTTAGTAGTGTTTCTAAGACCTATCCGCTATTATAACGGTGAAAGGATACTGAACATTCCAACTCCCAACACTGACCTTTCAGTATGTTCGACACCTCATTCTTCAAGTGATAGACGACTAAACACAAACACATCTTCCTATGCCACAATTGGCATTAGGCTTCCATTCATTAATGTATCCAAACTCTTCATGTTTCAAAACCCATTGGTACGATGTTCAGTATCGTTTCACTTTGGCATGTTGCTCCTAATGGTCATCGCCGTTGGGAGCTTTTTTTTGAAAAAAATTCAGGTGACAATTAATCGAATGATGGATTAGATTACCTTAAAAAATAGTCAGTCAGCCATTGATCGTTAACTGATATCAATCGCGGTGTAAAGCGATTCTCAAGCAACTTGATTGTCTTTTCGCCAGTGCTTCAGTAACATAAAAGTATGGATGAGTTTGAGGTGATTCATTCATACTAACCAATCCGCTGTCCTGTGCGGGACAGCAAAAGAAACAGCGAGTATCGTCGGTTTGGAAACGCCGGCGAGCCTCGCTGTTTTTTTAGAATTTTGTGTTTAATTGCGTTGCGTGTCTCAGCATGATTGTTACTTCATGGAACCAACACCACTAAAAGCCATCAAAAAAACCAACTGAAATGTAACATCTTCTAAACCTTCAGCGTTAAACGTCCACAATCTAAGCCGGAGACGACCAATTCATACAAGTATGCTGCTTAATCTGTTTAACGACCACGGTCCAAGTCATACAGGGCCCTAAACCGGGCGTTCTCCTTGTAGAGTTCCGCCGGGGTTCCCTGCATATCAAAGTGGCCATCCTCAATGAACCGCACCTGATCAACGTGGTTGATACCCGCCAGATGGTGGGTCACCCAAATGATCGTCTTATCTTTCAAAACACTGAAGACGGTATCCAACAAGTGTTGCTCAGTAATTGGGTCCAAACTGACCGTGGGTTCATCTAAGATAATAATAGGGGCATCCTGCAGCAGAATTCGTGCCAACGATAATCGTTGCCGTTCCCCACCAGAGAACCGACTGCCGGCCTCTTGTACCTGGGTCTGATACCCTAACGGTAGCCGCGCAATCAAATCGTCCAGTTCCACGGCCTTGACCGCCTGACGCACCTCTTCATCCGTAGCTTTCAGATTTCCCAGCCGTACGTTGTTCATCACCGTAGTGTTGAACAGGTAGGGTTGCTGATCGAGAACGCCAAATAATTGCGCACGCTGTTCTTGCAGCTTTTCAATCGGTTCACCATTCAAGGTGATTGCACCACTAGTCGGTTGCTCATCACCCAGAATCAGCTTTAACAGTGTACTTTTACCGGTCCCACTGGGGCCTAGAAGTGCCAATTTTTCGCCCGGATGAAGCGTCAATGAAAGATCATCAATCACTTGTCGCTCAGCGCCGGGATAGGTAAATTTCACGTGGTCCAGCGTCAAGTTCGTTAACGCCCCAATCTTAGCCTGAGCAACCTGTTCCGGAACGTTCTCATCCAAGCTATTGACCCGTTTGATGGAATCTTGGTAGACGGGCCATTCACTGACCCCCTGGCTCATGCTGGAGAAGGGTTCCACCGTTGGAAACAAGGCTAGCCCAAAGGCAGCGACCCAGTTGGCTTCTGACTGATTATGAGTGAACATGACGCCCGCCCACCAAACAATCAAAATTACCGCGGCGCCAAAAATGAATTGAATGGCAAAGTTGCGCCACCACTGAAAATGATGGTCCGCTCGCCGCAACGTAGCAATCTCATCAATGGGTTGATCCTGCTGTTCCAAGAAATCTCCCCGCCGACCAGAAATGAGCCAGTCACCTAAGCCCAAAACTGCGTCAGTCAGTTGCGTGTAAAAGGTCCGCTGAACCTGCCGCGCCTGAAATTCTCGCCGACCATTCACGGCAACAGAAAGCAGCGGCATCACCAACACGATTACGCCCAGCAACACCAACATGAGTAATCCGAACGCCCAATTGAAGTAGCCAATACCAAGGACCACGAACAGATACAGCAACCACCCAATTACGAGTGGGAACACGGTCCGCAGATAGAGGTTTTCGATGTGATCGATGTCTTCAGCTAAGATACTCAGAACATCCCCCGTTTGGTGCGTCTGCCGAATCGCAACGGCTTGCTTTTCAACCGCCTGATATAGCCGCTTCCGAAAATCAGAGACAATTCGTAAGACCCAGTTGTGACTAGTTAACCGTTCAGCGTACCGAAACGCCGGCCGCCCAATCCCAAAAGCCCGAGCCAAAACGATCGGAACATAAATCATCAAAATGTTGTAAGGATGCGTGGCCGCCCGTGAAATCAGGTAGCCCGAGTTAAACATCAACGCGCCCCCACAGAAAAACGTCATGAAACCCAGAAACAGGACCAGTGCTAGTAGCTTCCGGTAACGACGAAGGTACGGCATGACCCAGTGATCGTTTTTAAAAGTTGCAAAGAATCCCTTCATCGTGTCGTCGCCCCTTCCATTTCTGACCGTAACCGCACGTACGCCCCGTTTAATTGTTGTAGTTCAGCCGGTGTACCTTGTTCGACAATCTGACCATGATCCATGACCAAAATGTAATCCATCTCATTCATCCAGTGTAACCGGTGGGTCGCAAAGAAAACCAAGTGATCTTTAAAGACCGGCATCATCGTCTTTTTCAATTCAACTTCCGTTTCAATGTCCAAGTGCGCCGTCGGTTCATCAAATAACAGCACCCGGCGTGAATCATCCAAGAAGGCCCGGGCCAACGCAATTCGTTGTGCCTGTCCCCCACTGACGCCCCGAGCCCCTTCACCAATTTGGGTGGCCAGACCATCTGGCAACGTCGCCACCCAATCAGTCAGGCCAGCCCGCGCGACCGCCGCATTAACGGCCTCGTCACTAGCATCCGGTGTGTAAAAAGCCAGATTATTCCGCAAGCTTGCGTGGAACAAATATGGCGCCTGTGGAATATAGACAAAGCTTCGCTGCCAAGCCTTTTGATCCAAATGTGGGACTGCAGTTCCCCGCACACTGATCTGACCCTCAGCGGGGCTAAGAAAGCCACCTAAGGTATTGATCAAGGTCGACTTACCAGAACCCGAAGCTCCGATGATACCAACTTTTTTAAAACCGTGCACGTCAAAATTAATATCCTTTAGCGTTGCTGCATCATCCCCATAAGCCACATTCACGTGACTGAAGCTAACCGTATCCTGTGCTTGCCAAACGGGCTCACGGACCGCTAGCAATTCTCGGTCGGCTGGCGTTTCCCGCTGCAAAATATCTAGCACGGCTGTCAACGCATTTTTCCCATTCAACGTGGCATGATAGTCATTAGCGAAGTTCCGAATCGGTGCAAAATAATCCGGGGCTAACGTCAAAATAACCAAAGCTGGCAATAATTGAATGGTATTATTCATCAACCCAAACCCTAAGAAAACGGCAATAATCGCAATCGACAGGGTCGTGAAGAAATCGAGCGCAAAAGTCGAGGTCATGGCAATCGTCAACGTTGCCATTGTCTTCTTCCGATAATCCTCGCTCACCTGATAAACATTATCTGCATATTGTTCGTTTAATCCCAACTGTTTCAGCGTCGGCAAGCCTCGCAACGTATCCACAAAGTGATTCGATAGACGTTGATACCCGGCATACTGCCGGTCAGCCTTAGCCTGAGCCGCAAACCCTAGGATAATCATGAATAAGATTATCAAAGGATAGATGGCTAGTAGAAAAAGGGCTTCCTTCCACTGAATAAAAGCTATGTAAATCAACACTAACCACGGCGTAATCGACAAATCCAAGACCTTGCCAATAATCATCATGAGATAGGTCTGAATCTTGTCAATCCCTTCAAGACCCATAGTCACAACGTTCCCCGTTCCTTCCTGGGCAACCACGCTCGGTCCTAAGTCGAACAGTTTGGCCATAAACTGCTTACGTAATTTCTTAGTCGTCTGCTCCACAAACGGGTAGAACAACCAGTCCTTTAATAGTGTCAATAAATGTCGTGCTAAAAAAGCCACAGCAAACACCGCTAATGGGAAAACAATCGTTTCTAACGGCTGCCGCTTCCAAAGCTGCACAATGGCCGTTGCTAGGTACTGCGCTTGAAGAATAATCATAATTGCTTGAATCAGCGTTAGGAGACCTACCATCAGGGCGGCCGGTTTTACGCCTGGAAATTTAAAAACCCGTTGATCAATCACAAAGAAGCCCCCTCGTAACAAGTGATAAAACGCGGTTACTTTGGTTAGCGTCACCAGCAAATCACCGGTGCTTTGCTAACTTAAAATAACCCATAACTCATACTGCAATGATAGCATTTTTACCGTTTCTAAGCGCTACCAAAATGCTGATTTACAAAATTGTTTTTGCCAATTAGATGGCTCACGATAGACACAGCGAGTCGGTTCCAATGTTAATCATAAAAATCCCCACCACTCCGAAAAGCGATGAGGACGCGCTAACTTAAATTTTAAATCACGATACCTAGGCGTTCTGCTTTGGTGAAGACAAGCGCTTGTAGAAGACCCAGTAGCTCCAAACAAAGTAGATCAATACGATTGGCAAAATGCTAAACGTGAGAATCGTCATCAGATGTAACGTGTACGGTGAACTTGATGAATTCTTGATCAGTAACGAGTTGGCTGGATTGTTAGCGATCATGACCCGTGGGAACAGCCCATTGAAGATCAAGACGACCACACTGATCAGCGACAATCCGCTTCCAATGAATGAAAGCCACTCGTGATTACCTAATACCCCCCAGTAAGCCAGACAAGTGAAGATTACCAGCGCAACGACGATGGCCGTTGTGCTCAATGGCTTCTTGTCGAAGAAATCGGTTGAGAAATATAATAATACGGCGAACAAAACTTCACCGGCAAAGAGAATTGGGTAAACCACTTTGTTCCAAGCTAAGGCCCGATTGCGTAAGCTACCTTCCGTCTTTAGACGCATGTAGTTTAACCCATGGACCAGGCACAGAACGGTAACGGCAACCCCACCAACTAAGGAGAACAAGTTCACGTAGTCGAAGAAGTGAGCGCTCATATCGCCGTTCTTATCAATTGGCATCCCAGCAATCATCGCAGTGAACAACATCCCGAACAGGAAGGCGGCACAGAAACTACCAATCGTTGATGCCCATTCCCAGAAGCTCCGCCAGGTTTCCGTCCGCATATTGGCCCGAAATTCAAAGGAAACTCCCCGGAAAATCAAGGCTGCTAAAATCAGGAACAGGATTAGGTAGAACCCTGAGAAGAGGGTTGCATACCACATTGGAAATGAAGCAAACATGGCACCACCAGCGGTGATCAACCAAACTTCGTTACCATCCCAGTGTGGTCCAATTGAACGAATCACAACGTCACGCTCAGCATCGGTTTTGGCGAAACTCTTGACGAGCATCCCCACCCCAAAGTCGAAGCCATCGAGGAAGAAGAACCCACTGAACAAGACACCAATTAGGATAAACCAGACGAATTGCAGACTAGTCATGGTTGAACGCCCCCTTTGAGTAAGGATCCAGGTCAGTATCACTGGCTGCGTACCCATCAGTATTCCCATCGTTGTCGGGACCGGCCTTCAAAGTCCGGTGGCAGAGGACGATCATGACGACCCCCATCCCGGCAAACATCAGGAAGTAAATGATGTTCGACGTCAACAGCGAGGCAACGGAGACATTTGGCGATACCGCATCGGCAATCGTCAACAGTCCATAAACAACCCATGGGTAACGGCCAAATTCAGTGATGAACCAACCAGCCGTGTTGACAATGAATGGTAGCCACAGGCACAGGCCCATAATGTAAAGGAACCAACGTTGCTTCATAATTGCTTGCGACTTCTTACGGTTGAAGAACAACCCAACAATTGCTAGTAAGGCAAACAGCGCCCCGGCACCAGACATAATCCGGAAACTCCAGAACAACGTGTTCGTTGGCACGTAGTAATTAATATCGCTACCGTACTTCTTATCGTACTTCGCGTGCATTTCTTTGTTAATGGTATTCATCCCTTTAACCGTCCCAGTTGTTTTGTGGTAGCTCAACAAGTTGAGGACATAAGGCACGTCAACTGACCAAGTCGTCTTGTGGTTTTTCGTATCAAATCCAGAAACAGCCGCCCATTCACCTTTGTTGGTCGAGTCCTTGTAGAGCCCTTCCATTGCGGCAAATTTCATTGGTTGGTTGTTAATTAAGTAACGACTTTGGATATCCCCACTGGCAATTGAACCCAGTGAGAAGATCAAACCAATAACTAAGGCAACGTTTAATGACTTCCGGTAGAACGTCACGTGATCCTTCTTGAGTAACCGCCAAGCAGCACAGCCAGCGATGACGAAGGAAGCGGTAACAAATGCACCGAAAATAACATGTGGGAATTCACTCCACAACTGGGGGTTACTCAAGACAGCCCCAAAGCTGACCATTTGCACGTGACCCGTTTGTTGATTGATGATATAACCCAGTGGGTTTTGCATAAAACTGTTGGCCGCCAGAATCCACAGTGCAGAAAGTGAAGAGCCGAACATTACCAACCAAATAAAGAGTGTGTGGACCCATTTATTGAAGCGATCCCAGGTAAACATCCACATTCCAATAAAGGTGGATTCCAGGAAGAAGGCTGCCAGGGCTTCGATGGCTAATGGTGCACCAAAGATATCCCCCATGAACCGTGAGTATTCCGACCAGTTCATCCCGAATTGGAATTCTTGAATGATCCCAGTAACTACCCCAACGGCGAAGCTATACAGGAACATTTTGCCCCAGAACTGGGCCATCTTCTTGTAATCCTCATCACCCTTGATGGCATACATGGTTTCCATGACGGCAACGACGAAGGCTAACCCGATTGAAAATGGAACAAAGAAGAAGTGAAACACAGTCGTCATTCCAAATTGAAATCGTGCTAGGCCTAGGATATCCAGACCAAGATTTAACATTTTTCTAACCTCCCCAAACGTTATTAGTGTAAATAAATAATTGCTATCCTGAACCTATTATATCGAGTGATAAGTCAATTATCAATGGTTAGGCGCCAATCTCCGTAAAGTTAATAGAATATATTAGTAATTTGTGTGCAACTTGGTTGTTGTCATTGGTAACACATTTGATAATGTGTGCTACTCAAGTAAGCGATTTCTACCGTTCTGACAAGGTTTTTAGGAAAAAACGCACAAACTCGTGCTAAAATAAAGGTGACGCAGAACGTCTAAGGAGGTTTTTGATCATGAAAGAACGGATACTTGCCTTTCAACATTTATCACCAGAACAAACGGAACAGCTGACTAGCATGGGAGTTGACGTCGTGCCCGCCGACCAGTGGGACACCGCAACGAACATCAGTATCATCTTTGGCTGGAGCACGGAACACGGCCTCGCCGTTTTACAAGATCCGCACAACAACGTGCACTGGATTCAAACCGTCAGTGCCGGGGTAGACTACCTTCCCTTGGACTGGATCACCGCGCATGACATCCAACTGACAAATGCCAGTGGTGCCTTCTCAGCAGCGATTGCGGAATCAACGATTGGGTACCTGCTCTACTTCCTACGGAACTTCAACGAAGCCGTCAAAAACCAGGCTGGTCACTTCTGGCAGCAACCACTGCGCAGTGAAATGGCTATGCTAGCATCCCAAAAGGTCGTCATCTACGGGACTGGGAGCATTGGTCAACACATTGCTGAACTGCTAAACGGTTTTGGAAATTACCCATTTGGCGTTAACCGGTCGGGGCATGGCGTCTCCGGTTTCCAGGGAACGGTAGCGATGAAGGATGACGCAGGCCTTGTCAAAGACGCTGATATCATTATCAATGCCATGCCCGCTACGCCTAGCACCATCCACTATTTCAACACGGACTTCTTTGACCAACTAGACGGCACCCGTGTCTTTGTCAACGTCGGTCGGGGCAAATCCGTCGACGAACAAGCTTTGATGCACGCGCTGCTCTATCAAAAAGTCCTGAACGCCGGCCTCGACGTCTTCGAAACTGAGCCACTTCCAAAAGATTCCAAGCTGTGGGACTACCCTAACGTCTTGATTACGCCCCATCAAACAGGTTTCGCTGGTGCCGAAAATATCTTGGCAATTTTCGGTTACTTCAAAGAAAACCTAGCTAGTTGGACGCAAGATGGCAAGCTCACCGTCAACCTGACCGACCCTAGCCGCGGCTACTAATCGATCATCAACCTAAGTTAACTAAATGATAAAAAGCCACGCGACGATTTGGTCGCGTGGCTTTTTTAGTTATCTCTGCTATCTGTCTGATACAACAAGGATTGGGTCAGACATAGTGGCGCACCAATAATATCGAGTAAGTACCGTTATTCAGCCCTTTAAGCTAGATTAGTCTCCAAGAACCCGTTTCAGAGGCGAAGCCAGCTGTGTCGACGGTGTTAGCCGAATTTTGGCTTACAGCGTGGGACGTGTTTGAAGACTGGTATTTTTTCCAGGCTTCAAAGCGAGTCGGAAGACCGCTTTTCAGGCCGTTGGCGTTCCCCACAGCAGGCGGAACCGTCCCAGCCACCTGCGGCTGGGACGTCACGGACCCAAACCACTGACGTTTTTTAACATTTACTGAATTCTTCACGCCGACGTCTCATCCCCCTGCCTAACAGCAACTAAATCACGAACCGTCGCCACCAACCGATGCCGGCTCAAGAAAAGGACTAAACTGCCAACGCCAATCAACCCGTAGCGAATCAACGGCCAGCGATAACTAACTAGAAATAGCAGCCCAACGCTCATAAAAATACCAACAATCAGTAATAACCGCCGCGGTTGATAGACCTGCACGCCTGCCAGTCGATCTCGACAAATACGCCGCATTAGGAGATAGTGGCCCAAAGCGTACGCAACGTAGCAGATTAAAGTCGTGTAACCTGCCGCATAGAACCCCAACCGAGGAATCAACCAAAAGTTCAACCCCAGATTCAACCCGGCTCCAGCAATGGTGGCTATCGTTACGAATAGTGTTTTCTCATAGTACAACTCAAACACCACGAAAAAGTTGTACAAAAAGGCGAAGAAGACACTCATTGTAATCGGTGGCATGACCCAGATTGCCTGCAAATATGAGGCCGGCGCAAAGATAGCCACTAGTTCCGGTGCAAAAGCAATGAACCCAATGTTGATTGCCGCAATCACCCCCAACGCCGGCAAAGCAACTCGTGAAATGTCCGCCACTCGTCCTGCTTTGATTTTCTGATACATCCAGGGCTCCAACGTCTGTAGCAACACATCGTTAAAAAGGGTCGTTAACATCGAAATTGCACTAGCTAGCGTGTAAATCCCTGCCACCCCGGCGCCCAACATCCTATCGATCATGATGCGGTCCGAACTAAATAACACTGCCTGCGAGAGAAAATGTGGCAGTAACGGCACATTAAAGCAGATGGCGTACTTCCGAAAAAATGCCGTCCCCGTCTCATTTGAACGAAGAAGAAACCGACGTACGCCATCAACTGAACCAGGGCCAATCCCACGATGCGCGCTGTCACCTTGTCCTGCGCGTGGACCACTAACCAAATACCCACCACTGGTTGGCTAACGGTCACCAGCAGCGTCATCGCCACCAATCGTTGGTAACGGTAGGCCACACGCTGTGCAACCGACCAAAAGTTAAACGCCGCGCCGGCCCAGATAATCACCAACATGGCCAGCACCTGAACCGTCGGCAAGCCAAGCAACTGGTTTACCTGCGTCCTGAATAGCAGATAGCCAGCGGTCCACCCAGCAGCCAAAACGACCGTCAATCCCTGCATGGAAGAGGAAAAAGTTGCTTGCTCCCGGTCAAATTTCACTAACCCCTGCATATATACACCCGCGTAGAGGTTCAGTGACACCAGAATAGTCACCACGTTTAGCCAGGAATTGAAAACACTAAATTGTCCGTACTCCTGCGGGGTCAGCAAGCGCGTAAAAATGGGGGTCGTCAGGACTGACAACCCCCGCTGAACAAACGCACAAATTAGAAACCAAAAGGGGGCCCGCACTTGGACTGGAAGCTGCTTATATTTTGTCATCAACTTTCTCATATAATTTTCCCGAACCCCTTCATTCATGCGAGCAACCGGCTACGGTCTAGCCAACCGGTAACGCAACCAGTAGAACAGGCGACTCTTCACTAGTATATCTTTCGTCCGAAAAAGTCGTGCTGCTCCCGCAAAATGCCAGTTGGCCACCCTAAGAATTATCTGATTAGCTGGTCCATACACCCAATGCTGGCAGCGCGGGGACAGTCGATAATACGCAGCGCGCAGTTGCTTAAACTCCCGATGGCTTCTTAAAGCAGCACTAGCCAGTTCTATAAGCAACCGATTCCGGCGAATCTTAAGATCCGTTCGAAATGCTGGCGGGACACTGGTCAGCATCTGATCGACCGCTTGAATCGCCGTGACCTTTTTAGGATTAAAGCCTGAATTCACTAACGACTCGGCGTGTTGCCGATACACATACAGCGGCTCCGGCAGACACAGAATCGTCGCCACCCGTTGGGCTAGTTGGACGTTAAACAATTCATCCTCCAAATACGCCACGTGCTCGTCAAACTGCATGCCCTGAATCGCCGCCCGACGATAGGCTTTGTTACAGGCGTAGCCTTGAAACCCACCCCTGGTAAAAATAGCTTCCAGAAAGCGGTCTGCGGGCAAGATCTGTTTGTGAGCAAACAACTCATTCAACGGCATAATGAATGTTCGGCCATGACTCGCCAATAAGACGTTGAAACAAACAATATCTGGTTGACTCATCAGCTGATTCTTCAAAATCGTCAGTGCATCCGTTACTAAATAATCATCCGGGTCTAGGAACAACACGTACTGCCCCCTTGCCACTTTTAACCCGGCATTTCTCGCGGCGGAGACACCCGCATTGACCTGAGAAAACACCTGCAGCGCCGATGCGTTCACCGCCAACTGTTGAAGCACCGCCAGTGAAGCATCTGTTGAACCATCGTCCACCGCCAAGACTTCAAAATCTGTGAATGCCTGGTCTAGCACCGAGGTCAAGCAGCGCTCCAGAAAATGAGCGGCATTGTACACCGGAATGATGATTGAAAAGTATGGGGACCTCATGCGGACTCCTCTCCTGCTGGGCGACGAAGAACTGGTCCCATCGCCAGTAACATCATATAGATTGCAATACATTGGGGGGTAAATGTATTGTCTTGAAAAATACTCATGATAATCAAAATTACTGGTAGATATGCCATCTGCAGACAACTAGCCTGGACTCGGCGCGTCAATGAATTTAAACGAACCAGATGTTGCCGCCCTAACTGAACAAAAATCAGGCTCAAGACGCCGATTCCCACTAAACCGATCTGATACCCAAACGACAGGAGGGCTGTTTCACCGCCCGTACTCAACCAGGTAGTATCATCACTCTCCCCAACGTTCAGGGCTGCTGCCGCGTTACCCCCGGTTCCTAAGCCGTGGCCCAACGGTCGGGCTAAGATATTTCGCCACGTTTCTGTAATGGCGGTAAAGTGGTTACCCACCGCCCCACCGAACGTTTGGTAGTAAAAGTTACTGTAGAGGTAAACCAGTCCAGCAACTAGTAGTATCACACCCAGATAGATGGCTGGGTCATTTAAAAAATGAAGACACCACTTCAGACTCCGGTGAATTCCCGGGGCAATCAGCACCAGCCCCAGCACCATGAGCGCACCTTTCCCAAAGGTTAAGCACACGCCTACCAGAACGATAACGTCACCGACCACCCGGACCACCCAACTCTGAGTCCAGCGAAACATCAACAGAAATAGGAGAATTCCCACTAACAGATAGCCGAGGTTGACGGGCTCGTAGTACAGCGACCCCATCCGCGTCACAGCGTGGCCAAAGGCATCTGAGTAAAACCGACCGTCTAATCCTGCCTGCGCGACAGCACTGGCCCCCTTGGCGCGATAAACTTCATCAATACCAATGGCAGCGTACGCGCGATATCCACCCAGCAGAAGAATCACACCGACGCCAATAACCAGCAAGGCTAGGTGGCACAACCGCCGACAAAGGGCCGCGACATCAAACGATGCCAGCCGACTATTCTGCCAAGCTATCTGATAGACCATGAAAAAGAACGTCAAATTTCTAAGATTAGCGATAATTGCACCCAGCGACCCGTGCCCTAGTGCCAGCGACCCCAGTGTGATTCCCAATAGCCCGAGAAAAAGCTGCGTCGTCAAATCGCAACGGATGGTTTTAAGCGGACCGCCAACGAACAGCCCCACCGTGAAGAGAAGTGGTACCTGTGTCAAAAACGTTAGTCCTTGGTCATTTCCAGCTAAATGAGCGCCCACGCCAATCAAAAAGTTTTGAAAAACGAGTAACAATACGATGGCCAACAAGATCAGTTCGCGCTGTTGCCGTAACTGATTGAGGGACCACCCAGCACCAATCGCAACTAACCAAGCAACAGGGAAAGCACCGGTGACGGCCGCTAGAAAAGTTGCTGTAAACGTCGTTAACACCGCGACGATATATTTAACCGGTAACCCCGGTGATTGGGAAATAGTTGCCATCAAATCTTACTCCTTACCACGTTGTACCAGCATTTCAGTCGTGCATAACTCCCTTCCCCGCCAACGGCATCAATAATGCGACGGCCCCTGACCTTCCACCGAGTAACCGTTAGTGAGGTGGCGGACTTCCAAGTAGCAGCGTAATGGTGAATGGCGACGCTTTGTGCCGTAAGTTGTCGCTTACCTGACGCGAGATCCTCCGGACAAAAATAGGTTGGTGGCAGGATGACGACGCGCTTATCCTGTAGAAATTGGATCCGCCGATTTCGTTGTATCCCCCACTCCTTGAATAACGGGACCGCAATCGTGACACAAGTTGTTAAGTCTGACCGACCATTACAAATGAAATCACGCTGCTGGTACTGCGCTAACAGCTCACATACCATGGGATGCTGGCTGATTGCCCCAAATCCTACACCGGTATTCACCCGGCCGGGCTCCTCCATGCCAAAGAAAGCATCGTACGCTAAAAACTCATCCAGTGGCTGGAGCAGTTCTACGTCCGTATCTAGATAAATACCACCATACTGAGCAACAACATCTAAGCGGGCAACGTCGGCGACAAAGGCATATTTCTTGTGCGCGTATGCTTGCCGCACGTATGGGCTTCGCGTCACATCCCAGTTTGATTCATCCCAGCGTTTAAGCTGATAGTCTGGGCAGAAGCGCTGCCAGGATGCTAAGCAACGTGCCACACTGTCAGGCAGTGGCTGACCCCCAAACCAACAGTAATGGATGACCTTAGGAATCATGCCAACACTCCCATCCGCCGAATCGCCCCCGCCAATTGATGGTTAAATTCGTGTGTGTGCGAGGGTAATTGGTGTGTCACGTCACGAGCCGTCGTAAAAATAGTCGCTAACTCGGCCACGTCGTCAACCACAGTTAACGGGTATCCCCGCTGTTCCACCTGGCGGGCAAACGTCAACTGATGATCATTCACGTGCTCCTGAAATGCTGCTTGCCGGGGCACCACAATGGTTCGTTTCCCCAACGCCAATGACTGCATAAAGGTGGCCGGCCCACCGTGACAAACCACCGTTTCCGCCAACTGCATCGCTTGCTGCAGATCGTGATTGCTCAAAAAATCAGTTACCTCACAGTGATGAGCAACCGCCGTCGCGTACCCCGCCTGAATCACGACCCGTTCTGTAATAATGCCCTGCACAACTAAATCCTCCATGGCCATTACCAGGCGGTTAAAGGGTTGTTCATGGGTTCCTACCGTCACAAAGATCATTAAAAAATCCTCCCAAAATTCACTGCCTTGGGGTACACCTTTAACATTTCCGGCCACTGAACCACGAAGAGGTCCGCGACTGGGTAAACGAGCTTGCCCGTCAGAGTGGGCGCATCGATCCGATCAAAAACTTCAATGTAAACCGTCTTGATACGAAGGAGCTTACTGACGTAGAAAAACGGTACGGCGACCGCGGCGCCGGATGAGATGACGACGTCGGGCCGTTCCTGCCGCAACACCTTGAACGCTAACCACGTATTCTTGATAAGATTCTTCAAGTTACGATTCGTCGGAAAGAAGCAGTTGATTCGACGCTCACCTTTGAGCAGACTCCGTGCATCTGCCTTGTCAAAGGTAACCCAGAAGCGCTGCTCGTCTGCCCAAAAATCTCGCAATAACTGCAGATGGGCCAAATGGCCACCACTGGATCCAACCAAACATACCTTCATTCGGTCATCCCTTTCTTAATGCCTAGTAAGCCCCGTTTGGCTTCACAAAGACACGAATTGTTAAAAGTAACACATAGAGGTCCAACAGAAAACTCCGCCGCGCAATATATTGAAGATCCAGTAACACCATTTCTGCAAAACTCACCTCATTGCGGACCGTTGCTTGCCATAATCCTGTACAACCAGGTTTCACCGTCAACCGCTGTAAATCATGAGCCGTGTAAGTTGCCACCTCTCGCGGTAATGGCGGCCGTGGACCAACTAGACTCATCTGACCCAATAAAACATTTAGCAGTTGGGGCAGTTCATCCACGCTGTATTTACGAAGCACCCGGCCGATTCTAGTAATTCGGGGGTCCTGCTTCATTTTGAACATGGCCCCAGCCACATCACTTTGTTGCAACAAATGATTGAGCCGATGGTCAGCATCGACCACCATCGAGCGGAACTTGAACATTCTAAAGGGCTGTTGGTTCACACCCACCCTCGTTTGTGAATAGAATACGGGTCCCCGGGGATCTTCCAACTTGATTAAGACAGCAACCACTATGAACACCGGCAGCAGGAGCAGCAGTCCTAGGAGGCTCATCATCAAATCAAATACCCGTTTACTCGTTCGGTATAAATACCGGCGTCGTTGTCTGGCCTGGTCAAGCAGACTACTCCGATAGCTTGTGTCACGATAATCCATTAAATATCCCTAACCCTTTCTTCTGAGTGGCAAAAGTGTTCAGCCGCCCGTTATTAGGGATTCCCCGTTGACAACGGCGACGGCATTCTCATTAATTTCTCGACAACGGTCTGGCCCCACCACAACTTCTAGTCGCTGAAAGGCTGCCGCCAAGACGCAGGGACGGCGCAAGTGGTCATGAGCATCGGAGGCTAGTAAAATTCCTGGGACACTCGCCAACAATTGCTTAGCTAACTTCTGGGCAGCTTGCCCGAACATTCCCAGATAACTTCCCGCCGTCACCTGGAGCAGACACCCCAGTCGGATTAACCCCTTTAGGCGGTCCGGTTCCCGTTGCAACACCGGATGTCGTTCTGGGTGAGCTATGACGGGGATAATCCCCCGCAGTGTCAGCTGAAATAGCAGGTCTTCCGTGTACTGCGGCACGTGCGTCGCTGGCAGTTCCAACAACAAGTAAGTCCCCACTTCATCTAAAAATAACAGATCGTCGGCCGCCAAACGGGGCAACAAGTCCCCCGTCATATGGACCTCCTGCCCAGGAAATACCGTCAGTGGAATCCGTGCTAACTGCAACGCAGACTGAAAGGCGGCCGCCCGTTCTTGCACGACACATTTGGGATTGACGTAATCAACCCGCAAATGATGCGGCGTCAACACGGCGTGGGTGATACCCTGGGCAACCAGCGTCTCAGCTAGTTGCAACGCTCGTTCGTGACTTTTAGGGCCATCGTCTACTGCTGGTAAAAGATGGTTATGCACATCAATTAACCCCATCTAATTATCCGTTCGACCGTAATAGCCTTGGTACACCTGTCCGTAGTAACCATCTGATTTCAAATCTGTGACTCGGTTCATCACTGCCCCTAAAACATTGGCGTGCACCGCCTCCAAAAGTTGTTGGGCCCGCCGTACGCCACTCTTAGTAGCAATTCCTTGGGGGACCACCAAGATGGTCCCGTCCACCTCTGCCGCCAACAACTGACTATCCGTCACCGTATTGACTGGCGGAGCGTCCACAATTATCAAATCATAGCTATCCTGTAACTCCCGCAATAACTGCTTTAGCCGCGAACTACCCAGCAATTCCGCTGGATTGGGCGGTATCGGCCCACTGGTCACCACCGCCAAATTGGGGATGGCCGTTGCCTGGACCACCTCAACCATGGTTGCCACACCTGATAAGAAGTTCGTCATGCCCAAGCGATTAGCCACACCAAAAGTTTGATGAACCGTGGGCCGCCGCAAATCTGCATCCACCAAGACTACCCGCGCCCCCTGACTAGCCCACGTGACTGCCAAATTGTTGCTCACAGTCGACTTACCCTCTGAAGGCGCAGAGGAGGTGAACAGAATCGACTTAACTGGGTGAGTCACTGAGGAAAATTGGATGTTCGTTCGCACCGTGCGAAACTGCTCAGCAATTTGGTGCTCTGGCGCCTTCGCGGTAATCAATCCCACGCCATTTCTATGACTGGCATCGCTTAGTGTCTTGTGCCTGAACCATTGCATACTCTACCACCTAAACCCTTCTTTGAATGCGCCGTGATTGCGTATTAGTCTGCCCAGTCAACGTTGACTCAGTTGACCGGCTCCCCTGCGCTTGTTCCTGAGGAATCTCGCCAATAATTCCCAGACTGGTTAAGCCCAGGTCTTCGGTCAAGAATTTCTCGGACGTCACCGTTCTATCCGTTGCTTCCCGAATGAAGGCTAAACTCATCCCCAGTAAGAGACCGACCACCACACCTAAGAGAATATTGATTGCCTTCTTAGGACTAACTGCTCCGCCACTAGCGGTTGCGGGCGAAACAATGGACACATTATCGATCCGCATAATTTTGCCGATCTTATCCTTGAATGACTGGGCCGTCTTGTTGGCAATTGTCGCAGCAGTTTGTGGGTTAATCGCCGTTGCCGTTACCGAAAATACTTGTGAATTAGGTTCATTTTCAATCCGTAATGCCTGCTTCAAGTCGTCTGGATGACCGGGTAGTCCCTGGACCTCCCGGCTCACCGACTCCAAAACCGTTGGGCTGGTGATAATGTCCTTATAGGTGCTGATCATCTGGACGTCGGCCTGCACTTGTTGCAGCTGACCGCCCTGTTCCGTCGCCGTCACCCGGCGATTTACGAGAATGTTGGTCGTTGCTTGATACTTGGGTGTCATGATCCAAAAGGTCGCCACCACGGCTAAGACTGTGACTAACAGGGTGGTTAGACTGATCAATCTGACATGCTTCCGTAGAATGTTGGCTACTTGTGCCAAGTTAATTGTTTGTTCTGACTCCATACTCTCCTCCGTGTAGGTCCTTGTGACTGACGTGAGAGACCACCACTTGTTCAAATGCGCGCTAGCTTTTACAACAACTTTTATATTTACTACCACACTATAAACCATTTTTCACAATCAAGTCAATCCTATTGCATTTTTTCGTTTTAGCAATTAAAAGGCATTCGAACTAATTCATTCACGTATAACGCTACTAACAAATGGTTATAATATATCGGCAAATTAATGTTTAAAAAAGGGCGAGACCGCTGCCTCGCCCTCACCTTATTCATGATCAATAGCCGACTCGGTCGTTTGGACAGTCTGATAAGCGGCCTCAACTGCCGCTTTTTCCCCTTGCCACCAGCCTTCGTGCGTCTGATACCAAGCAATGGTCTGCTGCAAACCCGCTGAAAAGTCCGTCATCTGCGGTTGCCACCCCAATTCAGTTTGGATTTTAGTGGCATCGATGGCGTACCGCCGGTCATGCCCCGGGCGGTCGTGCACGTAATCGTAGGCATCGGCTGGCTGTCCCATCGCCGTTAAGATCTCCTGTAGAACCGCTAAATTAGAACGCTCACCGTTGGCCCCAATTAGGTAGGTTTCACCAATCCGCCCTTGCGTCAAAATTAGCCAGACCGCTCGCGAGTGATCATCTACGTGAATCCAATCACGCACGTTTCGCCCCGTCCCATATAGTTTTGGCCGCCGCCCGCTGAGAATATTCGTAATCTGGCGAGGAATGAATTTTTCAATGTGTTGGTAAGGGCCATAGTTGTTAGAACAATTCGAAATGGTCGCTCGTAGCCCAAACGACCGGACCCAAGCGTGCACCAGCATGTCGGAGCTCGCCTTGGTAGCGGAATAGGGACTGCTAGGATTGTAACGCGACTCAGGGGTGAATTTCTCCGCTAGACCAGCCACTTCAGCGCTCCTGAGTGGCAGATCACCGTAAACCTCATCGGTGGAGATGTGGTGAAACCGCACGTTATAGCGAACACAGGCCTGTAGCAGCGTATAGGTACCAACGATATTGGTCTGAATAAATGGCGCCGGATCGCGTAACGAACGGTCATTGTGACTCTCAGCTGCGTAGTGGACAACGGCATCGACCTGCTGGACCAGATCATTGACCAACTGTGCGTCGGCAATATCACCAACCACCAACCGCACCCGGTCAGTTGGCAGCCCCGCCAGATTGGCCCGGTTTCCGGCATACGTTAACTTATCCAACACCGTTACGTGAATCGTTGGGTGGTTAGCCACCACGTAGCGGACAAAGTTGGCACCAATGAAGCCGGCGCCTCCCGTAACTAAGATATTCTGCATCTAGCAATAACTCCCTTCAACGTTCACTACTGATACCTACCCTACAACGAAGCCGCCGGTAGAAGCAACTCAACCAGGACCCCCATTGCATAATACCCATAGAAAAAGCGCCCAGGCCTCAGCCTGCAGCGCTCTTACTGATCACAATCATTTTATTCATTACAGCTTGAAGCATCCCACAGTGGGTGGAATCCTTGGTCACCGAGCGAGGTGCGACGACTATTAGTAACCGCCACCAGGGCCACCATTGTTGCCGTTATCAGTGGTCCCCGTGCTACTCGTACCAGCTGCGCCGGTCGAGGCATCAACCTGAGCAATAGTTCCGGTTGCCTTGTGAGCCAAACCTAAACCAGTCCGAATATAATTTGTGACCCGTTGCAACTCGGCTTTTGAGGCCACCTCCATGCTCTGACTGTTAAGCGTCTCACTAGTTCCTTGCAAGTGGGTCGTCTTAATACTCTTCGTGGCACGACGATAGTTTGTGGCCAGTGCCGTCAGATCGTTAAATGTCAGATCCGTCTGCGTTTGCTGGGTCAACGAACTGATAAAGCTTTCGTTCAACAACGATGTGACCGAACCAGACTTATTTAGTAGCGCCATAATGACCTTTCGTTGACGCGTCTGCCGACCGTAATCTCCTTGGGGATCGTCGTCACGCATCCGGGAGTAGGCCAATGCCCGTTTCCCATTCATGTGCGTTTCTACGTCCTTCTTAAAGGTGTACCCGCCATAACTAAAGCTCAACGTTGGCGTCAAGTCCACACCACCGACCTCGTCAATGATCTTTTCCATCCCCCCCATGTTGATAATGGCATAGAAGTCAATTGGAATATTTAACATATCCTGGACGGTCGTAATGGCCGTCTTAGATTTGCCATAAGCGTAAGCCGCGTTAATTTTAACTGTACCATAATCCTCATATCCGGGGATTGAAACCGCCGTATCCCGTGGAATACTGGTGATGGTCGTCTTCGCCGTTTCTGGATTGATGGTCACTACCATCATACTGTCGGTTCGTCCCTGGAACGTCCGACCAAGGGCCCCCGTATCAGTTCCCATTAGCAGAATCGAAATCGGCTTCTTCTGCTTCAACACTGCGTTCACGTTCCGAAGCTTCTTAGCACCGGATGCTTGGTACGTCGTGTCAACAGACTTCTTGATACTTTGATACTTCTGATAGCCATACGCCACGCCGTCCACTAATAGCGCCAGAATCAGCATCAGAATTGTGTTACGGACTGGATGTCGCTTTCTTCTTGGTCGTTGTCGTTTTTCCATTTCCATGGTTTGGTTAGCCACCCTTTCACCCACCCGCAAACTGCCAGGTGGTCGTTCTAAAAAAAATTAATCTTATGAATCAACTTGTCCATTATAGGGGTAATTCCTTAAGGTTTCCTGATTGCCCAGCAACCTTAATAAAAAACAAAGCGTTGCTGTCTCTGCAGCAACGCTTCGACTAATCAAGTTCTATGGACCAGTCTCGTCCTATTCAGCGGTCGGCTGCTTTGTTAGCAAATCAACTAGTTCATTTCTCGAAATTTTACCAAAGTAACGTGAAACATCAAGTGTCTCAAAAACTGCAGCAACAGCGGCTGGTGTGTAGGTCACCCCCGTCAACTTAGTCGTCACCTCTTCAATTGGCAGCTGGCCAAAGAAGTCGCCGTGAATCTGAATCGCTTGAATCTTACCACCAGCCACATCCAGGTCAAACTCAACCGTTCCTGCAGTAAAATGCTGCCGCCGGGTCAGAGAATAGGCTGGATCACTGCCGTAAATCCAATCCCAATTGTTAAAGTATTGGTCGGCTTGTTGCTGGATACCTGCCTGATCAGCCGCCGTTAACTGGTAAGTCTTGGCATCCTTAAGATCCGAGACCGCTAAGATCTCCTTGGCCAAGGTATCCCGAAATTCTTCAATCGTCAGGTGCTGATAAGCCTCATCGAAATACGGTTTCAGGTTCGTCACCCGACTCTTCACCGACTTGACTCCTTTGGAAGCTAGCTTGTCGGCTGGTACCTGCAAGGACTTGGCAATCTGCGTCTGATCCACATCATACATCAATGTTCCGTGAGAGAACATCCGCCCATTTTCGACGTGCATGGCATTACCAGAGAACTTTTTGCCGGCAATGGTCAGATCGTTACGCCCCGTCATGGCGGCGCCAGTCGCCCCCATCTGATGAAGTGCCTTGATCACCGGATCCGTGAAGCGTTTGAAATTGCCCACGGCATCCCCATCGTCCTGGGTAATAAAGCTGAAGCTCACATTACCGAGGTCATCGTACACAGCACCCCCACCAGACGTCCGCCGCGTGAGAATAATGTTGTGGTCTTGAACGTACTGCTGATTGATTTCAGCCAGCACATTTTGGTAGCGGCCGACAATGATACACGGTGAGTTGATGTAAAAATACAGGATGGGTTCCGATAGATCGGCGTGCTCCATCAAATACGTTTCAGTTGCTAAATTTTGGCGAATATCTAAGCTTGAACTTGCTAGGTAACGCATCCAGTCATCCCTCTCGGTAGTCTAGGACCATTTTAGCACGAAATGAAAGCGTTAACCCTTAACTTGCTGGCGTACCACGCTATGCTGGTAACCGTAGCTCATGTAGACGATCAGACCCAGGACGACCCAGACGGCAAATGCCAGCCAGGTGAAGGCCTGCAGCTGTGTCATGAGGTAGAGACAAGCTAAGAACGATGCAATTGGTAAGAAGGGATACCAGGGCACTTTAAACGAGGTATCCAAATTCTTAAAGCGTTCGTCATGCCGCAAGAAGACGATACCCAGTGATACCATGGCAAAGGCTGACAGCGTCCCAATGTTCACCAATTCGGCAATCTTATCGATGGGAATGACCGCTGCAAATAAGCTGGCCAAAATGCCAAAAATCCAGGTGTTGGCTACGGGAACGTGAGTCTTCGGATTCAATTTCTTCAGTCCTGATGGCAACAGACCGTCTCGACTGATGGCAAATAACAACCGCGTCCCTCCGTAAGACATGACGATCAACACGGTCGTCATCCCTACGATGGCCCCAAAGGAAACCACACCGGACGCCCAGTTCTGATGAATGAGGCTCAGGGCTAAAGCCACCGGATCGGCCACACTCAACTTAGTGTAGTGCACGACACCAACTAAAACAGCAGATAGACCAATGTACAGAACCGCAGCCACCAACAGGGACGAGATAATTCCAATTGGCATATTTCGCTTAGGATTCTTGACCTCTTCACTAGCTGTTGAAACAGCGTCAAACCCAATATAGGCGTAAAAGGCGACCGCAGCCCCCTTAAAAATACCAGCCGTTCCAAAAGGCAGAAATGGGTTATAGTTTGCCGGCTTAACGTAGAAGACGGCGATACCAATAAATAACAAGATGACTAAAATTTTAACGATAACCATAATGTTGTTAATTCTGGCGGACTCGCGAATCCCTTTGGACAGGAGCCAGGCTACCAACATGGTGATCACTAAGGCAACCAGATCGATGGCCCCACCCTTCACGCCAGCTGTACCAGCAGCTGCGCGGAAAAATACGGGAAGCTTGAATCCAAAGCCCGCTAGTAAGCTCTGAAAATATGAGGACCAGCTGACCGCCACGGATGACACGGCAAAGAGATATTCAGAAATTAACGCCCACCCCAAAATCCAGGCGGTAAATTCACCAAAAACAGCATAGACGTAAGTGTAGGCACTCCCCGCCAGCGGAATCGTTGACGAAAACTCTGAATAACACAGGGCAGCCATCGCACAGACGACCACAGCAATTAAATACGACAACATCACGCCAGGACCGGCGTAGTTAGCAGCAATCAGGCCCGGGGTGATAAAAATTCCGGCACCGACAATTGCACCGATACCCATCGTCGTCAGAGAAAACGCCGTCAACGTTTTTTCCAACCCCGTTTTTTTATAGAGATCCGTTTGCACCTGTTTCTTAATAAAGAGTTGATGAGATCGTGCCAAGCCGACTCCTCCTTCTATTTTTAAATGAGAATTCGATTAAACCAATTATAATAGTTTAATTTTTTCTGACCCAAATGTCAATAGAAAATTGTTATGAAAACGTATAACCATAGGCTTATCAAGTAAAAAGTTGTTTCAACAGACCTAACATGCCGACGTCAGCATTGCCAACCTGAATCTGACAGGTTTATGCACCCATAAATCTGTCCGCTACCACCGCGTGCTTCTGAAAACCAATAATCCCCGACTAAGCCTAAATGTTCGAAAATTCAGTTTGACTGCCCAAAAAGCCACGTGCTTCACTCCCTATTGAAGCGATGCGGCAGTCCCCGTTATGATGTCAGCGGCAAGTTATCAGCATTTGACGCTACCAGAGACCCCTATTTGTTAGTGAACCGGGACGCCGACTTCCCCGGTTCGTCCATCCCCCCGCCCCCTTATCAGTATGATTGACAGTGTCGGTTTGATTGAATGGGCGGTTAAAGTTGCTCCTTCAAAAAAAGTTTTGACCCCATAAGAACCGTGACGGGGCCGGACTTTTTTAAGGGTTTTTGCCATTTAATTCTAGGCAAATTTTAATTTTTTGGTTTACAAACGCCAAAATCGTGCTAGGATTAATGCCATAAGATAAATAACGGAGGAAAGAGGAGTAAGTTAACGCCGCCTGCCAGTGAGTTGGGAATCAGTGCAAACCCAATCAGCGTTCGCGTTTTCTGAAAAACACTTTCTTAGTTGCTACCTGAACTGCCCCGGGGCATAGTAGGTCTAGCCGTCAACCGGTACGTTACCATCGGTAGAGTATGTTTGTACTCTAATTGAGCTGGTTTATTTTTGATGATAAACAACTTGGGTGGTACCGCGAAAAGTCTTTTCGTCCCTTGATATAAGGGATGGAAGGACTTTTTCTTTTATCTAAATTTAAATTTAAACCACAAAGGAGAAATTACTATGCATTTAATCGTACCTAAGGATTACGATCCTAAGCTATCCGTTAAGGAAACCCAGGCCGCCATTCGCTACATCCGTGAAACGTTCCAAGACGAATTTGGTGCCCAATTGAACCTTTCCCGGCTCTCTGCCCCTATGTTCGTCAACAAGGCTTCCGGGTTGAATGATAACCTGAGTGGGGTCGAAAAACCCGTCTCCTTCACAATGAAGGACATGGGTGACGATACGATTGAAATCGTTCACTCCTTAGCTAAATGGAAACGCTTGGCTCTGAAACGTTACGGTTTTGGAATGCACGAAGGCCTCTACACCAACATGAACGCCATTAGGAAGGACGAAGATCTGGATAACTACCACTCCGCTTACGTTGATCAATGGGACTGGGAAAAGGTGATTTCAAAGGATGAACGGAACGAAGAAACCCTAAAGTCCACCGTTCGAACCATCTTTAAGGTTATCAAACATATGGAACACGAAGTCTGGTACAAGTTCCCTCAAGCTGTTCACCATTTACCAGATGAAATCCACTTCGTCACGACACAAGAACTGGAAGACACCTACCCTGACATGACGCCTAAAGAACGGGAAAACGCCATTACCAAGAAACTGGGCTGTGTCTTTCTGATGAAGATCGGTGGCGCCTTAAAGAGTGGCAAACGCCATGACGGCCGGGCTCCTGACTACGATGACTGGGAATTAAACGGCGATATCTTATTCTGGTACGAACCCCTGAACAAGGCCATTGAAATCTCCAGCATGGGTGTCCGGGTCGACGCGGACCGGATGATGAAGCAATTAAAAATTGCGCACGCCGAAGATCGCTTGGTCTTCCCTTACCACAAAATGGTTATGAGCGAAGATATTCCGTTCACCATCGGTGGTGGGATTGGCCAATCCCGGCTGTGCATGCTGTTGTTGGGTAAGGCACACGTTGGTGAAGTCCAAGCTGCCATCTGGCCAAAGGAAATGATCGACAAGTGTGAAGCTGCCAACATTCATTTACTGTAAAGCTCTTGCGGGGCTCTTTACTAAATAAAGCTAACTCATTTCAAATTTTCGACTAGTCAAAAGCAGGTTCTCACCCCCATCAGGTGGAGAACCTGCTTTTTTGCTACTATACAGGTGAGCGGCGCGCTCCGAAGGTCTAACGTCGAAAAGTGCGCCAAAAGACAGTCAACTCTGTTTAACCCCAATAGAAAAAACAATCCAAGATTGGGACTATTTGTCTATCGACGTTAATCCCCATTGACTAACCGCCTTTTACCTCACTCTCACCCCTCATCTTTAGCAGCTACTTCTTTAGTGTCTCATCCAACTTCTCAACATTTTCAATCGGCCCGACCACCGTCAACACGTCATGTAATTGAATCGCATCCGTTGGGTTCGGTGAGATGTTGATTTTACGACCGTGTTGAATGGCAATGACCGTCAAATCAAACCGTTCTCGTAGATTTAACTGAATCAAATTTTGATTCACAAAGTTAGGATCAGTAATCACAATTTCCGCTAACGTGTATTCATCGCTGAGATCGATGAAATTCAGAATATGGTTGGACAGCAACTTACGGACAATACTGTGGCCCATATCCCGCTCAGGAAAGACGACCTGGTCCGCACCGACCCGTTCAAGAACCCGACCCTGATCGGACGTTTCCGCCTTTGCAATGACTTTCTTAGCGCCCAGCTCTTTAGCTAGCATGGTCGTCAGAATGCTAGCTTCCATGTTATTCCCAATACCGACAATCACGTAGTCAAAGGTATCAATGTTGAGTCCCCGCAGGACTTCTTCATCCCGCGTGTCCGCAATCAGCGTTTGCGTGGCCACGTCCATCATCTGATTGACGGGTGTTTCCTGTACGTCGACCGCAAGAACGTCCTGATGAGTCTCAGCCAACGTTTGAACCACACTTTGGCCAAAGCGCCCGAGTCCCAGGACGGCAAAATTTTTCTTCATTTATAAAACTCCTTAACCTATTAAAACATTTTCTTCTGGATAACGAATCTGGTTGACCCTGGTCTGACGTTTCGATAGTGCGTACAGCGACGTAAAAATACCAACCCGTCCGATGAACATAAGTAGCATGATAACTAGCTTGCCGATAACCGTTAAGTGTGGCGTCAATCCCAGACTCAGCCCCACTGTTCCAAATGCCGATAACACTTCAAACACAATGTATTCCAGGCCGAACCCCTTGGGAATCCGTTCCGTCTGAGTCAGAATCAACGTTGCCACAACAATCACAATGCTGGCCAGAAAGACGAGTAATAGTGCGCGGCTGATATTATTTTGACTAAAGCGGCGGTGACTAAATTCAACATCTTTTTTCCCGCGGATTTGAGCAATACTCTGCAGCATCAGAACGCCAAACGTGGTCGTCTTGATTCCACCAGCGGTCGAACCAGGTGTCCCACCGACAAACATCAGAATCATTAGGATAAACACACTCCCTGATTGAAGCTGATGCGTTGGTAACGTGATCAAACCAGCAGTCCGTGGCGTAACACTCAGGAAGAGTGTGTTGACGGTGCGGTTAAACCAAGACGTGTGCGCTGGCATCAGTGACAGATCTCGCTCCGTAATCAAGAGGAGTAAGAAACCGACCACAAACAGCGTACCAGTCGTCACCAACGTCAATTTGGAATTTAGGGTCAGACGTTTCCGCTCATGGAACAGTAATAGATCCCGCCAAACCAAAAAGCCCAGGCCGCCGGCAATAATTAGAATAATCGTGACAATCAACAAGTACGAGTCATCCTGAAATCCTCTAAGGCTATTGCCAAATACATCAAAGCCCGCATTACAAAACGACATGACTGCATGGTAAACAGACACGTACAAGCCCCATTTCCAGCCAAAGCGCGGGATGAAGTCGACACCTAATAGAATGGCGCCCCCAATCTGAAAGAGCGCTGAGAGGCCAATTACGTAGCGCATAACGCTCTTGGTATCACTTAAGTTTTCCAAGTTCAATGATTCTTTAACCATCAGCTGCGTTGAAAGATTTAGATGGCGACGAATGATGTTAAATAACAATACAGCAAAGGTCATGTAGCCTAACGCCCCAACTTCAGACAGCGCCAAAATAACTACTTGACCAAAAAATGACCAATGGGTGGCCGTATTGACCACCGTGAGTCCCGTAATGCAAGTGGCACTAGTCGCCGTAAAAACCGTATCAATAAAGGTGGAGCCACGCATTCCCTGAGTTGCGATTGGCAGGCTCAGCAGAATCGTTCCCATCGTAATCAGGAGAATAAATCCCCAGACCATTTTCTTAGAAAGTGTATCAAATAGCTTCGAATTCTTAATTTTATCCATACAACTCCCAGTCCCGTTATGTACTTCTCATTCAGCTTAAGACATTGGTTACGGGAAAACAACACCTGGTTACGGGAAAAACTAGAAAACACGATTTTTTTGATAACAGGTGACCATTCTATATGGCCGGGTGGCCCGAAACCAACCTTAAAATTCTGCATGATATTGGGGAAATCGTAGTGAGGAAAATAAAGATTTTTGTTAACCCACACTGTGGCTAATCCCGTTTCCCTTAAAAATCCCAAAGCCTACAAATTGTAGATTCTAGGACGACCCATCGTGGCACCAGCCATTTCTGATAATCAAACCGACTGGTCTGAGCTGCATCTCATTTAATATAAGAAATTAACGCATGCCAATCCCAAAGCGATTGATTTTGAAGAAAAATGTACCTGGCTTTGAATCAGCTCCCTACTAACTCTGTGTCACCAGTCTCAGACCCCCATAACAAAAAAGCCCCCACCGTAAAGGTGAGAGCTTTCCCAATTGATAATATCGAAATATTAACGCTTGGAGAATTGTGAAGCCTTACGTGCCTTCTTCAGACCTGGCTTCTTACGTTCCTTCATCCGGGCGTCACGAGTCAAAAGACCCGCACGCTTCAGCGGACCACGGAAGTCTGGGTCAACTTCGAGCAATGCCCGAGCGATCCCGTGACGAGTTGCACCGGCTTGACCGGAGAAACCGCCACCGCGCACAGTAACTAATGCATCATAGTTACCAAGCGTTTCCGTAACGTTGAATGGTTGTAAGACAACTTCACGAATACTTGCAAATGGAATGTAGTCTTCGATTGCCTTCTTGTTCATAACGATCTTACCTGAGCCTGGTACTAAACGTACACGAGCAGAGGAGTTTTTACGACGGCCAGTGCCGCGATATTGAACTTGTGCCAATTTGGTTTCCTCCTTAGATTAGGTTAGTAATGTCTAATACTTCTGGCTTTTGTGCTTCGTGCTTGTGGTCTGCACCAGCATACACGTGAAGCTTCAATGCCATTTGGTGACCTAAGGAGTTCTTAGGAAGCATACCTTGAACAGAAGTTTCGATCAATTTTTCTGGGTTTTCATCCCGGAAGTTACCAGCAGTCCGTGACTTCAAACCACCAGCGAAACCAGTATGGTGGTAGTAAATCTTACCGGTTGCTTTACGGCCAGTTAAGGCGACATTTGCAGCGTTGATGACGATTACGTTATCACCAGTATCCACGTTAGGCGTGAAAGTTGGCTTGTTCTTACCACGTAATACAGAAGCAACGACTGAAGCAAGCCGACCTAAACTAACATCGGTTGCGTCGACGATGTACCATTTGCGGTCCACGTCGTTAGGTTTTGCCATATAAGTTGTACGCACGTTAAATTCCTCCATAAATCTGTGTTTGTCTGACACCAAGTAAACTTTCCGGGGCTTATCGTGGGGCAAACAATACCAACAACTATGATACAAAGTTTTACTCATAAAGTCAATGATTGTTTGTCCCCCTAACGAAAATTACCGTTGATGTTGCGGCAATTTTGTCGGGTGTTCTGGATCCTCTCCCATATAATACACGTGTTTCAAATATAAACCAGCCGCTGGCACCGTTCGCCGCGCTTGCTTACGGTCCTTGACTTCGTACAGTCTGGGGATGTCATGAACCGGCCGGGTCCCGGACCCAATTTCTACCAGGACCCCTACCATGATTCGCACTTGGTTGTACATAAAACCGTTACCGTAAAAATCAAAGACTAATTCATGATTTGCCGCATCCACATGACAGCTAGCCTCATAGATTGTTCGAACGAAGGTCCGGGTCTGCGCGCCAGACGCCACGAAGCTGGTAAAATCGTGTTCTCCGACTAAGTCGGCACAGGCCTGATTAATCTTATTTAAATCGACTGGGAACTTCCAGTGGCCCGTATAATTGCGTTTAAAGGGGTTCCGAAATTCGCCCATATCCATCCGGTATTGATACCGCTTGCCAGAAACATCATACCGCGCGTGAAACGTGTCGGCGACCTCCTCGACCTTTAGGACCTCCATATCCATCGGTAACATGCTGTTTAAGCCCTTGCGCATGTTCTCCGCGGGAATGAGAAAGGGAAAGTCGAAATGGACCACCTGGGCCAACGCATGGACACCTGCGTCAGTCCGGCCAGAACCATAGACCACAATCGCGGGCTGCGGTTGCTTAGCCATCTTATTGACAACATTCGTCAGTGTGCTTTCCACGGTCCGCTTATTTGGTTGCCGTTGAAACCCGGCAAAGTTCGTGCCGTCATACATTAAAGTTACTTTGTAACGTTGCATCAGGTCCTCCTACCAACGACGAAAAACAAGAATCGCCGCAAATCCAATTATAAATATAATCCAGGTTACCGTATCTCGTCTTTGCCAGGTGAGAATCCGGTACTGACTACGATGCTCACTGTCCTGGTACCCCCGCGCCTCCATGGCCGTTGATAGGTCCTCAGCTCGGTTAAAAGCACTCATGAATAGCGGTACCATCAAAGGAATCAGTGACTTGGCCTGTTTAAACAGGCCCCCTTCACCGAAGTCGACCCCACGAGCGCGTTGCGCGTTCATGATTTTGGTGGCCTCATCCATTAAAGTTGGCACGAACCGTAATGCAATCGACAGCATCATGGCTAACGTATCCACGGGAACGTGAACCCACCGCAATGGCTTCATCAGTGATGACAACCCAGTAGCAATGTCTAACGGTTGAGTCGACAAGGTCAATAAAGTCGACATCATGATGATCAATAAAAATCGAATGAAAATGTACCCAGAGTTCACGACCCCGTACTGGGTAATGTTGATAAACGCCCAGTGAAAGTACACGTGACCACCAGCCGGACTAAAGAGCAACTGTAAGACCACCGTAAAGACAATCAACCAGAGCAGTGGTCGAATTCCCTTTAAAAAGAAACCTAGGCTTATCTTCGAAGCAAAAATTGCAGCTAACGTAAAAACAATCAAGATTCCGTAGGTCACAAGATTATTGGCCATGAATACCAGCACGATGTAGAAGAAACTCAACATGAGTTTAGCCCGCGGATCTAATCGGTGCACCACGGAATTCAACGGTAAGTAACGACCAAAGATAAAATTAGACATGGTCCGTCCCCCGTTTCTTCCACTGCTGTGCAATCTGTTCTGCTAACTGATCAGCGGTCAATGGTAAAGGCTGCCACCGCAGTCCTCTTTTCGCCAGTTGCTGCGCAAATTGTGCTGCGCGGGGGACGTCTAGTTGATTAGCTAGTAGCCAGTCAGGATCGCCAAAAGCCGCTTGAACATCGCCAAATTTAACCAACCGACCCTCACACATAATGGCAACTTGCTCAGCGTATTCAGCGACATCCTCCATCTGATGGGTGACTAAAACAATCGTCAGTCCTTGCTCTCTGTGGAGTTGCTCAAATAAGTCCATCATTTCTTGTCGCCCTTGCGGATCCAACCCAGCCGTGGGTTCGTCTAGGATTAGAACCTGCGGCCGCATGGCAAGCACACCTGCAATGGCAACTCGCCGCATCTGACCACCGGACAGCTCAAACGGTGAGCGTTCAGCGTAACTAGCATCTAAGCCAACCGTCGTCAACATTTGGTCAGCCAGGTCGTTGGCGTCCTCAGGGGACATGCCAAAATTTTGTGGACCAAACGCAATGTCTTTGCGGATCGTTTCCTCAAACAGTTGGCTCTCTGGAAACTGGAAAACCATGCCCACGTGCTGCCGTAACGGTTTTAAGTCCGCATTGGTCGTGTCAGGAGTGATAGTGAAATCATCAATTTTAATCGTACCGGCGGTTGGCTTCAACAAAGCGTTGATCTGTTGAACGAGAGTCGATTTACCACTCCCCGTGTGACCAATGATGGCTAAGTACCCGTGGTCAGGCAGGTTGAAGGAAACATCTTCCAAAGCAGTCTGCGCCATTGGCGTTCCAGCATGGTACGTAAAGGTTACGTGTTCGAAAGAGATTGCCACAACCATTCCTCCATTTCCGCCGTCGTTTGATAACTTGCGGGGGGCTCAATACCCCGCTTTTTCAGTGCGGCCTTGAGCTTAGCCGTAAAAGGTAAATCCAATCCTAAATCAACCAGCTTTTCACCCAGCGCAAATATTTCCGCTGGTGAAGCTTCTTGAACCAACTGACCATCATCAATTACCAAAATTCGGTCAGCATTCGCTGCCTCATCAATATCATGGGTAATTGAGATAACCGTCAGCTTCTGATCTCGCCGCAACTTACCGACCAATTCAAGCATATCTTGTCGCCCTAAGGGATCCAACATACTGGTTGCTTCATCCAGAATTAAAATGCTGGGGCTAATGGCCACAATACCGGCTAACGCGACTCGCTGCTTCTGACCTCCGGATAACGAACTCGGCTCGCGCTGTGCAAAGTCACGCATCCCCACTTCTTCGATAGCCGCTTTAACCCGCGGAATCATCTCCTCACGGGTAACCTGCCGATTCTCCAAACCAAAAGCAACATCATCCTCCACGGTTGCCCCAACAAACTGGTTGTCAGGGTTCTGGAAGATCATACCAATTTTTTCTCTCACCTGCCACACGGTCTCCGGTGAAAGCTCCATGCCATCAATAGTGACTGTCCCCTCAGTAAATGGCAACAGACCATCTAAGGACTTAGCTAACGTGGATTTTCCACTCCCGTTATGTCCAACAATGGCTAGCCACTCGCCACGATGGACGTCAAAACTGACATCATTTAAGGCCGGCCGTTGCTCTTTGCCATAGCGATATGAAAGATGTTTAACTTCAATGATATTTTCCATCAGCGTTTTTAATTCTCCCAGTGTAAAAGTCACCAGTAATTATACCAAATGTTGACGAGATAACGTAGTGGTTCACCAATATTCACGTGAATACCTCACATGCTTGGCAATCGGTTTTGGATCATTGCCAGCTATCCAGTCAACAAATCATCCTACGACCAGTAATCAATTTGCTTGAACCAAAAAGACTGCAGCTTGACGGTTGTCTCAGTCACCGCCAATTGGTGAACATCACCCCGGCATAAAAATATGTACAAAAAAAATCACTAACAAACCAGCGGCGCTGAGGCGTTTGCCCCCATTCAAGCTAGACTCGGGGAAAACCCATCATCATAACGCTCTATACCACATGGTCCTAGTGATTAATTTGAAACCTAATTGCCACGTTTTAGGGAAGTGACAAGCTCCCTGAATCCGAACTAATAATTAGTCAACGAATTCCAAGATAGCCATAGCAGCGCCATCACCACGACGAGGCATCGTCTTCATGATACGCGTGTAACCACCCTTACGATCAGCATACTTAGGTGCTAATTCGCTAAATACCTTTTGCAATGCGCTGGTAACAACGACATCGTCGCCATCTTCCTTGACATCAGCAACTACGTTACGGATGAAAGCAGCGGCTTGACGACGTGCGTGTAAGTCGCCTTGCTTACCCAAGGTAATCATTTGGTCAGCCGTCTTGCGAACTTCCTTAGCACGTGCTTCAGTCGTTTCGATGCGGCCGTTCAAGATTAAACTAGTGGTCAAATCGCGTAACAAGGCACGACGTTGAGAACTAGTCCGTTGTAATTTACGGTAACTCATAACCAGAAACCCTCCTTTGAGTGTCTAAAATTAGTCTTCCTTCCGAAGTGACAAACCTAAGTCAGCTAACTTAGCCTTAACTTCTTCAAGGGACTTGCGACCCAAGTTACGAACCTTCATCATGTCTGCTTCAGTCTTGTTGTTCAATTCTTGGACCGTGTTGATACCAGCACGCTTCAAGCAGTTGTAAGAACGAACGGACAAGTCGAGCTCTTCGATGGTCATCTCAAGCATCTTTTCCTTGTGAGTTTCTTCTTTTTCAACCATGATTTCCGCATTCTTAGCTTCGTCAGTCAGGTCGACAAACATAGCCAGATGTTCGGTCAAGATCTTTGCAGCCAGAGCAATGGCTTCGCTTGGATTAATTGAACCGTTTGTCCAAACATCCAGGGTCAATTTATCATAGTCAGCCCGTTGGCCAACCCGTGCATTCTCTACTTGGTAGTTAACCCGTTCGATTGGGGTGTAAATAGAATCCACAGCTAAGACACCGATAGGCATGTCCGTGTTGCGAGTCTTGTTCTCGTCAGCAGAAACATAACCCCGGCCCTTGTCAGCCGTCATCCGCATATGGAACGTTGCACCATCGGCAACCGTTGCAATGTACAGATCTGGGTTCAAAACGTCAACGTCGGCACCAGCCACAATATCACCAGCGGTGATTTGGGCAGGTCCCTTAACGTTGATCTCCATGGTTTCTTCCTGATCATCAGAACCGTTTAACTTCAACGCAATCTTCTTAACATTTAAGATGATTTGTGTGACGTCTTCAACGACCCCTTCGACAGTAGAGAATTCATGCAGAACCCCGTCGATTTGAATGCTGGTAACAGCTGCACCAGGTAATGATGAAAGCAGAATCCGACGCAAAGAGTTGCCAAGCGTTGTTCCGTAACCACGTTCCAACGGTTCGACAACAAACTTGCCGTAGTTACTGCTTTCGTCAATTTTATGAATGTTAGGCTTTTCAAATTCAATCATTCTTATCGTTTACCCCTTTCAAACCGCGTTGAGCTCCTATAAGTCAATCCCATCATGAAGGTTGCCCTCATTAATGAAACGCTCACGTTAAACCCGACGGCGCTTTGGAGGACGAGTACCATTATGAGGCACTGGCGTAACGTCACGAATAGCCGTAACTTCGATACCAGCAGCTTGGATTGCCCGAATAGCAGCTTCACGTCCTGAACCAGGACCCTTAACAGCAACTTCAACGGACTTAACACCATGTTCTTGTGATGCTTTAGCAGCGGCTTCAGCAGCCATTTGTGCAGCAAATGGCGTTGACTTCCGACTACCCTTGAAACCTAAGGCACCAGCTGATGACCAAGCAATAGCGTTCCCTTGAACGTCTGTGATCATAACTAATGTGTTGTTAAACGTAGCGTGAATGTGTGCAACACCGGCTTCAATATTCTTCTTGACCCGACGCTTGCGACTAGTTCTTCTAGTAGCCATAAAGTGATAAACCTCCCTTACTTCTTCTTACCGGCAACGGAAACGGCTTTACCCTTCCGAGTGCGGGCATTGTTTTTGGTGTGTTGGCCGCGAACAGGCAGTCCACGACGGTGACGCATACCGCGGTAAGAACCCATTTCTTGCAAGTTCTTGATGTTCAAGCTAACTTCACGACGTAAGTCACCTTCAACTTTGTACTTGTCTACTTCGGCACGAATCTTGTCTTCTTGATCAGGCGTCATATCGCGAACCCGAACGTCTTCTGCGACACCAGCATCCGCAACAATCTTGTGTGCGGTGTTGATCCCGATTCCAAAAATGTAAGTCAAACCGTAAGCGATTCGCTTATCACGTGGTAAATCCACTCCAGCAATACGTGGCATTTAAGTGCACCTCCTATAAATTGAATTACTTACCCTGGCGTTGTTTGTGCTTAGGGTTAGCTGAGCAAATGATCATTACTCGGCCTTTACGCTTGATAACCTTGCAGTGTTCGCACATTGGCTTAACTGATGGTCTTACTTTCATGAATATCCCTCCTACATCTGTCTAACCGTTACTTAAAGCGATAAGTAATCCGGCCTTTAGACAAGTCATACGGTGACATTTCAACAGTTACTCGGTCACCAGGCAGAATCCGGATGTAATGCATCCGAATCTTACCGGAAACGTGAGCGAGAATCTCATGACCGTTTTCTAATTCGACCCGAAACATCGCATTTGGTAATGTTTCGGTAACTTTACCTTCGACTTCGATGACATCGCTTTTCGCCACGAAAGTACCTCCCTTTTAATTGCGTGTAAATACACGTAAAAGCGGCAAGGACAACGAGTTGCCCCCACCTAGCACCTGTGAATCGCGTCAGCGCGCCATTTACAGGCTAAACCTGAATAAGCTTACCATAATTCTTCTAGTTAAGCAAGAACTAAGCTACTTCCTAGAGGTTCTTCAGGATCTTTTCGATGTCGACGTAAACATCATCAATGTCACGGTCACCATCAACGGTGAACAACAAGTTCTTCTTGGTGTAGTAATCAACCAGCGGTGTATTTGCTTTCAAATTCACTGCCAAACGATTCTTCACCGTTTCAGGCTTGTCATCTTCGCGTTGATAGAAGTCATGACTACCACAGACGTCACACGTACCTTCAACCTTAGGCTGCTTGTACAGCTTGTGGTAAGTTGCGCCACAGTTGCGGCAAATGTAACGACCAGAAAGGCGTTCAACCAAAACATCTGGTTCAACGTGAATATTAATCACGGCGTTGATGGTCCGATCAAGTTCAGGGCCAAACGTGTTTAACGCTTCGGCTTGAACAATAGAACGGGGAAACCCATCCAACATGAACCCGTTTTTGGTATCATCCTGAGCTAACCGGTCGCGAACGATGCCGTTCGTGACTTCGTCCGGCACAAGTTCACCTTTGTCGATGAACTTCTTCGCTGCCAATCCCATTTCAGTTTCGTTCTTCATCGCATCACGGAAGATGTCTCCCGTGGAAATATGCGGCAAGTTGAACTCCTTGATAATCTTTTCGGCTTGCGTACCTTTACCGGCACCTGGTAAACCCATGAGGATCAAATTCATTGCTGTCATGTTCGTTCTCCTTTAACTCGAAATTTACCCGAAAAACACAAGCAGGTGTGCTAAAAGATCAACACACCCGCTGGAAACTCATTAAGCTGGTTCTGGACCTTGGATAAAGCCAACGTATTCGCGCTTCATCATTAATCCGTCGATTTGCCGCATGGTTTCAATAGCAACCCCAACCACGATTAAGAGGCTGGTACCACCTAAACCAATTGACTCATCTAAGTTCCACAGGTTCTGGGCAACTAACGGAATCAAAGAAATGAATCCAAGGAAGAGCGCCCCAACAGTGCTAAGACGCATCAACAGACTGGAAACATAAGATTGTGTTTCGTGACCAGGCCAAACACCAGGAATATAGCTCCCCTGCTTTTGCAGGTTCTCGGCTAACTTTTCTGGGTTGACTTGAACGAACGCATAGAAGAACGTGAACACAACGATCAGAACAGTGTACAATACGGCACCATCCGGCGTTTGCATATTAAAGACGTCTGTTAAAGTTTGGTACCAAGCATCTTGAGAGTGCGTGTTTTGGAACGCCATCAGAATAGTCTGTGGTGTCGCAATAAACGAACTCGCGAAGATGACGGGGATAACCCCGGCAACGTTGACCTTTAATGGGAGGTAGCTGCTATCTGGCGAACCAGATACCCGCCGAGTGTATTGAATAGGTACACGCCGTTCCGCTTGTTGAACCCAAGTGGTAAAGGTCACAATAATCAGAACTAAGACGATCAACCCAATAATGAACAAGACACTCTTCCATAAGGTCCCTTTGTCAGCGTCAATGAAGTAAGTTTGGAAAAGCTGATAAACAGAATTAGGTGTCCGAGCAATGATACCCGCAAAGATAATCATTGAGATCCCGTTACCTAAACCACGATCGGTAATCATATCACCCATCCAAGTCGTTAACATCGTCCCACCAGTCAGAATTAATCCGATGGCAAGATAAGTAGTGACACTAGGATTTTCAACCAATTTTAGTGAACTTAAGGCACTAAAACCAGCGGTGATACCAATAGACTGAACGAATGCCAAGGCAATCGCTAAGTACCGAGTCGCTTGGTTTAACTTCCGACGACCAACGTCCCCTTGCTTGCTCCATTCAACGAAGCGCGGAACGATGTCCATTTGTAGCAATTGAATAACGATTTGTGCAGTGATGTAAGGTGAAACCCCCATCGCGAAGATGGAATAGTTTTGCAACCCACCACCACTGAAGGTATCTAAAATACTAACCAATCCAGAAGACGCAACGCTTTGAAGTGCCTTTGCGTTAATGCCGGGGACGGTAATATAAGTACCCAACCGAAAGACAATCAAAACCAATAGAGTAAAGAATATCTTCTTACGAATGTCTTTAATCTTAAAGGCGTTTTTCAAGCTTGATAGCATTAAATCACCTCAGTTTTACCACCAGCAGCTTCGATAGCTTCGGCAGCTGACTTAGAGAATTTAGCGGCTTTAACCGTCAACTTCTTTGACAACTCGCCGTTACCCAAAACTTTGACACCGGCTTTTTCGTTTTTAACGATGCCAGCTTCAACCAAGGCAGCTGGAGTAACTTCAGCACCATCGTCGAAGACGTTCAAAGCAGATAAGTTTACGACAGCAAATTCCTTGCGGTTAATGTTGGTAAACCCACGCTTTGGGATTCGACGGTACAATGGCATTTGGCCACCTTCAAAACCCAAACGAGTCTTGCTACGAGCCTTTTGACCTTTTTGGCCACGACCGGCAGTCTTACCATTACCAGATGAATCACCACGGCCAACCCGGTTACGAACCTTCCGTGAGCCTTCAGCAGGTTTTAATTCATTCAACTTCATGCTATTGCGCACCTCCTTATTTAATGATATGAAAACTATTTAACTTCTTCAACCTTAATTAAATGTGCGATTTGGAAAAGCGCACCACGAGTAGCTTCGTTATCTGGTTGGATAACGGTGCTGTTTACTCGGTGTAAGCCCATAGCTTCCACAATCTTACGCTGTTTAGGGAGGCGGTGAGCAACACTATGAATTAAAGTAACTTTTAATTGAGCCATTTTAATACCCCTCCTTATTCAGCTAAGTGTTGAAGAGAGACACCACGGAGAGCGGCAACTTCTTCAGCACGCTTCAACTGAGCCAAGCCATCAAATGTGGCCCGAACTGCGTTGACTGGCGTGTTAGAACCTAAACGCTTTGAAGTAACGTCAGCAACACCAGCTAATTCCATGACGGAACGAACTGAGCCACCAGCAGTAACCCCAGAACCTTCAGCGGCAGGCTTGAGCATGATCTTACCCCCACCAAATGAACCAAGGACTTCGTGAGGAATGGTAGTTCCCACGATAGGTACTTCGATCAAGTTCTTACGAGCAGCTTCAACGGCCTTACGGATAGCTTCTGGAACTTCTTGAGCTTTACCAGTACCGAAGCCAACGTGACCCTTCTTGTCGCCGACAATTACAAGTGCAGCGAACCGAAGACGACGGCCACCTTTAACAACTTTGGTGATCCGGTTGATAGCAACAACGTTATCTTCAAGTTCTAACTTGTCGGGATCAATAAATTTTGCCATGTGTGGTTATTCCTCCTTACTGTTAAAATTTCAGCCCGTTTTCGCGAGCAGCTTCTGCCAATGCTTGAACACGGCCGTGGTATAAGTAACCGCCACGATCAAACACAACATTGCTAATCTTCTTTTCGACAGCGCGCTTAGCAACTAATTCACCAACAGCCTTAGCTTGGTCGGTCTTGTTGTCACCATTTGCATCACTATCTAACGTCGAGGCACTAACAAGCGTGACACCCGCTACGTCATCAATGACTTGAGCGTAGATGTTTTTGTTAGAGCGGAAAACGTTTAAGCGTGGGCGTTCTGCAGTTCCAGAAATTTTGTTGCGGACACGCATATGACGCTTTTGACGTGTCTTGTTCTTATCTGGTTTCGTAATCAAAATAGTCACCTCTTTGTAGAATTATCAGCATTTAAGCTGCTTTACTTACCAGTTTTACCTTCACGAATTCGAACGTATTCGTTTTCGTAACGGATACCCTTACCTTTGTAAGGTTCTGGTGAACGAACGGCACGAACTTCAGCAGCGAAGTCACCGACTTCTTGCTTGCTAATGCCGGCGATGTTGATGGTGGTGTTGTCTGGAACCTTGACATCCAAGGATTCAGGAATAGCCATCTCAACAGGGTTGGAGTAACCAACGCTCAATACTAAAGTCTTACCCTTAGCTTGAACACGGTAACCAACACCGACTAACTTCAAAGTCTTAGCGAAACCACTAACAACACCTTCAACCATGTTGTTTAAGTTAGCACGCTGAGTACCATGAAGGGCACGCGTCTTGTTGTTATCATCTGGACGGTCGAAATCAACCGCACCGTCACTAATTTTCATGGTGATGATGTCTGAGAAAGTCCGAGTTAATTCACCCTTTGGACCCTTGACAGTCACTTGATCACCATCGCGTTTTACTTCAACGCCGGCTGGGACGTTGACAGTTTTATAACCAATACGACTCACTGAAAGGCACCTCCTATCTTTTTAAAAGTTTTACCAAACGTAGGCGAGAACTTCGCCACCGATTTTCTTAGCACGCGCTTCTTTATCTGTAACGACCCCTTCAGAGGTGGAGATAATAGCGATACCTAAACCGTTTAATACCTTTGGCACAGCGTCAGCTTTAACGTATGAACGTAAACCTGGCTTGGAAATACGCTTTAAACCACTGATGACACGTTGGTTATCTTTGCCGTACTTGAGGAATACGCGGATGATGCCTTGCTTGTCATCATCGATGTATTCAACATTGCGGATGAAACCTTCGCGCTTCAGGATTTCAGCGATGTCGCGTTTAATTTTAGATGCAGGTACTTCGAGTGATTCGTGACGAACCATGTTGGCGTTACGAATACGCGTCAAGAAGTCTGCAATAGGATCAGTCATGGACATTAACGTTTACCCTCCCTTTGTTTAAAATTCCGTTTTACCAACTAGCCTTCTTCATGCCAGGAATTTGACCCTTGTGAGCCAATTCCCGCATGCAAATACGGCAAAGATGGAACTTTTGATAAACAGAGTGTGGACGTCCACAACGTTCGCAACGAGTATAATTCTGAGTAGAGAACTTCGCAGGACGCTTGTTCTTAGCAATTTGAGATTTCTTAGCCAATTTGTGTGAACCTCCTTTTATTAGTGTGCAAACGGCATGCCGAATTGAGTCAGTAATTCACGTGACTCTTCATCAGTATTTGCCGTCGTAACGATAACAATATCCAAACCACGAACACGGTTAACGTTATCAAAGTTAATTTCTGGGAAAATCAATTGTTCTTTAACACCCAGAGTGTAGTTCCCACGGCCATCAAAGGCACGAGAGCTAACACCATGGAAGTCACGAACACGTGGCAATGACACGTTGATCAATTTGTCCAGGAATTCGTACATCCGGTCACCGCGGAGGGTAACCTTTGCACCGATTGACATACCTTCACGAAGACGGAAGGTGGCGATTGACTTCTTGGCCTTAGTAACCAATGGCTTTTGACCAGAAATCAAACCCAATTCTTCAACGGCTTCGTCCAGGTTCTTAGCGTTGGAAACAGCATCACCAACACCCATGTTCAAAACGATCTTTTCGATCTTCGGCGTTTGCATAACAGAACTGTAGCTGAACTTTTCCACCAATGATGGGGTAATTTCATTTACGTACTTTTCTTTTAAACGAGCTGACATGAAATTATGTTCCTCCTTTCAGTGATTATTTGTCGATGGTTTCGCCGGACTTCTTAGCGAACCGGACTTTGTGACCATCTTCTACTCGAACGCCAAGCCGGGTTGGTTCGTTGTTCGAAGGATCGATGAGCATTACGTTGGATGCGTGAATTGGTGCTTCAATATCAATAATTCCGCCTTGGGGATTAGTTTGAGAAGCTTTTTGGTGCTTCTTAATCATATTGACGCCTTTGACGATCACGCGGTTCTTGGCGTTCAGGACCTTAGAAACAGTTCCTTCTTTGCCTTTGTCTTTGCCAGCGATCACGCGGACCTTGTCACCAGTTTTAATAAGCATTCCTGTGGGCACCTCCTTGTTTAACACAATTCTTAATTACAGTACTTCAGGTGCTAATGAGACAATCTTCATGAAGTCGTTGTCACGCAATTCACGTGCAACTGGTCCGAAGATACGAGTCCCTTGTGGGCTCTTGTCGTCTTTGATCAGCACTGCGGCATTTTCATCAAAGCTGATGTATGAACCGTCGTTACGACGTACACGAGACTTCGTACGTACGACAACAGCCTTAACAACATCACCCTTTTTGACAACGCCACCTGGTGTTGCTTGTTTGATAGTAGCGACAATAACATCACCAATTCCGGCGTAGCGACGCTTGGAGCCACCCAGAACCTTAATGGTCAGAATTTCCCGGGCGCCAGAGTTGTCGGCAACCTTTAAACGGCTTTCTTGTTGGATCACAGCTAGTGTCCTCCCTTCAGTTCTAGTTCAGAATACGATAAAAACGACACCTAAATGATTACTGCTTTTTCAACAATGTCGACTAAGCGGAACCGCTTGGTAGCAGACAGTGGCCGAGTTTCCATGATTTCAACAATGTCGCCTGTGTGGGCTTCGTTGTTTTCATCATGTGCCTTGTACTTCTTGGAGTACTTGACGCGCTTGCCATATCTTGCATCCGTCTTTGTCGTTTCAACAACGACAGTGATCGTCTTTTCCATTTTGTCGGAAACGACACGACCACGGTAAACCTTGCGGTTATTACGTGCATCACTCATGTATTAGTGACCTCCTTCTTATCGTATTCTACTTGTTCAGTTCTTGTTGGCGAAGAGCGGTTTTAATCCGCGCAATGTTCTTACGAACCTGCTTCAACCGTGCGGTGTTTTCCAATTGACCAGTAGCTAATTGGAAACGCAAGTTGAATAATTCGTCCTTGTAGCTCTTTTCTTTATCGAGCATTTCAGCAGTGGTTAATTCGTTGATTTCTTTAGTCTTCATTAGATTCGCCACCTACTTCCTCTCGTGATAAAACCTTGGTACGAACGGGAAGCTTCATGGCAGCCAAACGTAAGGCTTCGCGAGCGACTTCTTCAGAGACGCCACCCACTTCAAACAATACCTTACCGCGCTTAACTGGGGCTACCCAGCCATCAGGCGTACCTTTACCATTACCCATCCGGACCCCAACACCTTTAGCGGTGTAGGATTTGTGAGGGAAAATCTTGATCCAAACTTTCCCACCACGCTTCATGTAACGTGTAATTGCAACACGCGCAGCTTCGATTTGACGGTTGGAGATCCACTTGGAATCCAACGATTGCAAACCGTAGTCACCAAAAGCAACGCTCTTGCCACCCTTGGCTTCGCCACGAAGCTTACCACGGTGGACACGACGGAACTTTACTCGCTTAGGTACCAGCATGTTTATTTCCCTCCTTGTCCGTTAGTTTGCTTTTTTTCTGGCAAAATCTCACCACGGTAGATCCAGGTCTTAACACCTAATGAACCGTAAGTCGTGTGAGCTTCAACCCATGCATAATCAATATCAGCACGTAACGTGTGCAGAGGAACCGTACCTTCAGCATAGCTTTCGACACGGGACATGTCAGCACCGTTTAAACGACCAGCGACTTGCGTCTTAACACCTTTGGCGCCAGAACGCATAGTACGTTGCATCGTACCACGCATAGCTCGACGGAAAGCAACACGGCCTTCCAATTGACGAGCGATGTTTTCACCGACCAATTTGGCGTCCAAATCTGGCTTCTTGATTTCCACGATGTTGATGTGAACACGTTTGCCAGTTAAGTCGTTCAATTCCTTACGGAGATTTTCGACTTCGGAACCACCCTTACCAATAACCATACCTGGCTTGGCGGTGTGAATTGAGATGTTGACGCGGTTTGCAGCCCGTTCAATCTCAACAGTTGATACAGATGCGTCTACAAGACGCTTTTCAATAAACTTACGGATTTGAAGGTCTTCCTTCAGGTAAGCAGCGAAATCCTTTTCAGCATACCACTTTGCTTCCCAGTCGCGAATGATACCGACCCGTAATCCAGTTGGATTTACTTTTTGACCCACGCGTTATCCCTCCTTTTTCTCAGATACAACAACCGTAACATGACTCGTACGCTTGTTAATTGGTGAAGCAGAACCTTTAGCACGAGGACGGAACCGCTTAAGGGTTGGTCCTTCGTTCACAAAGGCTTCGCTAACGATTAGATCTTGACGATCTAAGTCAAAATTGTTTTCTGCGTTAGCAATTGCTGAGTTTAAAACTTTTTCCACAACGGGTGATGCTCCACGCGGTGTGAACTTTAAAATAGCGATTGCTTCAGCGACGCTCTTGCCGCGGATAAGATCGATGACAAGGCGGACTTTGCGAGCAGCAATCCGAACCGTCTTAGTAGTCGCTTGCGCTGATGTAACTTGTTCAGCCATTAGTTAATCCTCCTTATCAACGAGTTTTCTTGTCGTCGCCACCATGACCACGGAATGTCCGGGTTGGTACGAATTCGCCAAGTTTGTGGCCTACCATGTCTTCTTGAACGTAAACTGGTACATGCTTCCGTCCATCATAAACAGCGATAGTGTAACCTACAAAGCTTGGGAAAATAGTAGACCGACGGGACCAGGTCTTGATGACGGCCTTCTTTTGTGAATCCTTTTGCGCATCAATCTTCTTTAATAAGTGCGCATCGGCGAAAGGTCCTTTTTTCAAACTACGACCCATTATGAAACCTCCTCTACTTGTGGCGCATCGGTTAAGCCGATGACAACCAGGTCTCTTGACATCCGGTAAACCGGATTATTACATCTTAGAACCTTTACGATGACGAACAATGAACTTCTCAGTCTTGTTCTTCTTCGAACGTGTCTTCTTACCAACGGTCTTCTTACCCCATGGAGAAAGAGGAGATGGTAAACCAACAGGAGCCTTACCTTCACCACCACCATGTGGGTGATCGTTAGGGTTCATAACTGAACCACGAACGTGAGGACGTTGACCAGCCCACCGGTTACGGCCAGCTTTACCAACGTTGATCAGTTCATGTTCTTCGTTACCTACGGCACCGATAGTTGCACGGTTAACGTTCAAGATCATCCGAACTTCACCAGATGAAAGACGAACTAACACGTACTTGTCGTCGTTAGCTTTACCTAACAATTGAGCTGAAGTACCAGCAGAACGGACCAATTGGCCACCCTTACCAGGCTTCAATTCGATGTTGTGAATGACAGTCCCAAAAGGAATGTTCTTCAATGGTAATGCGTTACCGACTTTGATATCAGCATCTGGACCAGATTGTACTTGCATACCAACCTTTAAGCCCTTAGGTGCAATGATGTATGACTTAACACCATCAGCGTAAACTAACAATGCAATGTTGGCAGTACGGTTAGGATCGTATTCGATAGCCTTAACGGTTGCTGTAACATCATCCTTAATCCGCTTGAAGTCGATGATCCGGTATTGGCGTTTGTTACCACCGCCACGATGACGGACAGTCATTTTACCAGCGTTGTTACGCCCAGCAGAATGACTTTGTGAATCAAGCAATGACTTTTCAGGAGTCGTCTTAGTGATGACGTCTTTGTAAACCAAGCTCGTCATGTTACGACGACCATTGCTTGTTGGTTTGTATTTCTTAATCGCCACGTTATTTCCCTCCTATATTTGAAATTTTATTCTTCGTTGAATAATTTAATTTCTTTTGAGTCGGCAGATAAGCTGACAATAGCCTTACGACGCTTCTTAGTGTAGCCTTCGTAACGACCTTGACGCTTTAACTTACCCTTTAAGTTCATGATGTTGACCTTAACAACCTTAACGTCAAAGATGTCTTCAATAGCATGCTTGACTTGTGTCTTGGTTGCTCGTACGTCAACGTCAAAGGTGTAACGCTTGTCGTCCATAGTTGCCATCGTTGCTTCGGTAACAACTGGGCGTAAAATAATGTCACGTGATTCCATTATGCGAGCACCTCCTCTACTTGAGAAAGAGCTGGTTGGGTAATCACTAACTTGTCCGCATCAGCAATATCGAGGACGTTCAAGCTCTTGGCTGGAATTACCTTAACATTGGATAAGTTGCGGGCTGCTAAAGCAGCAGTAACGTTGTCATCTTCAAGGACAACCAACGTCTTAGTCGTGACGTTCAAACCAGCCAGCACTGCGGCGAATTCTTTCGTCTTAGGTGCGTCGAATGCTAATGCGTCAAGAACGTATAAGCTTTCGTCAAGAACCTTTTGAGAAAGAACTGACTTAAGTGCTAAACGGCCAACCTTCTTAGGAAGGCGGTAACTGTATGAGCGAGGGGTTGGTCCAAAGACCACACCACCACCGACCCATTGTGGTGAACGGATGGAACCTTGACGGGCACGACCAGTACCCTTTTGACGCCATGGCTTCTTACCACCACCACGAACGGCACTCCGGTTTTTTACGGCGTGGGTTCCTTGGCGTAAGGAAGCTCGTTGCATCAGGATTGTGTCAAATACGACGTTTTCGTTAGGTTCGATACCAAAGATATCAGCATTCAAATCAACGTTGCCGTTTTGATTACCATCTTGCTTGTATAATGCTACGCTTGTCATTTAATTATCCTCCCTTCCTATTTATTTTTCAGATTGCTTAGGACGTGGTGGGCGAACAGCACTCTTAACGGAAACAAGTGACTTGTTAGCACCAGGCACGTTACCCTTGATCAACAGAACGTTGTTATCAATGTCAGCCTTAACGATCACGAGGTTTTGGATAGTAACCGTCTTGTTACCCATCCGGCCTGGAAGCTTCATACCAGGGAATACCCGGTTAATGATAGCACCCAGAGAACCTGGACGACGGTGGTAACGAGAACCATGGGCCATAGGTCCACGGCTTTGACCATCTTTATGAATGTTACCTTGGTATCCATGACCTTTAGTGACACCTGTGACATCCACGATGTCTCCTGCTTGGAAGGTATCAACTTTAACTTCGTCTGCTACCTTGTAATCTCCCAGCTCAACATCTCTGAATTCACGAATGAAGCGCTTAGGAGTCGTGTTTGCTTTTGCTACATGACCTTGTTCGGGCTTGTTGCTGAGTACTTCACGCTTGTCTTGGTAACCAAGTTGAATGGCTTCGTAACCGTCGTTTTCCATCGTCTTAACTTGTAACACAACGTTTGGCGTTGCTTCGACAACAGTAACGGGGATTAATTCGCCAGCATCAGTGAAGACTTGCGTCATCCCGACCTTTTTCCCTAAGATTCCTTTAGTGGTCATGAGTACACCTCCGATTATATTGTATTAGTTTATTACCTTGAAAATTATAACTTGATTTCGATATCAACACCGCTAGGCAGGTCAAGCTTCATTAATGAGTCGACCGTCTTTGGCGTTGGGTTAACGATATCAATCAAACGCTTATGCGTCCGCATTTCGAATTGTTCACGTGAGTCCTTAAACTTATGTGGTGAACGTAATACGGTGTAGATTGTCCGTTCAGTTGGCAATGGGATTGGGCCTGAGATGCCGGCACCAGTTCTCTTTGCTGTTTCAACAATCTTTTCCGCTGATTGGTCAAGGATGCGATGTTCGTATGCCTTCAACCGAATCCGAATTTTTTGTTTTGCCATTGTGTTCCCTCCTTCGTCTATTTTAAAAATAAGACTAACTCCGTGGAAATTCCCGCCACACCCTCATGGCAAAGCGGCCGGGTGTGTCGCAATCTCCCACATCATCGCTTAAGCTTTTGAACCGCTACCCCCAAGGCACAAAAATACCCCGGGGAAATACAGCACTTAACTATCATACTAAATAAAACGCCGCCTGGCAAGGGTTTTCGCCGAATTTCTTGAATCTTTTTGTGAAATCGCTGACCGAATTGACCTCGATCAAGACGTGAAATTCAGTGAAAATTATTTTAAATTGTCTGATAATACTAGGCTAATCCCGTATTTAGATTAAAATGGAAGTGTTCTGCCCCATTAGACAACTATTCCCAAATTAACCACCCATGACGATTAGCCCTCATAAGCCGTTGTCTATCTTAGCACGTCTGACCACCAGATACAAAAGAAAATTGAGAGGATTACTAATATAATGGTAGATTCTCTCAATTTTATTTCAAGATAGAAACAGTAAATCTCTGTTATAGCAGGCTTAATCAACTGATTTGGTCCGGTCAAAAATTCCTCAGGCTAACAGCCAACCCAAACCACAGGTTAGAACGTCTGCGGCTGGTTGCGACCAAATAATCCCATGGTAGCCTAACCAAGCCGCACCGGCAACAATCATGACGTAAAAAAACACACCTTGGCGAGCAATTGACATAATCAAAGCACCTCCTGCCTTACCTGTACTCTGGAAAACCGTCGTGTAAACTAACACAGCGCCAACGAATGGCGTTGTTGCCAGGAAGGCTCGCAGCATATACGTACCCGCAGAAATGACTGCCCCATCATGTAAGAAGAGGCTAATGATCTGTGGCGCAAAAATCATCAATAATGCCGCTAATATCAAGGCATACCCTACCTCTACTAAAAGGTCAAACCGCAAAATTTTCTTAAACCGTGTCATATTCTGCGCCCCAAACGTATACCCAATCAAGGGTTGTGCGCCAAAGGCAAATCCAACCATAACTAGCATAACAATCATGTACATTTTTAGGACAATTCCCATCGCAGCCACCCGAGTCGGTCCATAAGCGACCAGATAACGGTTCAGCACTGCCGTTCCAAAAGCCTGCATCAAATTCGTGATTGACCCAGGTACCCCAATAAACAACACCTGCTTAACCAGATTACGATTAATCCGACTGCGCCGGACATCTACCGAGATAACGTGACAGTAATGTTCGGTTAGGTAAACGAGCACTCCAGCTGATAGGCTATACCCAATCACGGTGGCTAACGCCGCACCGGCTGCCCCCATACCCATCGGAAAGATAAGAATTGGATCTAAGATAATGGTGATCACCGTCCCCACCAGGGTTCCCACCATCGACTGGGTCGCGAAACCTTCAGTCCGAATCAGATTTCCCGGAACAATCGACACAATGATGGGCATTGCACCAATTGCCATGATCTGATAAAACTGTTTCGCATACGCATACGTCGCGGGGGTCGCACCTAACAAATGTAAAACTGGACGAGTTGCTGTCAATAACACGGCTGTTGTCAATAATCCCACCACAACAGCACTATATAAACAGAAACTGCTAACGCGACTACTGACTTGATAAGCCTTCTGTCCCAGTAACCGTGAAATCAGGGAACTACCGCCCAATCCAAAAATATCACCGATGGCAATCAAAACCGAAAATAGCGGCGTACACAGGGCCACCCCTGCAACCAAGCTGGTATTTTGTGTTTGGGCCACAAAGTACGTGTCTACCAGGTTGTAGATCATACTGGCTACCATACTCAAGACGACTGGCAATGCCAGCTTGAAATATGCATGGGGAATTGAGGTCCGTTCAAATAACTCTTCCATCACTTATCATCCAACTTTCAACTCGTAAAAATAACTGCATGAATCATTATACGCGTTCCTCTCAAGCTTAGTCAGAAGAAATTTATCAAAAAATGGTCAAAAAAAAAACGCCCCACTACCGAAGTAGCAAGACGTTTCAATTTTTAGAGAATGACAACTCTAGTCTTCGACTGGAGTACCGCCGTTCTTCTTGATAATGTCAGCTTGAACACTCTTAGGCGTTGGTTCGTAGTGATCAAACGTCATGGTGAAGGTACCACGACCTTGTGATGCAGAACGTAACGTCGTAGCGTAACCGAACATTTCGGATAACGGAACGTAAGAGTGAATCATTTGTGCGTTACCACGTGCTTCCATACCATCGACCTTACCACGACGTGCGGTAACTTGGCCCATGATATCACCCATGTATTCTTCAGGAACCAAGATATCAACCTTCATGATTGGTTCAAGAATAACGGGACCAGCAGATTGGACAGCCTTACGTAAAGCCAATGATGCGGCAACCTTGAAGGCTGCTTCACTAGAATCGACTTCATGGTAGCTACCATCGTATAACTTAGCCTTAACGTCAACCAATGGGTAACCGGCTAACACACCGTTTGCCATGGCTTCTTGCAGACCTTGGTCAACTGAAGGGATAAATTCACGAGGAACAACCCCACCAACGATAGCGTCTTCGAATTCGTAACCCTTACCACGTTCGTTAGGGGTAAATTCGATCCAAACGTCACCATATTGACCTTTACCACCAGATTGACGAACAAACTTACCTTGGACCTTAGTTGGCTTCGTGAAGGCTTCACGGTAGGCAACTTGAGGAGCACCAATGTTTGCTTCAACCTTGAATTCACGCTTCATCCGGTCAATGATGATGTCCAAGTGAAGTTCACCCATCCCGGCAATCAGAGTTTCACCAGTTTCAGGGTTAGTTTCAGCCTTGAAAGTTGGGTCTTCTTCAGAAAGCTTTTGTAAGGCGGTGTTCATCTTGTCTTGGTCAGCCTTCGTCTTTGGTTCTACGGCAACCTGGATAACTGGATCTGGGAAGTCCATAGATTCCAAATGTAATGGATGATCTGGGTCGGTTAAAGAGTCACCAGTAGTGGTGTTCTTCAAACCAATGGCCCCAGCAATATCACCAGAGAAGACTTCTGGAATTTCTTGACGGTGATTTGAATGCATTTGCAGCAAACGACCAACACGTTCACGCTTGTCCTTCGTAGAGTTAAGTACGTAAGAACCAGCTTCCAGAGTACCGGAGTAAACCCGGATGTAAGTTAAACGACCAACGAATGGGTCGGTAGCAACCTTGAACGCCAAGGCAGCAAATGGATCGTCATCGTTAGCACGTAAAGTAACGGCTTCGTCAGTGTCAGGAACCGTAGCGTTGTAAGGCTTAACATCCAATGGAGATGGTAAGTAGTCAACAACGGCGTCCATCAACATCTGAACACCCTTATCTTTGAAGGCAGAACCAGCAAAGACAGGGAATAAGTCCAAACGTAAAGTGGCACGACGGATAGCAGCCTTCAGTTCCTCTTTGGAGATTTCTTCCCCTTCAAGGTACTTTTCCATGATTTCATCATCAACGTCAGCAACGCTTTCGATGATGCCTTCATGACGCTTCTTAGCTTCTTCCAGCATGTCTGCAGGGATATCAACAGTGTCCCATGAGGAACCCAGTTCATCCTTGTCGTAGACGTATGCCTTCATTTCGATTAAGTCAACAACACCGGCAAAGTCATCTTCAGCACCAATAGCCATTTGCAATGCAACGGCGTTAGCTTGGAGACGTTCGTGGAGTGAATTAACGGAGAAGTCGAAGTCAGCACCCAACTTGTCCATCTTGTTAACAAAAACGATACGGGGAACATCGAAATCTGAGGCTTGACGCCAAACAGTTTCAGTTTGAGGTTCAACACCGGCTTGACCGTCTAAGACGGCAACGGCACCATCAAGCACCCGCAGGGAACGTTCAACTTCAACAGTGAAGTCCACGTGTCCTGGAGTATCGATGATGTTGATCCGGTGTTTCTTCCATTCGGCCGTGGTAGCGGCAGAAGTGATCGTAATACCCCGTTCTTGTTCTTGTTCCATCCAGTCCATTTGTGAAGCCCCATCATGGGTTTCACCAATCTTATGGATTTTACCAGTATAATACAGGATACGCTCAGTAGTCGTCGTTTTACCGGCATCGATGTGAGCCATGATACCGATGTTACGCGTCTTTTCAAGCGGAAATTCACGAGTATTAGCCATGATTAATGTGTAACTCCTCTCAACTTGATCGTAGATTGTGCCAAAAGGTGGCCACTAACATCAAAAATTGATTTTAGTCGCCACCTCTCAATTAAAGGATTACTCCCTTAAGTCAGAGACGGGAGTATCCAAGGACACTCTGCTCTAACATTGTATCACGCTGCTGGCAATGCAGCATGATAACTGCTTTTACCAGCGGTAATGAGCGAAGGCACGGTTAGCATCAGCCATCCGGTGCGTATCTTCACGCTTCTTAACAGCAGCACCTGTGTTGTTGGCAGCATCCATGATTTCGCGGGCAAGCCGGTCAACCATAGTGTGTTCGCCACGAAGGCGAGAGTACTGCACAATCCAACGCAGACCTAAAGTAGTCCGACGGTCAGGACGAACTTCGATTGGAACTTGGTAGTTTGACCCACCAACACGCCGAGCCTTAACTTCCAAGACTGGCATGACGTTCTTCATTGCTTCTTCGAAGACTTCCACTGGATCGTTGCCAGTTTCGTTCTTAATGATGTCAAATGCACCATAAATGATTTTAGTTGAAGTACCACGTTTCCCATCCATCATCGTGTGGTTGATCAGACGAGTGACCAACTTTGAATTGTAAATTGGATCAGGAAGGACTTCACGCTTTTGTACGTTTCCTTTTCTAGGCATTGTTAATATCCTCCTTGAAATGCTGTTACGGGGTGTTTGACGGAATCCGTGCAAACGCCCCTACTTTTTAGTCTCGGTCTAGCCCTTAGGCTTCTTAGTCCCGTACTTGGAACGACCTTGACGACGGTCAGTAACCCCGGCAGTATCGAGCGCACCACGGATAACATGGTAACGAACCCCAGGTAAATCCTTAACCCGGCCGCCCCGGATAAGCACAACACTATGTTCTTGAAGGTTGTGGCCAATACCAGGGATGTAAGCAGTCACTTCAATTAAGTTTGACAACCGCACACGTGCATATTTCCGTAAAGCTGAGTTAGGCTTCTTTGGTGTCATGGTACCGACACGAGTAGCAACCCCACGCTTTTGTGGAGCTGGATTCTTAACTTGAGCTTTTTTGAAACTGTTATACCCGTAGTTTAAAGCTGGGGCATCTGATTTAGAACTTTTAGATTTACGACCTTTACGCACCAATTGGTTGATAGTAGGCATCTAAATAGTCCTCCTTTCCTATAGTCATTCTAGAGTTTAAGTCCACACATCCAGGTGGTTCATTTTTCTTGAAAGAAAAAAGCCACCCAGACGGGGGTTCAATTGAAGTGTCCTCCCCGCCGTCAGTCAGCATGTCTGGTAGTGAATACCCGAGACCTGTCTGCGAAAAGCACCTTTAATAGAATACCATGCCACAAATAGCATGTCAACAAGCCCAATAGCAATTTCCCAGAAACATTCTGGGTTTCTTGACGTAGTTAGTCTATGAGGTGATTGGTAATGATGTTTATCCTATTTATTTATGGTGCCTGTCTGGGGTCCTTCCTCGTGGCCATGGCCGACCGGTACGTGACTGGTGAATCTCCACTCTTCCCGCCATCGCACTGTGTAACCTGCTCTACCCGCTTAGCTCCTTGGCAAATGGTTCCCATTTTGAGTTACCTATTTCTACGTGGTCGTTGTGCTTACTGTCAAGCAATCATTTCACCAACCATTCTTCTTATGGAGGGAACTACAGCCCTTCTGCTGACAACCTGGACACCTACATTAACCCTGCCACTTCTGTGGTTGATCCTTTGGGCATTCGCGGCCCTGTCTGACGTACAAACCCAGGCCTTCCCCGGCTGGCTAAGCTGGGCCACCCTCAGCATTAGCTTAATTGGTCAGCCTTGGCCGACCATCTTATTCGTCGCCAGTCTATTTGGCCTGGTTCGTTGGCTGTGGCCCCACTGGTCTCACCCCCGGATTGGCGATGGGGACTTAGAAATGATGATTGGCTACTGGGTGTTCTTTGGAAGCTTATCGATGGCTCACTGGTTGTTGCTAGCGTGCAGCTTAGCTCTACTAACCATTCGCACCCCTGCAAGATTCGCTTTCTTACCCTATCTCCTGATCAGCGCGCTTATCTGGTGGTTATGGCCTTAACCGCCCGTTCATCTCTGCAGTAAGCAAAAAAGGATCCACCATCTCTGGCAGATCCCGTAACTCAAACCACCTAGTTGTCACTAGGCCTGTGAGTCTTCTTGCATTTGTTTTTCCAAATCGCTGATGGAGTAGACGCCTTCGGTTGACGTACCGCCAACTTCTTTGGGTTTGATCTGACGGTAATCTGGCATCCCAGTCCCGGCAGGAATAATCTTCCCAATAATAACGTTTTCCTTCAAACCAACCAGTGGATCGTTCTTGCCCCGAATAGCAGCATCGGTCAAGACACGCGTCGTTTCCTGGAAGGATGCGGCTGACAAGAAACTGTTCGTTTCCAGGGCAGCCTTGGTAATCCCCAAGATAACTGGACGTGCGGTAGCAGCAATGCCACCATCGATCAGCGTCTGGTAGTTAGCACGACGGAAGTCTTGAATATCCATCAAAGTACCAGGCAGAACGTCGGTATCACCCGGATCCATGATCCGAACTTTACGTAACATCTGACGAACCATGATTTCAACGTGCTTATCACTGATGGCAACACCTTGCATCCGGTAAACTCGTTGAACTTCACCTAAGATGTAAGTTTCAGTTGATAAGACATCACGAACACGAAGCATTTCCTTAGGATCAACAGACCCATAGTTCAATGCAGAACCACGGTGAATGAAGTCACCTTCGCTGACCCGCATGCGGGCAGTGATTGGTAACGTGTAAGTCCGCGTATCGGCTTCACCCTTAATCGTGATTTCCTTCGTCCGTTCAGCTGGGTTTTCTTCGATTGATTCAACCGACCCAGTAACTTCAGTAATCTCAGCTTTACCTTTAGGGTTCCGAGATTCAAACAATTCTTGAACACGAGGAAGCCCTTGGGTAATATCTTCGTTCCCGGCAACACCACCGGTATGGAAGTTACGCATGGTCAGCTGGGTACCAGGTTCACCGATTGATTGAGCGGCAACAGTCCCGACAGCTTCACCAACTTCAACTTCGTCACCAGTAGCCATGTTACGACCGTAACAATGTTCACAAACACCATGTTCGGTGTTGCAAGTAAAGGCAGAACGAATAGTAACTTCTTCAACACCAGCATCAACAATCTTTTGTGCGGTGTCTTCAACAATCATTTGGTTCTTAGGAACAATTACGTCCCCAGTTTCTGGATCATAGACGGTCTTTTGGGTGTAACGCCCTAAGATCCGGTCGTACAATGGTTCGATCATTTCGTTACCATCAGTGATGGCACGAATCTTCAAACCACGGTCAGTTCCACAATCTTTTTCCCGAATGATAACGTCTTGCGCAACATCGACCAACCGCCGAGTCAGGTAACCTGAGTTGGCAGTCTTCAAGGCCGTATCGGTCATCCCTTTACGGGCCCCATGGGTCGAAATGAACATTTCCATCACTGACAAACCTTCACGGAAGTTAGACGTGATAGGCAGCTCCATGATGTCACCACTAGGTGCGGCCATCAGTCCACGCATACCGGCAAGTTGCGTAAAGTTAGAAATGTTCCCCCGGGCACCAGAATCACTCATCATAAAGATAGGGTTCTGTTGCTCGAAACTGTGAATCAAGGCGTTTTGAATGTCGTCCTTGGCATCGTTCCAGATACCAATAACCCGTTCGTAACGTTCGTGGTCGGTAATCAACCCACGACGGAATTGCTTCGTTACCGTTGCAACCTGTTTGTGGGCAGCGTCGATAATTTCTGGCTTTTCCTTTAAGTCGGTAACGTCGACCATCCCAACCGTTAACCCAGACTTCGTAGATTCGTCGTAACCCAAATCCTTAATCCGGTCCAATAACTTAGAGGTTTCAGTAACCTTGTATTGTTGGTAAACGGCCGCGATAATGTCGGACAAGAAGCCCTTCTTAAATGGACCAACTAATTCAGCATTTTGTAGGTAATCATGAATGTCCTCACCTGGTTCCAAGAAGTACTTATCTGGAACGTAACCGTTCAAGTTCGTACTGGTTGGTTCATTCAGGTATGGGAATGACTTAGGCAGGATGTTGTTGAAAATCAACTTCCCAACGGTCGTCATCATGATCTTGCTCCGTTGTTCATCAGTAAATGGCTTGTCGGTCATGCCGGAGACTTGGACCCCGACCCGAGTGTGCCAGTGAACTAACCCATTCCGGTAGGCCAAGACTGCTTCATTTAAGTCGGTAAAGATCATGCCTTCACCTTCACGAGCAGCTTCTTCCATCGTCAGGTAGTAGTTCCCGATAACCATATCTTGAGAAGGCGCAACAACTGGCTTACCACTGGCAGGTGCCAAGATATGGTGAGCAGCCAGCATCAGCAAACGTGCTTCAGCTTGTGCTTCGTCAGATAACGGAACGTGGATGGCCATTTGGTCCCCATCGAAATCGGCGTTGTAAGCTTCACAGGCCAATGGGTGAAGACGCATAGCTTTACCACTAACCAAAACGGGTTCAAACGCTTGAATACCCAAACGGTGAAGCGTAGGGGCCCGGTTCAACAGAACAGGGTGTTCCTTGATGACGTCTTCCAAAACGTTAAAGACATCGTCATCTTCACGATCAATTTGGCGCTTGGCGTTCTTAATGTTAGAAGCCAGGCCACGCGCAACCAGTTCCTTCATGATGAATGGCCGGAATAATTCCAAAGCCATAGGGACTGGTAAGCCCATTTGGTTGAACTTGAGGGAAGGACCAACGTCAATAACGGAACGACCTGAGTAGTCAACCCGCTTCCCTAACAAGTTTTGACGGAACCGCCCTTGTTTCCCTTTCAACATATGTGAAAGAGACTTCAATGGACGGTTACCAGGACCAGCAACTGGACGGCCACGACGACCGTTATCGATCAAGGCGTCAACGGCTTCTTGAAGCATCCGCTTTTCGTTTTGAACGATGATACCAGGTGCATTCAGATCCAATAAACGCTTCAACCGGCTGTTCCGGTTGATAACCCGCCGGTACAAGTCGTTCAGGTCAGACGTAGCAAACCGTCCACCTTCAAGTTGTACCATTGGCCGTAAATCAGGTGGGATTACCGGAATAGCATCCATTACCATCCATTCAGGACGGTTACCAGATGTTACGAAGGCTTCCAAAATGTCCAAACGACGAACGGCACGCGTCCGCTTTTGGCCAGTAGCTTCCTTCAATTCTTCCTTTAATTCCTTAACTTCTTTATCTAGGTCTACTGCCATCAATAATTTCTTGATGGCTTCGGCACCCATTTCAGCCTTGAAGGCGCCACTACCGTATTCAATCAGTTTGTCACGGTAATCACGTTCGGAAAGTAATTGCTTCTTTTCGAGCGCAGTGTCACCTGGGTCTAAAACAACGTAGGAAGCAAAGTAGATGATTTCTTCCAACGCCCGGGGACTCATGTCGAGGACTAAGCCCATCCGACTTGGGATACCCTTGAAGTACCAGATGTGAGTTACTGGAGCAGCCAATTCGATATGGCCCATCCGTTCCCGACGTACCTTAGAACGGGTAACTTCAACCCCACAACGGTCACAAACGACACCCTTGTAGCGAATCCGTTTGTATTTCCCACAGGCACATTCCCAGTCCTTAGTAGGACCGAAAATCCGCTCGTCGAACAGCCCGTCTTTTTCAGGCTTTAACGTCCGGTAGTTGATGGTTTCAGGCTTTTTAACTTCCCCGTAAGACCAGCTACGGATCTTATCAGGTGAAGCCAGCCCGATCTGCATGCTTTCGAACTTATTGACATCGACCAAAGAAGCGACCTCCCTTATTAATTAGTCTTGTGTGTTCGGTTGACTTTCATTTTTTGGTGCGGCTGGCGTAGCTTTGGCGTCTTCAGTCTGAGCAGCGGCTTTGCGTTGTTCTTCCTGTTGTTGCGCGTACTTGCTTAAGGCATCAACGTTCACAACATCGTCGTCATCGTCATCCATATCACGGAGTTCAATTTCTTCGTTGTTCCCGTTTAAGACCTTCATATCCAGACCTAAGGATTGTAATTCCTTAACTAAAACCCGGAAGGATTCAGGCACACCTGGTTTTGGAATTGGATCGCCCTTAACGATGGCTTCGTAGGTCTTAACCCGGCCAACCACGTCATCAGACTTGTACGTTAAGATTTCTTGTAACGTATAAGCGGCACCGTAAGCTTCCAAAGCCCAGACTTCCATTTCACCAAACCGTTGGCCACCGAATTGCGCTTTACCACCAAGTGGTTGTTGCGTAACCAGTGAGTAAGGTCCGATAGAACGGGCGTGCATTTTGTCATCGACCATGTGGGCCAACTTCAGGTAGTTCATGACACCGACGGCAACCCGCTTATCAAACGGTTCACCAGTCCGACCATCGTATAAGACAGTCTTAGCGTCAGCAGCCATACCAGCTTCCTTAACAACGTCCGCGATATCAGTATCTTGGGCACCATCAAAGACAGGCGTAGCAACGTGAATACCTAACTTACGAGCAGCCATCCCTAAATGCAATTCGAGCACTTGCCCGATGTTCATCCGGGAAGGCACACCCATTGGACTCAACATAATGTCGATTGGCGTACCATCTGGCATGTATGGCATGTCCTCTTCAGGGATAACAACGGACACAGTCCCTTTGTTACCGTGACGACCGGACATCTTGTCACCAACTTGGATCTTCCGCTTTTGCGCGATGTAGACCCGAACCATCATGTTCACACCTGGAGAAAGTTCATCACCGTTTTCACGCGTGAAGATCTTAACATCCTGGATGATCCCGCCACCACCATGTGGAACCTTCAGAGAAGTATCCCGCACTTCACGGGCCTTTTCACCAAAGATGGCATGGAGTAACCGTTCTTCGGCTGATAATTCTGTAACACCCTTAGGCGTAACCTTACCAACCAAGATGTCACCATCTTGAACTTCGGCACCGATTCGGATAATTCCGTCTTCGTCCAAGTTCTTCAGGGCATCTTCCCCAACGTTAGGGATTTCACGAGTCATTTCTTCAGGTCCAAGCTTCGTATCACGTGCTTCTGATTCGTATTCTTCAATATGAATCGACGTGTAAACGTCATCGCGAACCAACCGTTCGTTGATCCCGATGGCATCTTCGAAGTTATACCCTTGCCAAGTCATGAAGGCAACTAATGGGTTTTGCCCTAAGGCTAATTCACCATTTTCCATTGAAGGCCCATCAGCCAAGACTTCGTCGTTGTCGACGTGGTCGCCAACCTTAACGATTGGACGTTGGTTGTAGTTCTTACCACCGTTAGAACGGCGGAACTTCATTAACTTGTAAGTGTCAAGCGCATCGTCGGCACGACGAACACGGATTTCCCGTGCATCAACGTATTCAACAGTTCCTTCGTGTTGGCTAATTAAAGCAACTCCGGAGTCATGCGCAGCTTTATATTCAATACCAGTCCCAACTAATGGTGCATGAGGGTCCAGCAATGGCACAGCTTGCCGTTGCATGTTGGCACCCATCAAGGCACGGTTGGAGTCATCGTTTTCCAAGAAAGGAATACATGCAGTGGCCACAGCAACAACTTGCTTTGGCGAAACGTCCATGTAGTCAATCTTGTCGGCAGAAGTTTCGATGTTGTTATCTTCGTCACGGGCCATGATGGTATCCGTAGCAAATGAACCGTCATCGTTTAACGGCGTGTTGGCTTGTGCCACAACGTAGTTATCTTCTTCATCGGCAGTCAGGTAATCGATCTTGTCGGTAACCTTATGCGTATCCCATGAAACACGACGATATGGTGTTTCGATGAACCCATACTTGTTAACCCGGGCGTAACTGGAAAGACTGTTAATCAAACCAATGTTAGGACCTTCAGGTGTTTCAATTGGGCACATCCGACCGTAGTGGGTGTAATGAACATCCCGGACTTCATATCCGGCACGATCACGTGTCAAACCACCAGGTCCAAGGGCGGATAGACGACGCTTATGGGTTAATTCACCCAATGGGTTAGTCTGATCCATGAATTGAGAAAGTTGTGAAGAACCAAAGAATTCCTTAATGGAAGCAACCACTGGCCGAATGTTGATCAGTTGTTGTGGCGTTACCGTCGCAGCGTCCTGAATTGACATCCGTTCACGCACAACCCGTTCCATTCGAGATAACCCGATTCGGAATTGGTTTTGCAGGAGTTCACCCACGGAACGAATCCGCCGGTTACCCAAGTGGTCAATATCATCAGTGTTCCCGATCCCAATTTGCAGATCAAAGAAGTAGTTCATGGAAGCAATGATGTCAGCTGGGCGAATGTGCTTCAACTTGATATCAATGTTGCCATTCCCAATAACGGGAACTTCTTGTTCTGGGTCATCTGGTGATTGCACCTTGATGATTTGTAATTTAAGTGGTTCCGTAACAACGGCTTCGTCTGAAGGCTGGAAAGTAACCATCTTGAAATCGTCTTGATCCAAGTATGGTGCCAAAGTCTTCATAACGTCCTTGTCAACGACCGTTCCCTTTTGCGCGATGATTTCACCGGTATCAGGGTCAGCCAACGTTTCAGCTAAAGTCAAGCCCAGTAAACGGGTCTTCAAGCTCAGCTTCTTGTTGGTCTTGTAACGACCAACGGGAGCCATATCGTAACGCTTAGGGTCAAAGAACCGAGCAGTCAGCAAGCTCCGTGAAGAGTCAGCCGTCTTAGGTTCACCTGGACGTAGGCGTTCGTAAATGTCCTTTAAGGACTCTTCGACACGGGAATCGTCGGTGTTCTTATGAATATCCTTTTCCAACGTCTGCATTAAGCTTTCGTTATCACCTAAGATATCCAAGATTTCATCGTCGGAACCAAAACCTAATGCCCGAACTAATTCGGTCATTGGAATCTTCCGCGTCCGGTCAATCCGGACGTAAGAAACGTTTTTAGCGTCGGTTTCGAATTCGAGCCAAGCACCCCGGTTAGGGATTACAGTAGCACCAAAGACGGTCCGACCGTTTTTATCAGTATCTTCATTGAAGTAAACTCCTGGTGAGCGGACTAATTGGGAAACAATAACCCGTTCTGCCCCGTTGATGATGAAGGTCCCTTGGGCCGTCATCAGAGGGAAGTCACCAAAGAAGACATCCTGCGACTTAATTTCACCCGTTTCGTGGTTGGTTAAGCGTAAAGTAACGTGTAATGGTGCCGAGAAGTTGGCATCGTGTTCCCGCGCTTCATCCACGGTATATTTGGGTTCCAGTAATTGATAATCAACAAACTCTAACGAAAGGTTTCCTTGAAAATCTTCGATTGGCATGATGTCGTCGAACATATCGCGTAAACCTTCGTCGAGGAACCAGTTGTAGGAATTGGTTTGAATTTCAATCAAGTTAGGTAAATCAAGAACTTCCTTGATTCGCGAATAGCTACGGCGCGTACGGTGTTTCCCGTATTTCACTAAGTGTCCTGCCAAGTTGTTCACCTCTCCTATTTATTCTGAGAACTGGCCAAACCAGAATATTACATTTTGATTACAAATGCGTTTTTCTCCGGTTTTTTGGCAAAAAAAATCCAAAAACAAACCCAAAGTTTGCTTTTGGCTTCTTATAATGGACGCTACCGGACAATATATCGGTGCATCCAATTTCAGTTCACAGTTGCATACAAATGATATAGTACTAAATTTAATGACCAATGTCAATATGGACGACTCACTTTTTAACCGCGACACCAAATAGAATTAGTCGAATCAGGGCAATGGTCTGCTCATGCTGTGAAGCATCCGCTGGACCCACGTGATGAAATGAATTAAATAAGGGACTCAAACTGGTTAAATAGAATGACGCCGCGTCCTTAGCCGCCAAATGTGGCTGTAAAACGACTACGCCCAAGCTAAAGAAGTGTTCCAATGGCGCTAAGTAGTCCTGCATGAAAACCATCCCCAATTGGCGTTGGTTTTCTGGTTTCAGATAGCGAAAGCTACTGTGGATCACGGTAAAGACATCGCGCGGATGAACGCCCGTTAGGACTTCCGTAATGGTCGCCAACGACTCAACAGGGTCAGGCGACTCCTCCGCAGCTAATTGATCATTAGCCTGGTTAAGCCCCGTTCGAACTTCCTGTCCTACACTTTTAATGACCTCAAGGAAAATAACTTCCTTATCACTGAAATGATGGTAAAGTGCTGGTTGTGTAATACCCACCTCACGGGCAATGTCCCGTGTTGATGTGGCCGAATATCCTTGAGATAAGAATTGTTCCCGCGCAGCTTTTAAAATAGCCGCGTGCGTGTGTGTTAGTTGCTCCTCTCTCTTCATGACCCCCATCCTTTCCTATTTGCTTATGCTGTCAGTGTACCACAATTCGCTTATCACCAGCTAGGCCAAGTGTTAGTCTTACAAGACTTTCTGCTCTCGTGTATAGGGAGGAAAACGACCATTTACGGATACCAGAGATCACGTTGTGGATTAAGTCCAGAAGTCATGGCCAGAGCCGCGTGTCTTCCGGGCATCCGGGAACCTCCGTTCCAGCAAGAACAAATACGTCACCTAGCAGAAAGATAGTCGGTCATCTTACTATAATGACCAACTGAAATTCAATCAGGCATCCTAGTCTTTTAAATTACCCCATCATCCCCACTAACCACCTAAGCGGTTGAACTATTTTCCCTTTAATCGTAATACCGCCATGTCAATTTTCCCCCACAAAAATGGGAGACACCCGCAGGCATCTCCCATTTTTGGGTAATTTTATTTAACTAGTGGTTAGCTACGGCATCAGGCTTAGCCTTTTCCGTCGCCGCCTTGACGTTAACGGTAATCGCACCTCGTGTTGCCCCGATGGTAACTTGGTCGCTCGTCTTAACTTCACCGTTTAACAGAGATTCACTCAACTTGTCTTCAACCTGAGTCTGCAGTGCCCGGCGAATCGGCCGTGCCCCGTATTCAGGATCAAAACCAGCCTTGGCAACCACATCAATGGCCGCTGGAGTAATCTTCAGCTTAATGTTTTGTTCAGCAACCCGGTCAACAATGTGCTTGGCCATGAGCTTCACAATTTCGTGTAATTCTGGACGTTGTAGCGAGTGGAAGATAACTGTTTCATCGATTCGGTTCAAGAACTCTGGCCGGAAGGATTGCTTCAGCGTTTCCTTAATGGTTGAAGCCATTGCACTGTAATTGTTGGCCAGGTCTTCTTTACCAAACCCAACGGTCTTTTCATCACGTAGCTTAGTGGCTCCTAAGTTAGACGTCATGATAAGAATCGTGTTCCGGAAGTCGACCTTACGACCCTTGGAGTCGGTCAGGTAACCGTCATCCAGTACCTGCAACAAGATGTTGAAGACATCTGGATGAGCCTTTTCCACTTCATCGAAGAGAACCACGGAGTATGGCTTTTGCCGAACTTTTTCAGTCAATTGGCCACCCTCATCGTAACCAACGTAACCAGGAGCAGACCCAATCAAGCGACTGGTTGAATACTTCTCCATATATTCACTCATGTCGACCCGAATCATGTTGTTTTCGGAGCCAAACATCGCTTCAGCTAATGCCTTAGCTAATTCGGTCTTCCCAACACCAGTCGGTCCCAGGAACATGAATGATCCAATTGGCCGGTTCGGGTCCTTTAACCCAGAGCGGGCTCGCCGAATTGCTCGAGAAACCGCGGAAACGGCTTCCTTTTGGCCAATAACTCGCTGATGCAAGATCTTTTCCAAGTTAACTAAGCGATCGGCATCAGTTTGCTTCAGCTGTGTCACAGGAACGCCAGTCCATTCAGCAACCACATCAGCAATGTCTTCACCGGTCACGTTCAGCGTATAATGATGGTCGTCGTCTTTCTTAGAAGCTGCTTCCTTGGCTTCACGAGCTTGAATCTTCTCACGCAACTTCATCTCTTCCGTCCGTAAGTTGGCTGCTCGTTCAAAGTCTTGGCTTTCAATGGCCTTTTCCTTTTCGTCAGCTAAATCTTTGATTTCCTGATTCTGCTTAGAAGCAGCAGTTGGCTTGTCCATCTGGTCAATACGAACCTTGGCAGAAGCCTCATCCATCAAATCAATGGCCTTATCAGGTAAGAACCGGTCACTGATGTAACGGCTAGACAGCTTAACAGCTTGTTCGACCGCTTCATCAGTGATGTTAACGTGATGGTGATCTTCATAACGGGATCGCAAGCCCTTCAAAATCTGTAAGGCTTCCGGTGCAGTTGGTTCGTTGACTTGAACCGTCGCAAACCGTCGTTCTAACGCGGCATCAGATTCAATGTACTTTTGGTACTCATCCAACGTCGTCGCCCCAATGGTTTGGAGTTCACCTCGAGCCAATGCTGGCTTCAAAATGTTTGAAGCATCAATGGCCCCTTCAGCACCACCGGCACCAATCAACGTGTGTAATTCATCAATGAAGAGGATAACTTGACCATCGTTGTAAATTTCTTCGATAACCTTCTTCAACCGATCTTCAAATTCACCACGGTACTTGGTTCCGGCAACTAATGAACCCATGTCGAGCATCATCAAACGCTTGTTCTGCATGTCTTCTGGCACATCACCAGCCACGATGCGTTGAGCTAAGCCCTCAGCAATCGCCGTTTTACCAACACCAGGTTCCCCAATTAAAACCGGATTGTTCTTAGTTCGACGACTAAGAATCTGAATAACCCGTTTAACTTCCTTGTCACGACCCACAGTAGGGTCCATACGGCCTTCTTTGGCTGAGTCGGTTAAGTTACGAGCCAACGAATCCAGCGTTGGCGTACCGCCCTGTGGTGCCCCTCTACGTGCACGGGCTTCACTCCGCCGCTTAGGCGTATCTGAAATCCCCAGTTTACGCAAAACGACCTTCCGGGCATCGGCGAGTTCTACATTTAAGTTCTTTAGGATTCGGGATGATAAAATTGTTTCATCGCTCAGGAGCGCTAATAGGAGATGTTCCGTCCCAATCTTGGTCGCACCCAACCGTTTGGCCTCATCACCAGCCAGGGCAAGCATTGCTTTGGCCTTTGGTGAATAAGGCAAGTAACTATCCTTATCCATGTTAGCTAGCGTGCCATAACCCGTGAACCGTTCAATTTCTTCTCTAACATCGTCGTCAGTCACTGAAAATTGTTGCAAGACTTTGTTCGCGATTCCGTTCTTCTCAATCGTGAGGGCAAGCAGTAAATGTTCCGTCCCCACCGCTTGATGCTTGAAATACTTGGCTTGTTCCTGTGCTAAGACTAAAACGCTTTTAGCACTCGGTGTAAATAGGTTGTCCATTGCAACTCCTCACTTTCTTAGCTCTCGTAGCGCAAATGATTCAAAATCGAAATCAGAATCTGGGCCCGCACGCGTTGATCCAGCTCACGGTCTCCGGTACTGACGGCATCTTTATCGATAGCTGCCAGAATAATATTTGTTTCCCGCCGGTTGATAGCGCCGGCCTCAAACAGGCTACGAACGACCGCTAACCCATCGTGACGGGTTATGTGATCGCCAACTGCGGACACCAACGAATCAATGAAGTCTAAATTATCTAGTAATTTAACCTTTTCGATTCGAATATAGCCACCGCCACCACGCTTACTTTGAACGACATAGCCGTCCTGAATCGTGAAGCGGGTCTTAATCACGTAGTTGATCTGTGACGGAACAACGTTGAATTGATCAGCGATTTCTGCCCTGCGGATCTCTACCTGCTGGGACTCAGCCAAAATCTGCTTAAGGTAAGACTCAATAATATCTGAAATATTTTGATTCTCCATTATCGTCCCCCCTTCAGTGCAGTCGTCTTGACTAATGTTGACTAATATTATACGAACTTTCAGATAAATTGCAACGGATTAGACCGTCCTTTCTGAATAAGTCCTGGTAACCTATCATACCAAAAAAGACAGCCGACTTCCAAACGATTAGTAAGGAAGACGACTGTCTACGATTCAATTCAAGTTAATCGGGATAAAAAAATCGGGAAGACAAGATTTGAACTTGCGACCCCCACGTCCCGAACGTGGTGCTCTACCAAGCTGAGCTACTTCCCGAAATAGCCCGCTGACAATGAGTCAGTAAATCGGGAAGACAGGATTCGAACCTGCGACCCCCTGGTCCCAAACCAGGTGCTCTACCAAGCTGAGCTACTTCCCGAAAAATGCTTATGGGGTTATTCATAAGCGACAAAAATGCACCCAGTAGGAGTCGAACCTACAACCTTCTGATTCGTAGTCAGACACTCTATCCAGTTGCGCTATGGGTGCATAATTATTATTTAATTAAATGCCGAGGACCGGGATCGAACCGGTACGGTCATCACTGACCGCAGGATTTTAAGTCCTGTGCGTCTGCCAATTCCGCCACCCCGGCAAAAGGGCAAAAGCGGAAGACGGGATTCGAACCCGCGACCCCCACCATGGCAAGGTGATGTTCTACCACTGAACTACTTCCGCAAATTGGCTATTAAATTTGGTGCCATGCCGACTAGAGGATTCGAACCTCCGACCTCCTCATTACTAGTGAGATGCTCTGCCAACTGAGCTAAGTCGGCAAAATATATTGAATATATTTTGCAATATTCGGTTATGCAGGTGAAGGGACTCGAACCCCCACGTCATAAGACACTAGAACCTAAATCTAGCGCGTCTGCCAGTTCCGCCACACCTGCAATGGTTGACGAACTAACGCCAGGGACAATGGGTCCCAATGGAGGATACAGGGCTCGAACCTGTGACCCTCTGCTTGTAAGGCAGACGCTCTCCCAACTGAGCTAATCCTCCATAATGTCTTAAGCGAACGTCGATGCGCTCGTTCGAAACAACTATTATAATTTACCATGCCAGCGATAGGATGTCAACCAGATTTTCGAAATATTTTGAATAAATATTCGTGAACTGAATAACTACTCTCGTAACAACAAATAATATTGTATCCTACCCACGAAAAAAAAGCTACCCCCTTTTTGCATTTTTTTGCAAAAAGTTTGTCCAGCGCAAGTAAATTCCCAGTAGTAGGCGGTTTTTAATCGTAAAAATTCCGGCTACAAGGCTGGCTGACCGCCATTAGCAGCCGCAATTCTTACCTTTACACCTATCTCTTTAAGGATCAGTCTAGACTGTCAGCCTATCCTCTGAACCATTTCCCATCTCCACCTTGAAAATGAATCTTTCCAACGCGACTGCATAGTTATCAATAATCCGCTACTAGTCTTCTGAATTTGCTCCCTATTCACTTGTATGGTTGGTCAATGAACGCCTTGGAAGCAGCCCAGCGTATTTCACCATTTTAGATTTCGCCACTGACCTACGCTGACGATACCGCAATTGCTCCCATGTCCCTGGATGATCTCCCCTGTTTCCTCAAAACACGACCAGTAAGACTTATAAGTTTAAAGGCACCTTTTGGCTTAGTCCGGGCCTCACAGGTAGTGTCTGACCATTTAGACGGCAGCGTATTGCTAGACAGTCCCCTTAACAGCCCGTATAAGCCCACGCACAACAAAACGGGACCAATGACCCACCAAGTGGTCATTAGTCCCGTCATCGAACTTATATTTAGCTAAAACTGGCTTAATTACTTCGTAATCTTCGTAACGCCACCCATGTAAGGAACTAACACTTCTGGAATCGTTACAGAGCCATCGGCGTTTTGATAGTTTTCTAAGATGGCAGCGACCGTCCGGCCAACAGCTAATCCAGAACCGTTCAAGGCGTGGACGTATTGCAACTTTCCATTGTCATCACGATATTGGATATGTGCTCGCCGTGCTTGGAAGTCCGTCGTGTTAGAACAGCTTGAAATTTCTCGGTACGTGTTTTGTTCTGGGAACCAAACTTCTAGGTCATTGGTCTTAGCGGCCGTAAAACTCATGTCGCTGGTGGTCAACGTAATCACGTGGTAAGCCAAGCCTAACTTTTGTAGCAGGTCTTCGGCATGCTTCGTCAAGTGTTCCAATTCATCCCAAGAATTCTCTGGCTTACAGAACTTCACCATTTCAACTTTATTGAATTGATGTAACCGGATTAATCCCCGGGTATCACGACCAGCACTCCCAGCTTCAGAACGGAAAGCAGGTGTTAAAGCGGTGAACCAGACTGGCAAGTCTTCTTCTGGAATAACTTCGTCTCGGTAATAGTTGACCAACGGCACCTCGGCCGTTGGAATCAGGGTCATTTCTTCGTCACGTAACTGGTAAACATCTTCCTTAAACTTAGGGAATTGACCAGTCCCGTACATGGAGTCATCGTTCACGATGTATGGTGGCAAGACTTCTTTGAAGCCAGCTTCCGTGTTTTGATCCAAGAAGAAGTTGTAGACGGCCCGTTCCAACCGAGCACCTAAGCCCAAGTAGTACAGGTACCGGCTACCAGAAACCTTAGCCCCGGCTTCAAAGTCCAGAATACCGAGGTCTTCCCCGATTTCATAATGGGCTTTGGCAGTGAAGTCCATGTTGGGCTTTTCACCCCAGCGGCGAAGTTCAACGCTACCGTCTTCCGTCAAGCCAACGGGAACGTTGTCGTCAGGAATGTTGGGCAAATGAGCTGCAGCATCGTGAACTTGGTTCTTTAATTCATCCAAGTCGTTGTCGATTTCCTTGATGTCGGCGCTAACCTGGCGCATTTCAGTAATTTTGTCGTCAGCATCTTGCTTATTACGCTTCAACTGAGAAATCTCGTCAGAAACGGTGTTCCGTTGGGCCTTCATGGTTTCACTCTTAACAATGAGTGAACGCCGCTTTTCGTCTAAGGCCAGTAAGTCGTCGATCTCAGCGGGATCAACGCCACGGGTGGCTAACTTTTCCTTGATAAAATCTGGTTCCGTACGAATCAACTTTAAATCTAACATTTGATTAGCTCCTCTCAATTTCGCGGATAGTACGCAAAAAAGGCCTCCGTCACATGGGACGAAGACCTTCGCGGTACCACCCAAGTTCATGGCTGGTCTCCCAGTCATACCCTTGAACATGATAACGGTCTGCACCGTGCGGAATTACCCGCCCACTTTAGTTAGTGCTGGAATTTTCGACGTTGCGGTTTACAGCTTTCCCCGCTTCTCTGGCCGTCTACTTGATAGGCACCACGTGTTTTTGATTAATCACATCATAACGTATTTTAATCGCAGAAGCAATGATTAAAGCGACGCAATCTTTTCGTCGATCAAACGAAGAACCTCTTTACGAGCTGCTGCATCTTCAACGAAGTCCAGTTGATCACCATCAATTTGCATTTTTGGTGACTTGTCGTAACCGTTGTACCAGTTCACATAACGTTGATCAAGTTGTTGATAGTATTCGTACAAACTAGGATCATTGGCAACTTGTTCGTAAGAACGACCACGCTTCTTGATCCGTTCCAACATTGTTTCAAACGAAATGTTGATGTGAATCAAAAGGTCCGGATTCTTCTTGTGCGTGGCGTCTGGCAATTCTTGCATCATATTAGCCAGTAACGAGTCATAAATATCAACTTCTGTCGTGGTGGCCCGCCCTAAATCGGCGTTCAAATGAAAGAGCAAGGAATCTTCAAAGATCGACCGATCCAAGACACTCTCATCGTCAGCGTTGGCAGCCTTAATGCTATCCAACCGCTTGTTTAAAAAGTAGATTTGCAATAAGAATGCATACTTTTGGGGGTTCTGGTAGAACAACGGCAAAATCTTGTTGTCATCCACTGATTCATAAAATGCTGGTTTGTTTAAATGTTCGGCTAGCAACGTGGTCAAACTCGTTTTGCCGGCTCCGATAGTTCCCGATAGTACAAGCATGCAATTCTCTCCTTTAATGACTGGCGCACCGGGCTTTTTCCCCGGCCAAAATTTCAACACCACATATTGTACCAACCTCAAGTATAAAAGACAATATGTCGTGGTGAATTTACCCGTGTCGATTTAACCAAAGTGGCTAATTTACCGACAAGAAACGGCGACTAGTTAGGTTTTTACCCGGGCTAGTCGCCGTTTCATTATTTATTTAATTTCAATTGCCCACACAATCTCAAATTAATCGTTGGCTGCAGCTTCGGCCTTAACTTCCTTCAACGTCCCATCCTTGTGAACTGGGGAAACGTCGACTTCACTCAATGGAATCAGCTTAGTGTGCTTCTTGATCTTGTACCCAACGTAGAGGATCAAGACTAATGGCACACTGATGTAAGTAACCAATACTTGTTCCCAGTTTCCAGAGAAGAAGGATTGTGGATCTTGACCCACAATAACGGCCACACAGAGTACCAAGGCTAGAATGGGACCCACTGGGAACCACTTAGCATGGTAGCCTAATTCGCTCAATTGATGACCTTGCTTGATGAAGGCCCGACGGAACCGGTAATGTGACAAAGCAATCCCGAACCAAGCGATGAACCCAGTCAACCCACTTGCGGCAACTAACCACATGTAGATTTGTGGACCGGCGATACTACTGATAAACGTCAATGCAGCGATAAACGTCGTTGCAAACAATGCTGGGTAAGGAATCCCGTTGTGACCCGTCCGTTCGAAGAAACTTGGGGCATAACCTTCCTTAGACAGGGAGTACAGCATCCGAGTGGAAGCATACATCCCTGAGTTAGCAGCAGAGATAACGGCAGTCAAGATAACCGCGTTCATGACACTGGCAGCGGCGGCTAAACCGGCCCGCTTGAAAACCAACGTGAATGGACTAATAGCGATATCCGTTGCAGAAGAACCTAACAAATCATGACTCGTGTATGGTAAGACAGCGGCGATAACAAAGATAGCAAGAATATAGAATAAAATGATCCGCCAGAAAACAGAATTGATTGCCTTAGGAACACTGTGAGCAGGGTCTTCAGATTCACCAGCCGTGATACCAACTAATTCAGTACCTTGGAATGAGAATCCGGCAACCACGAACACACTCAGAATTGCTGGGAAGCCGCCAACGAATGGGGCCTTCTTGTAAGTGAAGTTTTCTAAGCCGGTAGCGTGACCACCCATGATACCAAAGATGGTTAAAATCCCAACGGCTAAGAAGATGAAGATAGTGACAACCTTGATCAACGACATCCAGAACTCCGTTTCACCAAAGGCTTGAACGGAAAAGGCATTGATTGTAAAGACTAGTACCAACGCAATCGCACTCCAGATCCAGCCGGGAATTCCAGGTAACCAGAACTTCATAACTAAAGCGGCAGTCGAAATATCAACGGCAACGGTGATGGCCCAATTGAACCAGTAGTTCCACCCCATGGCGAACCCCAAGGCTGGATCAACGTACTTAGCGGAGTATGCGGCGAACGACCCTGAAATCGGCATGTTCGTAGCCATTTCCCCTAAACTAGTCATCAAGAAGTATACCATCAATCCCATGGCAACATACGCAACTAACGCACCACCAGGCCCGGCAGTCGAAATTGCCGACCCACTTGCGACGAATAATCCTGTACCGATACAACCACCTAACGCAATCATTGAAACGTGACGCGTCTTGAGTCCCCGCTTAACCTGATCTGAGGCCTCACTAGTTGTTGCGTTTGTCATGCTTTGTTCCATAAATGTTTCCTCCTTCTTTTTATAGAAGGACTTCCTCGAAACGACCTAGTGAACGAAAAAATCCCTTCCGCAGAAAAGCTTAGCGAAAGAGATTGGAAAGTTCATTATTCCAAGTCAATATCGTTGAAAGCGCCCCGCAACCCATATTTGGCTGCGACAGTCCCTGATCTGTTAAACCAGGACCCAACCTGTCAGCTATGTCCTCACTGACAAGTTTCGGCGACCGCCCCTTTAACTTTCCCTCTGCGATGTGACCCATCTCAGGAAAGCGACTCTTGTTGGTCGCGCCTCTTCTATTCGATACTTTGTAGTATACTCATCCACCCTGAACATTGCAAGATTAAATTGCGATTAGAGTCAATTAATTTGTCGAATCCGTGGTGACCAACCGGTATAAAGCCTGTGGGACGGGCGTTAAACTCATACCAGAAATGGCCATAAAATGTTCGTCCAAAGTTTGGAAACCTAATTTTTCTAATACTCGGCGGGACCGCCGATTCTCCACTAAGCTAGTTGCCCAGACCTGAATGCCACCTGGCAAGCCTGCTAGCAACGCTCGCAACGCTTCAGTCATTAACCCGGCTCCCCAGTACGTTGGGGCCAGTAAATAACCGAGATCAACTGCCAAGGGATCTGGTTGTCCTTCCGCGGTAACGCGATCATAGAATACAATTACGCCAATCAACTGGTTACTTTGCTTGTCAACAATTCCCCGCGAATAGGGGTTACGACGATCAGCCTGCAACCACTGGGCCACCTCCATTGTGCTGGGATGGGCCGTCGCACCGGCCGGCTTGGCAATTTCTGGCTGGGTGACTAGTCGTTGGTACGCCGGCAGGTCGCTCTCAACCAATGGCCGAAGAATCAATCTTGCTGTCCTAAACACTGTTGTCATAACAGTCCACTTCCTTCAATGGATTTCTTAAATGCGGTACAATATCACTATAGTTTCACGAGCACGAGTGCTGCATACTCAACTCGTACGATTTTATTTTGGGAGGGTTCACATTTGAAAATCATTACCCAGTCACTTACTAGCGATTCCGCCGCTTACCTGCAGGGTTACTTGCGGCAACCTGAAGACACCGCGCTAACATACCCCACCGTTATCATTGTCCCTGGTGGATCGTACACACATATTCCAGAACAACAAGCAGAAGATCTAGCCATGGCATGGTTTGCTCGCGGCTACCAAGCCTTCTTCCTCCGCTACTCATTTGCCGGCGAAAAGCAGCCCTTACTGCCAGCACCTGTGGTTGAGTTAGCCCAAAGTTTAGCATTGATTCGGCAAAATTCAACCGCTTGGCAAATCCAACCAGATAATCTGATTATAGCCGGCTTTTCAGTTGGTGGCCACATCACGGCATTATTTAACAACCTATGGAACGACGCTGCTTTCAACCAGTTAGCCGGCACCACACCAGAACAAATCAAGCCGCGAGCCATTATCTTGGGCTACCCAGTCATTACGCCGGCAGCTGGCTTTCCAAATGATGACGCCACTTTAGCAAAATGGACGGCTGACCCCGAAAGGATTGCAGCTGACCAACATGTAACTGCCGCCAATGTCCCGACCTTCGTCTGGGTGACGGCTGCCGATCCACTGGTTCCTGTTCAAAATGCTCTTGCCTACGCTCAGGCATCAATTACCGCAGGTGTGGATACTGAATTACACGTCTTCCATCAAGGTCCTCACGGCTTGGCACTGGCTAATTCAGTCACGGCTTGGAAACCGGGAACGAACCTGCCACACGTAGCCCATTGGTTGGACCTAGCCACCGAATGGCTAACTGAACTTCCTTAAGGTTTTTCGTGTGAAACTTTTGGTCGGGTGCCTCCAGCTGTGAAGACTGGTGATTTTTCCAGACTTCAAACCGAGCCGAAGAACCGCTTTTCAGGCTATAGGCATCCCCACAGCCGGCGGAATCTCTGACGGCCGCAGGTGGCTGAGTGAGACGCATTTTAAGTCGATAACACCTTGATAACGGTTTTCGAACTTCCAACCTTTAGTTAAATTACAAAAACGTCGATACTACTCCTCAACGGAGCCAGTATCGACGTTTTAATTTACGCAACTTAGATTTCGGAACGTTTCAAGAACGGCCATTTCTGCATAACCGGCGCGATCCGGATGTACAATCCTTCAGCACACTGCAACCATAGGTAGCCCAACAACAGGGCACCAAACGTATCAGTTGGGAAATGGGCATTGAGGTAGACCCGTGAAATCATCACCAGTGCCATCCAGACCAGTAAGACAATGCGCACCAACCAGGCCTTCCAAACCGTCATAATCATTGGAATCAAGATGATCCAAATCATGGCAACAATTAGGAAAGTCCCAAAGACATGACCACTGGGAAAACTGAATCCATCATCAATAGCCAGATGCGCGCTAGGCCGAGCCCGTTTGACAACATCCTTAACGATGGTTGCCAGGACATCCCCACCCGCTAAGGTAGCTAAACACCACAGCGCAGGCACTTTGAACTTAAACCCCCACAGAAAGAAAGCCAAAATCAACACCCAGATGATGGCTAACTTGGGTTCCGCCAAGCTGGTCACTCCGCGGTACAGTAACGTTTTCCAACCTGGTTGATTCTTTTGAATAACGTCTACGATTGACGAATCCAAGAAATCAACGTAAGCGTTTTGCATTTTTATGTAGAAAGCAATAATCAGGAACAGTAGCGTGGCAAGCGTAAACTTCCATGGTCGGTCCCGATCACGATTAAATAGCATCATGATAACAGTTTCCTTTCGTCATACCCGATTCTGGGAAAATCCCCTAGAAATGAGTATACCACCCCACCAATAAATTTCTAGGAAATCTCAAGACATTAAGGTTTTCCTAAAAGGTCGGCGGCACATTAAAAGCGAACCACTCCGCGTTTAACACCCGGAAATGATTCGCCAGATCAATTACTTAACAAAAATGTAGTGTGAGGCTTTGTAGCTCACAATCAATTGTGCATCGTCGGTTAAATTCTGAACGGTCACTGGCCCCTCAAAGGGATCGTGCTTCAAGATCCGTAGTTGGTCCCCAATATCGAGCTTCAAATCGCCCAAGTAGGTCAACAGGTCGTGGTTGTCAATGAACCGATCGACCGTTACTACGGCCCCATCTTCGGCGTCGTTCAACACCGTGTGGCTATCCTCGTGGTAGTGGCCGAAACGATCAGGAATCACACCGCCATGGGGACAGTGAGTAGGATGGCCGAGCATATCATCCAGTGCATTGACCAATTTAGGACTCGTCACATGCTCCAGTACCTCAGCCTCATCATGAACGTCGGGCAGTTCGTAATCTAATTTTTCAACTAGAAAGTCTTCCCAAATCCGGTGCTTACGAACCAAATCCTCGGCCAACCGAATTCCTCGACTAGTCAGCGAAATACCAGCATACGGCGTGTGTTCTGCCAGCCCCTCAGCGGCCATTTTATTAACCATTTCAGTGACTGAGCCCGCCGCAATATTTAAGCTGATAGCAATCTGCTTGTTGGAAACTTTTTTCTGTTTCCCACCCAGCTCAAAAATAATTTTTAAATAATCCTCCTTCATAGGAGTCATTTATTGTTCACCTCATCTAGAATTGTGATTCCTTTATACCGCGAAACTCAGCAAAGTGCAAGCTTAATTAGTCATGCCGCCAATCATTTTGTTGATAAAACAGCGATTCGTTCTCACCCCGGTGGCATTCAGCTTGAATCGTGACGTGGTTCACCCCATACTTTCGACACAACACAGCTTCAATCTGCCGGTAAATAGGCTCAACCTGACTCAATGGCAAATCGTCCATGTTCACATGCACGGAAACGACCACATTATTCTCGTCGATCTGCCAAGCGTGCAAGTGGTGCACACCCTCAACCTCGGGCAACGCAGTTAGGTCTTGCGAAATCCCCTCGTAGTCCAAGGCTGGTGACGCTTCCATCAGAATATCAAACGTCTGCTTAATGATGGGCCACGATTCATAACTGATATAACCAGCTACCAGAATCGTAATCACTGGGTCGACCCAGTAAATCTGCCAAACAGTAATCAGCACAGCTCCGATAATCACGCCCACGGACGCCAACGCGTCACTGAGCAAGTGCAGGTAAGTCGCTCGAATATTTAGATTGTGCTTAGCCCCGTGGTTCAACAGGATCGTTGAAAGTAAGTTGGCTAAAAAACTAACGACCGCCACCACCAACATAATGTCACCTTTGACTGTTTCAGGGTGCATCAGCCGGCGGACAGCCTCAATCGCCAAAACAACCGAGATCACGATGAGAATGCCAGCATTCAACAGTGCCGCTAAAATTTCAGCGCGCCGATACCCAAAGGTGTTGCTACGAGTCTGTCGCCGACCACCAATCCGGTGGGCAATGTAACTTAAGACCACTGACAGGGCGTCCCCAAGGTTATGAAACGCGTCAGACAACAATGAAAGACTACCCGACAGGATTCCCCCTAATAACTCGAACACGGTGATCACAACGTTCAAAATCGTTACCAACAAAAACCGGCTCCCCGTGAGCCCACTCTTCTCCAACGAAAACGCCCCCCATTAGCTTAACTAGCCTCCATTATCGCAGAGTTTGGCATGAATGAAAAGCCGGTTAGGGGTATCCAGAAAAAATGTTGTGGGAATTTCTACCAGAAAATTACGAACTTTCTACGAATACCCGCCAAAACACTCAGTTGCCTATCAGCAATGCCCTCCCATTTCAACCTGTTCCCCCTGATTTGTGCCCGGTTAGCGACACACTGGTCATTTTAGAAGACGCTCACAGCCCCAATTTACGCCCATCTTCCCAGCACTACGAATACTATGTGACCTCCCCATTATCTTCAACGATTAAACTAGCTTAAGTTATCTGGCCACTTAGGCGGCAATTCACCACCAAAAAGAAAAGGGCTGGTCCGCATGAAAGCGAAACCAACCCTTATATATAGTAGATTTAAATTATTTAGTAGCCTTGATTTCAACCAAATGAGCTGGGTTGATGTGGGCAGTTACCCGTTCGTAGGCATAATCCTTCACACCGTCAAGGTCCTGGTTGATCAAGTCGATCATACCAGTTTCAGTGAAACCATTCTTCTTGATCACGTGTTGCATCCCCTTGTTGTCCGGGTGCGTGTCAATCCGAATACTTTCAACATTTTCAGCCTTGTCGATTTGAGCGAAGATCCGTTGGAACAGTTCGCCGGCCAAACCGCGACCGCGATGGTGGCTTGATACTGCTACGCGGTGGATCGCTAAGTAAGGCGCTTGGTCAGTCAACCATTGCCCATCGATCCGTTCATAGTTAGCATCTTCCCCCGGAATGACGGCAGCAGTCCCCAAAATTTCGTTGTCTTCCTCTAAGACGACGGTCCACCCTTGGTGAATGTCGTCGACGATAATCGAAGTACTTGGGTACGTCCCTTGCCATTGGTCTACGGATTGGGCTGCGAGTAACTCTCGCCCATCACGGATAATAGATTCAATTTGTGGTAAGTCGGCCATAGTAGCTTGTCGTAACAGCATGTATAACACCATCCTTTTAATTTTCGTGTTTTTGTTTTTGACGATTTTGTTATCTTAACACGCTGACGCAAGAATACAACCAAAGACTACCAAATTTGCTAACATTTTTTCTTGATTGTCATGAAAGCAAGTAATATCAAGGATTGTTCACCTTTTAACTTCTAATGAATTATTCATTTTTCGAGCGCTTTCATAGCAACTTTCACGAAAATTAAGATATTTATTGCCCATTTATCGACAAATTTTAGACAAAAAAAACACCCACCAAGAACTTTCTAAACTTGGTGAGTGCCACGGGAGCGGTGCCGGGCGAGAGAAAAATCAAAAAGTGTTCAATTTTCCAAAAAAACACGTCGTTTTAGTTTCACGATTGCTTACGCTAGCATGTGCCAACGTAGTCCATGCGCAAGATAAACGCGCTATTACTAATGGTTATTCGCCTGGTTTCACAACACGTCAACAACATGATTGACCACCAATCCAGCCAGAAGATCGATTGGTATCGAAAGTTTTTTCTGCCGGGCACGAAAAGTCCTCCCGCTACTTCAGACTACCATTGTTAAGCGGGATAAACAATGGAAGCGGCCTATTTCACATGATCTATCAGCTTAAATCGCCATTTATTCTCTACTCGCCGTGCTACTAGATCCTTGCCGGCTTCCGGATCAAAGGGACCCATGTTGATTTCAGTGAGTTCATCCGTAATTGTCATCCCCTCAAACCGAGATTCAAAGAATGAGCGTAACGTATCAAAGTAATCTGCTCGTTTTTGCATCTGCTTAGCGGCCCCGGCCAATGTAAACCCATCATCCAAAGACGTTTTGATTTGCTGCACGTTGATTAGTGTCTTATAGGTAAACTTACGATTCTTACTACCGTTGATGACCTCGCTCTGAATGTAACCCTTACTTTCCCAGTACCGAAGCTGGCTCTGTGAAACACCCGTTGCTGCCGCCACATCCCCAATGCCAAAACTTAATTTCTCAACCGTCACTTTTCTCAATAATTTCTTTGACTCATCCATCATATTAAGATTCCCACCCTTCCTCACGGATTTTAATTTAGGAACAGATCCCGTTTTATCACCATGAAAGCGCTTGTGAATTTTATGAATACTTCTCAGCTTGTTGTATCATTTTCTCTAATAAGTATAGATATTCTCGAAACTTTGTCAAGCTAGTTGACAAAATCGTTTAATCTGCGTATAGTTATTCCAGAATTAATTTTATGGATAAAGAAGGAATATAAATTGGGAACTGCTGTTGATACCAACGGGAAAGCCTACAACCGGACTTTACTCGTTGTTCTCCTATTAGTGGGAACGTTCTGTACGGTACTGAACCAAACGATTTTAAGTACCGCTTACCCCACCTTGATGAAGGCCTTTGACGTTTCGACCTCCACCGTACAATGGTTGACGACTGGATTCTTACTGGTTAACGGGATCATGATTCCTATCAGTGCTTGGTTACTGACGACGATTAGTACGAAGTGGTTGTACATTAGCGCCATGTCAACTTTCTTAATCGGGACCATTCTCTGTTGGTCCGCCGTTAACTTTCCAATGCTGTTAGCTGGCCGATTGATTCAGGCCTTAGGTGTGGGTGTTTCCATGCCTTTACTGCAAACCATGATGCTGACCATCTTCCCTGCTAACAAACGGGGAACTGCCATGGGACTTGCCGGGATTGTTATCGGTTTGGCCCCAGCAATTGGGCCGACCCTATCTGGATGGGTCATTGACAACTGGACTTGGCGGGACCTTTTCGGGATGATCATTCCCGTTGTCGCTGTCGTCATCTTAGCTAGTTTTTGGGTCATGCACAGTGTGCTGGAAACGCACAAGGAACCTTTGGACCTCTTGTCCGTGGTTCTTTCTACGATTGGGTTCGGAAGCATGCTCTACGGATTCTCCTCCGTTGGTGACGACGGTTGGGGTAGCGCCATTGTCCTTTCGACGTTAGCCATCGGCTTTGTCTTCGTGGGTCTGTTCATCTGGCGTCAACTGACCATGAAGGATCCATTCCTGAACTTCCGAGTTTACAAATCAAAGGAGTTCACCGTCTCTGCTATCCTGAGTTCTGTGGTCAACATGGCCATGGTGGGGGTTGAAATGGTCATCCCCCTTTACCTACAAATGGTGAAAGGCATGTCCGCTTTCCACTCCGGCTTAACGCTGCTAGCCGGTGCCCTGATGATGGGGATCATGAGTCCAATTACTGGTCGTGCATTTGACCGGTTTGGGGCCAAGCGTTTGGCCACGATGGGGATGTTCTTACTGACCATCGGGACCTTACCATTCGTCTGGATCACTAAGGATACTGCAACCATCTACATTGTCTTGCTCTACGCCATCCGAATGTTTGGGATTGCCATGGTCATGATGCCAGCAACCACAGCCGGAATGAACGCTTTGCCATTGAACATGATCTCTCACGGAACTGCCGTCAACAACACCCAACGACAAGTTGCCAGTTCAGTGGGGACTGCCATCTTGATCAGTGTCTTGACTAACGTGACCAAGGGCCAAATACCTGCTAAGCACATCTTAAAGAGTAACCCACTGAGTTACGCTGACGGTGCGATCAACGCTACCTTATCCGGGTACCACGCTGCCTTCTGGATTGCTGTTGGTTTCTGTGTGGTTGCCCTGGTCATTGCCTTCTTCTTAAAGGGCCAGAACCGGTCAACCCATATGGCTGACGTCGATTCAACAGTGGCTAAGGAAAATAAGGCTGCCGTTGAAGGAGGTGCCGCCTAATGATTATTATTTCTATCATTATTACCGCCATCTTATCTTTTGCCTTCTACGTTTACATTCACAACCACGTGCTAAGTAACACGTTAACGGCCGTGGCCGTGATTGCCCTGTTGACGAGTATCTTCTTCATGGTTAAAAATGACCATGACCACCTCGGTATGCAGCAGGTGACGGAAACTTCTACGCAGAAGATTTACTCTGCTTCCCCTTCCAAGCAGATGCCTATGATGATCTACCAATCAGTTGGAACTGCTGACAAACATCGCGTCTACGTTTACAAAACCAGTGCGAACGCTAAGAAGACCAGTCATACTAAGGCGAAGATTACCACGAACAATGTGGTTAAACGCACGGCTGGTGCCAACCGCATCGTGACCAAGAAGGTTTACTGGGAATACAAGAGTACTGCCGCTAAATTCTGGTTTGGTCTGTCCGGTAACGGCCACACTTACTTGAAGGAAACCAACACCATCTACCTCAACAAGAGCTGGACCGTGTTGAGTACCACTCAAGCCAAGCAGTTACAGAAGATGGCTAGTTCCAAGCACTTCAAGGCACAACAAAAAACTGCCGCAACGGTTTACGTTAAGAAGCAAGTCATGACTGCGATGATGAAGAATCCAACCATGTCTGCTGCCCAACAAAAACAAGTGACTAAACAAGCCTTGGCCGCTTACCAAGCCCAAGCAATGAAGCAATTGATTGCGCAAGTTAAAAAGTAACCGACTAATTTAAAGACCCATACCCCCCCAGTGAGAGGCGTTATGGGTCTTTTTTGTGTAACCGTGACATACAAAAAAGCAGCTAGCGAGGATTCTCGCCGAGCTGCTTGATGGTGCATTTTACCAATTCGTTACCTAAACTAGTTCACCTGGGTTAACGCTGTTTGCCCTTTACGGCAACGTGGCAGTAATCCGGATAAGTCGTCTAAAGACGTTCCGTTGTCCTGAAAACATTGAATCATGTCGATCCAGTATAAATCTGAATCGTCGAATTCCTTAGTTGAATGATTCTCGCCTAACAACCCGTTCTTCGCATATTCTTCAATGCGGCTTGCGTCAACACCAGCTGATGCAGCCAGTTCAGTTAAGTTCATCTTCATCGCCATACCCTCGCTTTCTTCGTTATCAATGAGAGTATCATACAACCGTCTTTACCTAATTGCAACCTTTTCTGCCCAGAATTTTCATTTACCAAAATTACAAATAAATTACTAGTTTACGGCAAGCCGCCACAGGGCTAAACTGGTAGTTAAAAATAATTTTATCAACCAGAAAGGAAGTCCGTCCGTGAATCCTTCACTTACCTTTAAATCCGGCGTTCGGGACGTCCTCCCCACCGTCTTCGGGTACATTGGCGTTGGCCTGGCCTTCGGTATCGTTGCCCATACCAGTCATTTAAGCCTCTTAGTCGTTGCTGGGATGTCGTTTATCGTTTACGCAGGTTCAGCACAATTTATTATCACTAGCATGCTTCTGCTGCACGACCCCCTTTCTGGGATCTTCATTTCTACTTTTCTGGTCAACTCACGCATGATTCTGATGAGTACCAGCCTGGCCCAGTACTTCCGCCACGAGTCCCTGTTCAAAAACCTCTTGATTGGCTCGCTGGTCACAGACGAAACGTTCGCCCTCGCTATGAACAAGCAAAATAAGACCAAAGGTAAACTCAGCTTCGCTTGGCAATCCGGCGCTAACCTGGTCGCTTACCTGGTCTGGGGCATTGCGACCGTTATCGGTGCAATGTTGGGTGGTCTGATTGCCGATCCAACTCGGTTTGGATTCGACTTCGCCCTCACCGCCATGTTCATTGGCCTGGTCTATCTCCAACTGATCAGTGACCGGCACCTGGGAATCTCGTTGCAGCTCTACGTCATGGCGTTCGTCGCCTTGGTCTACTACCTGGCGATTGGCGTCATGAGTCAAAACTTCGCGCTACTGGCCGCTACCGTGGCTGGCTGTCTGTTTGGAATGGGGATGAAGAAATGGCGATAAGTCTAACGGAACTTTGGGTTATTTTAGGATGTGGCGCGATTACCGTTCTCTCCCGGGCACTGCCCTTCGTCTTCGTCAAACAGATGACGATGCCCTCCTGGCTGATTGATTTTCTTACCTTTGTTCCCATCACGATTATGACCGCTTTGTGCTGCCAGAGCCTCTTTGTCGCCAATCCGGGACATTGGGCCACACTCAACGTTGCCAACTGCTTAGCGGCGATTCCAGCGACCCTAGCTGGCGTGCTGACCAAGAGTCTGCTCATGGTGGTGGTCATCGGTATCATGGCTATGGCCGTGCTTCGCTACTTCTCTATTGGTGGCTAGGCTTCTAAATTGACCGCCTGCGGCTACGATTGATAATTCAATCACTCTCACTAATAGATAAGCTGGCTACTACACTACATAACCCATTAGTGAAGGTGCATTAGTAATAACCTGGTGTATGCCTACCACATAGCTAAGCTGTAAATCTAACATCGGCTAATGTCAGATTACTAGACGTTGCAATACAGTTTGGCCAGCTTAAATCAATGACTTTTTTTAACCAATCAAGTTTCATGTCAATTCACCAATTCAGCCGCAGGTAGCCGGAGATGGTGCCAGCTGTGCCGACGCAGTTGGTTGGCGTTTTATGTTGATTTATTGCGTGGGACGAGCTTGGCGCCTCGGTGACTTACCGAGATTTCAAGTCGAGACTGTGAACCGCTTCTCAAGCCGCAGTCAGTCCCCCAGCAGGCGCCATCCCCTGGCTACCGGAGGCGGATATTACCAGACTAAATAGAACAGGGCTTCAGTGACGTAAACACATGCCGCTGAAGCCCTGTTAATTTGCACAAAATTATTGTCCCTTATCATCGTGCGGTAGGATCAGGTTCAATACGATACCCAGCACCGCCGCAACCGCCAGACCAGAAAATTCGTATTGTCCCACTTTGAGATACGCATTCCCAATTCCAATTACTAGAATGGCCGAGGCAATCATCAGGTTACGTTTCTGGTTGAAATCGACGTGCTTTTCAATTAAGATTCTCATCCCACTGGACGCAATCACCCCAAATAGCAGGAAGCTGATCCCACCAATGACCGGGTTAGGAATGCTCTCAATCAAAGCACTCAACTTACCCACAAAGCTGAAGATAATGGCAAAGACGGCCGCACCAATCAAGACGTAGACACTGTGGACCCGCGTAATGGCCAAGACCCCCACATTTTCCCCGTAAGACGTGACGGGCGGTCCCCCCACGAAGCTAGCAATGATAGAAGCCAGTCCATCCCCAGCCAACGTGTGATGTAAACCCGGATCCTCAAAGAAGTTTCGGTGAGTCAACTCGTTCAATACGGTGATGTGACCAATGTGTTCCGTCATCGTCACGAAGGCAATCGGTGCCAGGCTGACCACCGCACCCCAGTAGAAGTGCAACGGGTAACTCAGGATTGGCACCTCAAAGTTGGGGAGCTGAAACCAAGCAGCCGCCATAACTGGTTTAAAATTCACCAGTCCCGTCATGGCCGCAATCAAATAACCAGTCACAATTCCCAACAGAATGGGAATCAGTGACAGAAATCCCCGCAGGTAGAGGTTGAACCCAACGGTTAAGAGTAACGTCGCCATTGCTACCGCAAAGAACTGCCAGTGATAGACTCCAGCACTGTCGACCGTTGCCTTCTGAGCAGCACTGCCGGCCAGTGATAGCCCAATGACCATCACCATTGGACCCACCACAATGGGTGGTAGGGCCTTATTAATCCAGTCCGATCCTACCAGAGCTACAATCAGGGCCACAATCAGGTAAACTGCCCCCACCGCCAGTGTTCCCTGCGCGATGCCCGGGTACCCGGTCGTCTTCATCAGAGCAACCATTGGCACGATGAACGAAAAACTAGAGCCCATGTAGGCCGGAATCTTGCCACGGGTAATTAAAATATACATCAACGTCCCGACCCCAGAACTAAACAACGCAATTCCGGGATTTAACCCCACTAGGATGGGTACTAAAACCGTGGATCCAAACATCGAAAATAAGTGCTGAAGCGACAATCCAAACCATTGCCCCCAACTAGGTCGCTCCCAGATGTCAATCAAAGCATCTGGATTGCGGTAACGTGCTGGTTCTTTCATGTAGCAGGCCTCCACTTCTGAGATAGAAAAAACGCGCCAGTCCCCGTAAGGAACCGTGCGCGTCCACCTTTAGCCCAGCCTAGTCTGATCCCCTAGCCCAGAAGCGTTACACCCTTAGTTGCCTCACGGGACAACTTTAAAGGAACATATTTCCATTCATTATACGGAGTGCCTAGCGGCAGTGTCAACTCTTATTTCCCTAATCAGTTCCGCTGGATAAGCCGTTGATACCACTGATTGATAATCCCTAAATCTAATAGCAGACAACCACCGATGATAACCAGCGTTAGGTTAGCCAGCCAGTCCGTTACGAACCCGAAAACGAAGCTACCAACCGGCTGAAAGGCATCAATGGCTAGGAATAAGATACCAAACATCCGTCCTAAAAAGTCCGGCTCCGTTAGATTCTGAGTAATAGTAATTGCCCGAATCTCAAAACACGAATAACAAAAACCAAAGATGCCGCTCACTACTAGTAGGACCCAGTAGTTGGCCCAAAGCCCCGCCACCAAGATGGCTACAGCCGCCAAAATCAAGTCTTGATAGTTTTGGCGACGATGAGGTTCAGTTCGGTTTAATGTCAACCGCAAGCCGCCTAAGATGCCACCCACCGCCAGAACTACCAACAAGTAACTATATCGTGAGGAGTCCCCACCGTACAGATGGTTGACGTTATACGGCAACACCAAGCGCACGGCCGCAAACAACACGTTGATCAATCCACCTAACACGATGGTCTCCACCAATCCAGGTCGTTGCCACACGTAACGCCACCCCGTGAGCAAACTGTCCTTGACGCCCAGTTGTGAGGCCTCCCCAACGGGCTTGCGATAATGAATACTTAAGTACAGTCCAAACGAAATCAGGAATGATGTCGCGTTTAATAACAAAAATCCCCGTAAATCTAACCAATGGAGAGCTAGTAGAAGCCCACCCAATAGCGGCGAACAAATATCTGCTAGGTCAATCAGTGTGTTGCTAACTGCGTTGAATCGTTGACGACCCTCTAAAGTAATCAGTTCCGGAATCATGGCCTTCGCTGCTGGGAGGCTGAATGCCAACCCAATATCCAACAAAATGGTCAGCGTAATTAGTGGTGCCGCCGTAATATGTTGGGGATTCAGCCACCAGGCACAGAAAAGGCAGCCCAACACACTCAACAATTCTGCGCTAACCACAATGTGCTTTCGATTAAAGTTATCTACGACGACCCCACACAGCAGATCCCCGAAGAACAAGACCACCCCACCAATGGCTTGAATAATCCCTAGTAGTGAGGCGTTACCCGTGGCCTTGACCACGAACCAATTTAACCCAAATAAGTACAGGGCATCACCCAAACGGGAAATGAAGGGTGCCAGCAGCAGTGGCAGATTAAAGGCTTTTGTCGGTCGTTTCATCCGACCACCTCCATCCCTTCGTCATTGTCTGTTAGTCGACCATTCGCCAGCTACCTTCATCAGCTTTAGAAATGTCATTCAAGAATTTTAAAACGCGCTTGGCCCGGTTAGGTTGTTGCTCGTTCAACACGTTCAAACCAGCACCCGTCACCAGGGGTTGACTCAAACGGAAGTTACCACCATCGGTTTCACCAGTTGCGAATGCCATCACGGTCTCACCCGATTCAATCTGCGTGGTCAGGAAGAACATGGTGAAGTCGTCGTCCTCCTGCATGTAGGCGGGCATGGCCCAGATGTTGGGCGCAATCTCCTGCATTTCACCAGTCTCGGTGCCATCCAGGAACCGGTAATCCCTGTGGTTTGCCTGAGTAACGGGTTGTTTGAGGACCAACATCATCTTCGCAAATTCTTCGTCACCCATTTGTAAATTATCTTTCATCGGTTAAACGCCTCCTTGAGTTGTTTGGATCATTCATTGTGTTTCAGGCCCACTTAAAGCCAGGCACAATCAGCATGGGTAATATTATACCAGCGTTTTCCGTAGAATTAAATCACGCTGCGGATCAGTGCCCAATTGAAAGCGGTGATCGCCAATTTGTTTAAAGCCCATCCGGTGATAAAATTCCTGAGCTGCTGGGTTATGTTCCCACACGCCCAGCCAGATGGCCTGCTTTCCTAACTTCTGGGCCGTCGCGATGGCGTGTTGATAGAACTGTTGACCTAGACCCTGGCGTTTGAAAGCCGGTAAGATATAAATTCTTTCGATCTCTAGCAGCTCATCCCCATAATGTTCGGATTGTGTCGGCCCCCAGTTGAGCTTCAGATACCCTGCTAACACGTTCTCCACGTAAATGAAGTCAAATTGGGTGGTTAGTTGCTGTAACTCACTTAATAGCTGGTCATCACTGTACGACTCCGTTAGATATTCTTGAAGGTCAGCCGGCGTATTCACCGCCCCATAGGTATCCGTAAACGTCGTCCGACTAATAGCTTGTAGCTGCTTCAAGTCGGCGGTGGTGCACTGTTTGATTTCTCCAGTCATCTACTCACTCTCCTTAATATTGCCGTTGCTTGCCACTTTTGACATCGCGCCAATCCTGAGCCACGTTAACGTCGACCCTTGCCAAAAAGTCGGCCAGCTGACTGGCTTCGTCAGGCGTGAATCCCCGTAACGCCTGAGCGTTAGAATAGTCATTCTCCCGTTTAACTAAGGGATAAATATCGGCGCCACTGCTCGTCAAGTAAAGTCTTCTGATTTTTTTATTCTGAGGGTCTGCTCGTTTCTCTAACAGACCCAGCTTGGTCAATTTGGCAATCGCCCGCGCAGCCGTGGTCCGGTCAACTTTTAACAACTCCGCCAGCCGTTCTTGAATGATGCCGGGATGTTCGGCCACCCGGGCTAAGTACAGGTACTGCCCCTTAGTGAGGGCGACCTGCTGAAACTCATGATTAGCGATTGAATCTAACGCGCGGGCAATGCTCCCCACCGTTCTTAAAACTTCTGGCACTGGACTCGCCCCTTTCAATAATCATTATTCTAGCGTACTTTTGTTGTATTTACAACATAAAACCGTGCTCAAAAAAAAAGACGACCCACTTGACGGTCGTCTCCTCAATAGTCTTTAATTTGCGATGCTGATTGGTTTCCCAATCTCAAGTTGCATGTGGTAGTAGTCATGATCACCGATCATCTGGGTTCCAGTCACTTCATACCCCATTCGCTCATATAACTTCATGGCGCCAGGATTTTCAAAGTCAACGTTCAACCCGATGACGGATTGGCGATCGCGTTGGGCGTAGATTGGTAAAGCCCGCAATAACTTGCGACCAATACCCATACCCTGGTGATCAGGAGAAACAGCAAGTGAATCCAGATACCATTCACCCGGTGCCGTCTCGGAGTCCGCTTCCAGCGGGCCGTCGAATGCAGCACTCTCAGCCGTCAACTGCGTAATCACATCTTCCACGATGTCTTCATTTTCGCCAGGGTAGCCAAATGCTACCCCAACGACATGGCCATTGGCCTCGGCCACCACCGTGGTTGCCGCACCGGACAGGTAAGTCCGCGTGCGGTAAGCCGCCGTGATGACCTTCAATAAGTCGGGGCCAGGTACGTCCTCGAGGTCGGTCAGTTCCATCTCGTCGTAAATCAAGTTCATCAACGGTGCTATCTGAGGCGCATCCGTCGGTCGAGCTTCACGAATTATCAAAAAAAATCCTCCATTTCTAGTTCATTCACTAGACTACCGGAGGATTGCACTTTTGTCAAAGGATTTGCTAACTGCCCTATTTAATTAATGGGTCACACGTCCTGCAACCCGTTGGCCAAAGACTAGTCCAACGATAAACAGCGCACTAGCGGTTATCCACGTTCTCATGGTGAGACTCCCTTCGTTCTGTCGAAGCGGCGGCCTTTGCCTCCCGCAATTCGGCTAGTTCTTGACGAATTTCACCTAAAATTTCTAACTGAAACCGTTCGATCTCCATAGTATGGGGGACCTGGTTCTGCGCTAAATGATCAACCTTAGCGTGAAGTAACCGCAGTTCGTGTTCGGACTTCAAGTTAACATGGTAGTCATTTTCGGCCATCATCCGGTCCCGGTCGGCGGAACGGTTCTGACTCATCATAATGATTGGGGCCTGAATCGCCGCGACACAGCTCAGAACTAAATTTAACAGAATGAAGGGGTAGTTGTCAAAGTTGACCCCAAATAAGTGGAGCCCATTGACAATCATCCAGCCAATTAGGACGAACATGAAGACAAAGATAAACCCCCATGACCCACCAAACCGGGCCACATCATCCGATACCTTTTGACCAAAAGTCAGGCTTTCCTTCAGAGAATCATTGACATCGATAATATCGTAGTCATCGCTCTGCAGTGCTTTGGTCAGCTTGTGGTTAATCTTTTTGGTTTGCTTTAGATCGGCGTTGATCATGGCATCAACGTGTTCCAACCGATACTTCAACAGGTGATGCCCACAGATATAATCTGTGACCTTCGCCTGCGGATAATCCCGCTTAATGCGGTTCCGCAGGCCCACTTCTAGCTCGTTCAGTTGTAGACTCGTTTCTAATGAGACGGACACACCGTCCACCAAACATTTTATTTGATTCTCGGCCACGTTTCTCACTCCTTGGTTAACGATTGAATCAATTGCTGCCAGTCAGTTGGTGGCTCACTCACAAACGACCGCTGTTCATGCGTAAACGGATCGGTAAAAGCCAGTGACTGTGCGTGTAAGGCCTGTCTGGTCATCTGACCTAACTGGGGGCCGCCGTACAACTCATCCCCTACTAGCGGGTGGCCTAAGTGGGTAAAATGCGCCCGAATCTGGTGAGTCCGCCCCGTGTGGAGTTGCACCTTGACCAGGGTAGCGTTTGTGAAGCGTTTCTGCACCCAATACTCCGTCTGTGCGGGCTTACCGTCGGGTGAAACCATTTGGTTGTACCCAGCGGGATCCGAGGCTAACGGGGCATCGATCAAGCCATGGTCTTCGGTAAGTTGACCAGTGACAACGGCCAAGTAACGTTTATCTACCTGGTGAGCCGCCTGCAGCTGGCTAGCTAAACTATTGGCTAGCCGGTGCCGAGCGACCCACACAAGACCACTGGTAAAGCGGTCGAGGCGCGTCACAATATGCGGCACCTGGTTCTCTGCATGCTCATCCAACCAGTATCCCTTGATTCGATTGACCAAGGTATCCGTCCGGTTGGCGGGTCCGGGAACGACGTTGAGGCCGGCCGGTTTGTCTACGACCAGCCAATCTCGGTTTTCAAACACCACGTTGATGGCTTCGTGACTCGTCGCCACAGCATCATCAGCTACTTCTGCGGGCAAACTAACCACTACGATATCCCCAACGTTTAGCGTTACGGCGGGCGTTACCTCTTGGCCATTGACTCGAATGGTCCCTGATTGTTTGAGATCACTAAAGACCCGGTGACTCACACCCTGATTGTTTAAAAAACGTTTTAAGCTCGTCACCGGTTCTGTGACCTGCCACGTCAATTCCATGCGGACGCTTCCTCCCTAATCATCAGCTAAATCAAGCATCCAGTCTAAATCATCGTTACGGTTGTTTAACCGCTCTGGATGGTCGGCTAACTCCGAGTTAATCTGTAGAATCTTGCCGGCAAAGGGCGACCGTAACGTGAGTTCATCCGTCTCACCGGTCACCACCATGAATGGCGTTCCCAGCTTAAGAGGACCAGTCGTCGCTAACCAGGAAATTTTAGTTACGGGCCCTAACATCTCGCGCCCATCGTCCGCAAAACCCAACCGCAAAATCCCCTCTTCCTGCGGTGTCACCCACAAAGCATCCGCACTTGCTTCAATCCGATCAATCATCTCTGTCACCCCTTCTGGCAGTCTAGTCGTGCCTAAGACATCTAGGATAGTATCCCAAGGCCTTCACTATCATTGAAACGCGCATTAACTGATAGCTGCTCGCACATTCTCTTACAATTACCTTATATTTTACCATAGGCCCAAAAAACACGGGAGCCATTTCACCCTTTCTCGAGAAAAGTCGGTATAATAAAACCTATGAAGGGGGAGATGTATAATGATGGGTGGCAGTTTATTAACCGGTACACTAATTTTTATTAGTGGTCTGGCACTGTTGATATTTATTGTGGCAAAATTAGTTCCGAAAACGGGGCGTGATACAGATACGGTGGTCTTACTGAGTATCTTTGCGCTTATCGCCGTTGGCCTACTGGGGATGGGCGGCTGGCTAGGAATGGCTAATTGGGGCGCGATGGGCTGTTTTCTTTAGCCTCAACCCTGCTGGTTAGTTAAGTCGTCATCCTTAATGGTTAAGCCCACCTTTGGCTGCGGCCTGCGTACCAGCTCTTATCCAGGAGTTCTAGTTAGAAATGACATCGACTATATTGTCGACGTCATGCCTAGTAACCGGAGGCTATACACATTAAGCTGAAATCAATTTAGCCATTCGAAGGACCATTGAACCATTTGTCGTTCACAAAATCCAAAAAGTCTGGTAGTCACGTCACCGCGACGTTGATTACCAGACTTTTTATTTATTTTCGAGAACGACTGGTCGTTCGCTTTGCAAACCGCCTAATCCCTAACAAACTGGGGAAACGACTTATTTTAAATTCTTAACGACTCGTGCCGGGTTACCCGCTACGACGACGTTATCACCGAATGACTTGGTAACCACACTACCGGCACCGACAATCACGTTGTTGCCCAGCGTAACCCCCGGACAGATAATGGCACCACCACCGACCCAGACGTCATCCCCCAGCGTAACGGGCTTGCCAATACCCATGGCACCATTACGCCGCAGCTCTGGCTCAGCTGGATGATTGACGGAATAAATCTGAACTTTCGGCCCCAACAGGCAGTGTTTGCCAATGTGAATGGGACCTACGTCCAGCATGACACAGTCATAGTTGGCGAAGAAATCGTCATCGACATAAATATTATAGCCATAGTCACACCGAAACGTGGGATGCACACTCACTGACTCGCCAGTGGCACCGAAAAGCTTTCGGATCAACCGCTCACTTTCCTCAGGATTGCTTTCCCCGAGCGCATTAAATGCCTCCACCTGTTGCCGAGCAGCATCCCGCTGCGCAACTAATTCAGCGTCATAGACGTCAAACAATTCACCGGTAACCATTTTTTCTTGTTCTGTCTTAGCCATAATTTACCTCCATTTTTATTAGAATATTATTGTCACAAATCGCCTCTTACTTGAGCACATGACAACATGTCAGTCACGATACCAAGGACCCATTCTTTCACGACCATGCTTATCTGAATGTAGCCGGAAACTGCCAGGTGGCTATAGTTCTTCCATTTAAGCTCCATGCCACCAGTCAAACAGACAATGAAGCTGAGAGAAAGGCGCTAACTGCTTACCACCTCAGTTTGGAGCCGGAGGCAGCCTGGAGTGGCGCTGTGTCGATGTTCTTAGTCGACGTTTGGGGTCGGCTTAGAACATGGGACGAGCTTGGAAACACACGGGCTTGGTGTGATTTCAAGTCGAGCGAGAAGCCCGCACTTTGGCTGAAGCGACCCCACAGCGTCGCCCCTGGCGGCCGCAGGCGGCTATGGTGTCCATCCACTTAAACTTCATAACACCATCCCCATACCACCAGTCAAACAATTAAGCCGAGAGCAAGCGGCTATCCACCCGACACATCAGTTTGGAGCCGGAGGCAGCCAGGAGTGGCGCTGTGTCGATGTTCTTAGTCGACGCTTTTGGTCGGCTTAGAACATGGGGCGAGCTTGGAAACACACGGGCTTCGTGTGGTTTCAAGTCGAGCGAGAAGCCCGCTTTTCAGGCTGAAGCGACCCCACAGCGCCACTCCTGGCAGCCGCAGGCGGTCTCCACACCAATTCGTAGAAAGAAAAATGGCCAGAACCGCTCTCGGCGACCCCGACCATTTCTTACGATAGAAATTCTAAGTTTACTTGATGAAAGCCTTGTTCATGTTAACCATGGTAGCAAAGTCTTCCATTTGTTCTTCAGTCAATGAGAAGGAGAGCATAGTGTGGTGACCACCACCAGCTTGCATCCAAGCTAAGGCACCCTTTTCAAGACCAACCTTTGGCGTCCAGAGTTGCTTAGCAACTGGGAGCTTAGGCGTGTCAGCTTCAGCCTTGTGAGCATCAACGGCGTAGCTGATCATCTTGAAACCATCACGGAAGTCAGCAACGGTCACATCAATGGCGTCACCTTCTGAACCAGAGAATACCAGACGGGCAGGATCAGCCTTGCCACCGATATCCAATGGGTGAACTTCAACACGAGGCTTGTCGGAAGCGATTGAAGGGTCAACTTCCAGCATATGTGAACCTAGGATGGCTTCGTGGCCCTTCCGTAAGTCCAGCGTGTAGTCTTCCATGAAGGCCGTTTGCTTGTTGTGGGACATGATCTTCATGACACGGCCCAAAGCAGCGGTCTTCCAGTCACCTTCGGCACCGAAGCCGTAACCGTCACGAATTAATAATTGTGCGGCTAAACCAGGTAATTGTTCCATACCCCAGAGGTCTTCGAAGTTCGTGGTGAAGGCAGTGTAACCACCCTTTTCCAAGAAACTCTTGATACCAAGGTATTGCTTCAATTGAACCCGAACTGAGTGCTTGTACTTGTCAGCATCGTTGTCGCCTTGAACCATTTCGTACTTGCTTTCCAAGTCAGCGTATTCCTTGTCGACATCAGCGTCTTTGACCTTGCTGATTTCTTCAACCAAGTCACCGATACCGTAGTAGTCAACGGTCCAGCCCATTTGGATCTGTGCTTGAACTTTGTCACCTTCAGTAACGGCAACGTTACGCATGGTGTCACCGAAACGAGCAACCTTAACCTTGAAGCTTTCGTTGTAAGCAACAGCAACGTCTTCCCATGAACCGATCTTAGCTTGGACTTCTTCGTCACCCCAGTAGCCGTAAACAATCTTGTTGTTCATGCCTAAACGAGCGTTGATGTAAGCATATTCGCGGTCACCGTGAGCACTTTGGTTTAAGTTCATGTAGTCAAAGTCGATGTCAGCGTATGGAATGTTGTTCAAGTATTGCGTAGCCAAGTGAAGTAATGGCTTTTGTAATAGTTCAGTCCCACGGATCCAATTCTTAGCTGGGGAGAACGTGTGCATCCAAGTAATCACACCGGCAACTTTGTCGTTGTAGTTAACTTCCTTCATGAAGGAAGTGATGCTTTCAGCAGTCGTCATAACATCCTTAAAGACAACCTTGTAAGGTAATTTGCCACTGGCGTTTAATTTGTCAGCGATGTCTTGAGCATCTTTAGCAACGGACTTTAATTGTTCTTCACCATAAAGGTGTTGTGAACCGGTAACGAACCAAAATTCATAATCTGGTACTGATAACATAAGAAAAACTCCTTTAATATAGTAGTAATTTTATTTTTATAGTTGAATAACAGTTTTATTGCCGTGCAGCATGTTCCTTGGACTTAGCATTGTTCTGGCCGTAGTAGGCGTTGGCCCCATGCTTTCTGAGGTAATGCTTGTCTAACAGGTATTGTGGCAATTCCAAATTCTTCTTAGTCAGTTGCATGGAGTGATAATCCTCCTCCGCAACAACTTCCAAGACCTTAGCATTGTACACAGCCTTAGCTGGGGTTGGCCCCCAAGCGAAGGGACCGTGTTGGCTAACCAGCGCTGCTGGCACGGCTTCATAGTCGAGACCACGTTCATTGAAGGTCTTCACGATGGTTTCACCCGTGTAACCTTCGTAGTCTTCTTCAATTTCAGCCTTCGTCAAGGCGTCAGCGGCTGGCACATCGCCGTAGAACGTATCCGCGTGCGTGGTATTCATAGCTGGAACGTCCATGTTGGCGCCAGCAAATGAAACTGCCCAAGGTGAATGCGTGTGCACGATCCCTCCAATGTTGGGGAACTTGTTGTAAAGTACGGTATGCGTTGGGGTGTCGCTGGAAGGGTTCATCTCCCCTTCAACCACTTCACCGTCGAGGTTTACAACGACCATGTCACTAGGCTTTAGCTTGTCGTAATCAACACCGGATGGCTTGATGACGAACAGCCCCTTATCCCGGTCAATACCGGAAACATTGCCCCAAGTAAACGTAACTAACCCTAATTTAGGCAGTTGCATGTTGGCTTCGTAAACCTCTTGCTTCAAATCTTCTAACATTCAAGTAACCTCTCTCTCTTAGTCACTGATGGCATCGCCGGCGGCAGCTTCCACTGACAACCCGCTTTGGTACTTGCCAATAAACTTACGGTAGCCCTTGACCCCTTCAGGTTCGGGACTTAACGTCATGCTTTCTGGGTTGGTGAAGACATCTTGATCCAAGAAGTCTTCCAAGCTTTCGCCGGTATTCCGTTGGGCAAAGGCGGCTAGAACTGCCATCCCCCAAGGACCACCCTCACCAGCCGTGCTCATAACCGTGATGGGGATATTTAAGGCGTTCGCCAGGGCCTGCTGGCCGATAACTGGCGTCCGGAATAAACCACCCTGCGCAATCATCACATCCGTTTGCACGTGTTCCTCGTTAACTAAAATGTCCATTCCGATTTGGAGTGGTGCAAACGCAGCGTAGAGTTGCGTCAGCATGAAGTTAGGTAAAGAGAAATGGCTGTTTGGTGTCCGGACAAATAATGGCCGGCCCGCTTGGATCTTGGTAATGTTCTCACCAGATTGGTAGCTGTAGTTGACCAAACCACCGGCATCTGCGTCAGCCTTAGTTGAGGCCAAGAATAACGTTTCGTACAGCCGGTCAGGCTTCAAATCAACACCCAGCCGAGCGGCAAATTCACCGAAGATGTTGGCCCAGGCGTTAATATCTGAAGAACAGTTATTCACGTGGACCATGGCAACTGGTGAACCGTCTGGCGTCATCACGATATCAATGTCGCGATAAACCTTGGATAGTGGCTTGTCTAAGACGTTCATTGAGAACGCAGACGTTCCAACGGAGATGTTCCCAGTCCGTTGACGAACACTGTTCGTACCAACCATCCCGGTACCAGCATCCCCTTCAGGTGGTGCCATGACGCTACCGGCTTCCAAATTACCACTGGCATCCAATAACTTGGCACCGTCAGCCGTCAAACTACCGGCTGCTTTACCAGCTGGTAAAATGTCAGGCAAGATGTCAGCTAACTGCCAAGGATATGGCTTAACGTTATCCAGGTTGTTGAATTTCTCCAACATGTCCTGGTTGTACGTGCCGGTCTTTTCGTCAATTGGGAACATCCCGGAGGCGTCTCCCACACCCAAGACCTTTTTCCCAGATAGCTTCCAGGTCACGTACCCAGCCAACGTCGTGAAGAAGTCGACGTTCGCCACGTGATCCTCATGATTGAGAATGGCTTGGTAGAGGTGCGCAATACTCCACCGTTGTGGAATATTAAAATCAAACAACTTGGTCAATTCATCAGCTGACTGACCCGTAATGTTGTTCCGCCACGTCCGGAAAGGTACCAACAAGTCGTCATTCTTATCAAAAGCCAGGTAACCGTGCATCATAGCACTGATCCCGATAGCGTTAATGTGCTTCAAACTTGCGTGATACTTGCTCTGAACGTCAGCAGTCATTTGCGTGTAGCTCTGCTGAATCCCCGACCAAACTTCTTCAAGCGGGTAGGTCCAAACGCCGTCTTCATAACGGTTTTCCCAAACATAGCTGCCTGATGCGATGGTGTTAAAGTCATCGGTCACCAGAACTGCCTTGATCCGGGTTGAACCTAATTCAATCCCTAATGAAACCTTGCCCGCTTCAACAGCTTGAGCCGTTTCAACTAAGTTCATTTAACTTTACCTCCCGGTTTTTATCATCGTGATAGTGCGTTAATTAATTGCTTTCAACAGTTTCTTCAACTTTTTTCTTACCGTGGTTAGTCCCACGAGCTTCGATTTCTTCAAGTGAGTGACCACGCGTTTCTGGAACACAGAAGCGGATGAACAGAACACCGAAGACACAGATGAGACCGAAGACAGCGAAGACGGCTTCTTGTGACATTGATGCGGTCATGATTGGGAACAATAACCCAACGGCCCATGAACCAATCCAGTTGAAGGATGAAGCCAAACCGGATGCCCGGCCCCGAACAGCTAATGGGAAGACTTCCCCAACCAGAACCCAGGTCAATGGTGCCCAAGTGAATGAGTAGAAGGCCACGTAGATGGATAGGAAGAAGACGATCATCATTGGACTGGCGTTTGGCACGATCCAGTTGATAACGGCTGGTAACAGGAAGGACAAAGCCATAACCGTCCCACCTAAGGTCAACAACGTCCGGCGATTGAATTTTTCAGCGATCCAGATGTAAAGTAATGACCCGATAACCAACAGGACCCCTTGAACGATTGGCCACATCAGAGCAGAACTTGCGGCGCTCCCAGTTGCCTTTTCAACGATCAATGGAATGTAGTAGAAGATGGCGTTGGCACCTTGGAATTGCTGGAAGGCAGCCACACCAACACCGGCGATAACCAGGTAGCGATACTTGCTGTTAAACAGCGTTGCCCAAGACGTCTTTTCCATTGAGTTCTTTTCAGTAGCAGCAGTTTCTTGAATGGCTTTAACTTCGCCTTCAACTTCTTCAGGCTTCCGAACGAAGGACAGTACTTGGCGCGCTTCGTCTAATCGGTTGGCCTTAATCAAGAAACGTGGTGATTCTGGTAACTTCAGCACCCCAGCGAAGAGGATAATGGCGGGGACGGAAGCCAATCCTAACATCAACCGCCATGAGATATTTTCTGGTAAATCTTTTAAAACAAAGTCAATCACGTAGGAAATTAACATCCCGGAAACAATCATAGTTTGGTTGATCCCGGAAAGACTTCCCCGCAAGTGTGCGGGGGCCATTTCTGACATGTATGCAGGAACCAAGGCTGAAGCAGCCCCAACGGCTAATCCTAAGAATATCCGCATCCCAATCAGGTAAAGTGTTCCATTGTTAGGTGAGAACCCACAAAGGATAGACCCAATCGCGAAGACCAATGAGGACATCAAGATCATCCGACGACGACCTAACTTATCGGCCAGTTGCCCAGCGATAGCGGCACCGAAGATGGCACCGAACATCACAGCTGAAGTCACCCAACCAATCAATGAAGCGTTTGTTAAATTCCAGTCGGTCTTCAGGAATGGTAAGGCCCCGGTCATAACACCGATGTCATAACCGAACAAGATACCCCCGAATGACCCGAAGAAGAAGATAAATTTACTGGAAACCGATTTTTTCTTATCCAAAATTCTTTCCTCCTGTTTCACGGTTTTTATCAATAATTGCTTTCTAACTAAATTGCGATTTAGCGGCTCTGCCAATCCCGTGCATGAAATTTGCCGGCTTGCTGTAAAAATCACGAGGTTGTGAACCGCTTTCATTTGTTAACAAATACAGTTTATTATATTTGTACGCATAAATCAACAAAAACTTTTGTTATTCGAATTAATTGTCCGGTTTAATGTTGATATAACACGGTTTTTGCTATAAAAAAAGTTGTAAGCGTTATCGAAAAACGTTAAACCAAGCATTTACCAACTGACCAATAAACCGTTTTATTTTGTGTAAACGCCCCGTTTCTTGGCAAAAAAAGAGGACGATTCTACGAATAAGTCGTAAAATCGTCCTCGCTAACCAATCGCTAAGCATTAATTGGACAAGTCTCTTTAATTTTAGGTAATCCGGACTAATTTTCAGCTAATTTTCCCGGTTTTCCCGCTGAGTGCCGAATAACTAATTGGGGATCGTATGTGATGGATTGAACATCTTGTTTGTCCAAGAGTTTTAGCATCATCTTCGCTGCATCCTGACCCATAATCTCCTTTTCGTGACTCAAGGTCGTTAGGCTGGGACTCAGGTATTGCGCCATCTGGTAATTATCGAAACCGACTACGGAGACATCCTCAGGAATTCGCAGCCCTTGGCTCTTAAGGTAGGCTTGCAACCGAATCGCCAATTGGTCATTATAACAGGCAATGGCCGTTGGCCGATCCTCAGTCGCCAGATACGAATCAATCCGGTTAGTGATCTTGGTAAAATCATCACCAGATTGGTACATAATCAAGTTACTCTTATAGGAAATTTCTGGATGTTGTTGGTAAGCCTGAACGAACCCGTTCATCCGATGAACCCCTTGAATATCATCCACTTGGAAAATTCCAACAATACTCTCATGACCGAGCTCTAACAGGTAGTCCATGATCCGGCGTTCGCCGCCCACATCATCCGTGGTTACTGCGGGGAAGTCTAGCTGGGGGTAACTTGCGTTGATAAAGAGGACCGGAATCCCGTCGTCTTTGATTTCTTGGTAGAGGTCCATGTTGGGGTTAGGCAAAGCACTCTGGGTGGGTTCAATGATCAACCCCGCGACTTTCCCGTTCAACATGTTGATTAAGTTCTTGCGTTCCTTTTGATGGTCGTTATGGGTGTTTCCCAGTAGCAATGAATACCCACTATCGGAGATAACCTGATCAATACCGTAGATGATCCGCGGGAAAATGTAATCTGCAAAGTGAGTCGTAATGACCCCAATCATGTTACTGTCGCTCTCGGTCGTCCAGTCCTTATGCCAGTCTTGAACGAACATACCGCCCCCCTGAATCCGGTAAATGAAGTGTTCAGTCTCCAAATCGCCGACTGCTCGGCGCACGGTGTAGCGGGAAACGTTGAACTGCTCCATCATTTCAGTTTCCGTCGGCAGTTTATGATCAATTTGATATCGGCCTGAAAGAATGGCTTCTTTCAAAGCATCTTTAACCTTTTGATATTTATTTTCCATGTTTTCTCTCCATAACTCATTCGGTCGCGCCAGCAACTACCACCTGACAATTCGAATGAATTTTCCCTAAATACGTGACGAACGCAGTGGTTATTGCTCGCCGTCGATTTATTTGTAAATTTGTTTGGTTATTGTTAGCATAGCAAATTTATTTCGTTTTTCCAACGGACAAGGCTGACATTCTTGCATTATCTTGCCAAATTTTCGCTAAACTACCATCATTCATCTCTTTCAAGCAAGCCACCACACAAAAATAAGCGAGTGGTACAAGAGCCAGTGAGTCAACGAGCAGTAACGTTTGGAACACAACCAGGATTTGAAACTTTTGTTCCAAATGCTTATCTTTAGTTCTCTATTGGATTGCCCTGTGCATCTAATTGCTTGATCACCCGTGCAGGGTTTCCAGCAAGCAACACGTTGTCGCCAAAAGATTTGGTTACAACTGAGCCACCGCCAACAACAACGTTATCGCCTAACGTCACACCTGGCAAGATGGTGGCATTGCCTCCAATCCAAACATTGTCGCCAATTTTCACTGGCTGTCCCACCCCCAACCAAGACGTTCGGGCGGCCACGTTGAGCGGATGGGCCGCCGTGTAGATTTGCACCCGTGGCGCTAAAAGAGCGTTATCACCGATTGTAATGTCACAAGTATCTAATAGGATACAATCAAAGTTTGCAAAAAAGTTATTGCCCACGTGAATGTTGTATCCATAATCACAGACAAACCGTGGCCGCACCTCTACGTTCTGCCCCACTGACCCAAACAACCGCCGCAGCAGTGCCGTTTGCTGCTCCTTATCCCGAAATGGAATTGTCGTTAGTTCTTCGTATAGGTCGCGAGCAGCAACCCGTTCCTGGACCAGCTGTTCATCATTGACGTTGTAGAGTTCCTCCGCCATCATTTTGTCGTATTCCGATCGTTCCATAGCCCGCCATCCCTTTTCCTAAAAGTTAGTGGTTTAATCGTAGCATGGCTTGAAACCGATTTCAACGTTATTTATATGGTCCTATATTTTATGTCAATAATCATCCGTATAAATAAAGGCCTGGGACAAAACTCCCGGCCTTTATTCTATCATCATATTTATCTTACGAAGCAGTGCTTCAGTGGGCAACTAGTGAGCTTCAGCTCTCCTTTGGCACATGCTTGCTACAAATACCGTGCAGTCACGGAGCGCGGTGCCGTTGTTAATCCACTAACGGGGCCTTCATAGAGAACCTCACCACCCTTGCTCCCACCATCTGGGCCAATATCAATAATCCAATCAGCACTGCGAATCACGTCGAGATTATGCTCAATCACAATCACCGTATTGCCGCGGTCCACCAAACGATTGATAATACTAATCAAGTTGCTGGTGTCAGAGGCATGAAGCCCGGTCGTTGGTTCATCCAAAATATACAGGTTCCCCCGCTTATTAAGCTCCTTCGCAATCTTCAGACGCTGCCCCTCACCACCGGAAATCGTATTCAGGGGTTGCCCGAGGGCTAAATAACCTAGCCCAACGTTCAAAACTTGTTTCAATTTAGGAGCGACCTTGGTGCCCGCAAAGAACGTGGCTGCCTCTTCAACAGTCATCGCTAAAATCTCGACAACGTTTTTCCCCTGATACTGATAGGCCAAAACCTGGGGATCAAACCGACCACCATGACAGGTATCACATTCGATCGTCGCATTTTCCATAAAGGAAAGATTGAGTTCCAAGACGCCCTTACCACCACAGGTCGGGCAAGCCCCTTTGGAGTTATAACTAAACAGGCTATCACTAACGTCATTGGCTGTAGCCAACAATTTGCGGATCTCATTCATAACACTTAAATAGGTGGCCGGATTAGCCCGACTGTTGGTATGAATTGGGCGCTGCGTTAGCCGAATGGCCTCAGGATGGTCAATAGCAAAGACCTGATCAACTAGTGTACTCTTACCTGAACCAGCAACTCCCGTGACCACCGTGAACAATCCCGTTGGCACCCGCAAGACAGCATCCTGCAAGTTATGCAACTGGCTCGGTGCACTAGTTATAAAGTCTTGGGGCTGGCGGGGTTGTGGATTGACTGGCAATTGTTGCAGCAGGTACTTTCCAGTCAACGTCTCACTCGCCAACAACGCCTGATAACTCCCAGTAAAAGTAATCTCGCCGCCATGGATGCCAGCTTGCGGGCCCACGTCGACCACGTAATCAGCAACCTTGATGACGTCTGGATCATGTTCCACGACCAGCACCGTATTGCCCTTATCTCGGAGTTTTTGTAATAACGTGTTCAACCGATGAACGTCACGCGGATGTAGCCCCGTACTCGGCTCATCCAAAATGTAGAGTAGCCCAGTCAGACTATTAGCAAGGTAACGGACCGTCTTAACCCGCTGCGATTCTCCACCAGATAACGTGGTCGTTTCTCGGGTTAACGTCAAGTAGTCGAGGCCAACGTCGACTAGGCCCTGTACCCGTTCCTGAATACCAGCCAGGATACCAGCCATTCGTTCATCGGTAAAGCTAGCCAACGTGGTCTGAAGATCGTTTAGCTGTAACGCTAGGAGATCAGCGATACTGCTCCCCTGAATCTTTGAAGCCAAGACTTCGGGCCGGTAGCGCGTACCGTGGCAGGTGGGACATGGCACCATGGTCGCAAACTTTGAAATTTTCTTTCGGGCACCCTCACTACTCCCCTGTCCCGTCTTCAGGTTCTGCCGGTAAAATTGGCGTTCAATGCCTTCAAAGGTGGTATTGAACGTCGTCCCTTTGTAAACCACGGTGACGTCCTGTTCACCGTTCATCAATGCTTCAAACTCATCAGCCGTATAATCCACCAACGGCTTATTCAGATCAAACAAGCCAGTCGCCTTCATAACCTCATCGTAGAAACTATTCACGCCGTGTCCAGGCAACTGAACGGCACCCTCGGCGAGTGACTTCTGACGATCAACCGCCACGTCACGTTTTAAAACATAGGTTTTACCGATCCCCTCACAATCGGGGCACATCCCCGCTGGATCGTTAAAAGAAAAGGCATTACTAGCCTCACCATAACTTGGCTTGCCAAACCGAGAAAAGAGAATTCGGAGTAGTGGATTAATATCACTCACGGTTCCTAACGTCGACCGCGCATTCCCGCCCAATGGTTTTTGATCAATCACAATGGCGGTTGCGAGGTTGTTGACCTCATCCACATCCGGCCGGTGATAACGGGGGAGATAGAGTCGCGTGAAGCTATCATATGTACTGTTGAGTTGCCGACCGGCCTCTTGGGCAATAGTGTCAAACACGATGGATGATTTACCCGACCCCGAGACGCCAGTGAAAACTGTCAGCTGATTCTTGGGAATTTTCAGACTAACATTTTTCAGATTGTTCTCGCGGTCGTTGATGATTTCAATGAATTCTGGTTCAGTCATGGGGACCTCCAGTCATGCGCTTAAGTAACGGACAGGCTTCTAGATTACCATACTTCAGGGGGTGTCCCAAGTGAGACGTCTCACCTTCTTCGCAAGACTTTCAAAATCACCATTAGGACCCCCAAAGCGACAAAAAAGGACCGGTTACTTTAGCCCGGCCCCACTAATACTTAATCACTTTCCGTCGCAGCTGACTCACTACTTTGATTCTCACGGATGACGGCCATAAAGGCATCACCGTATTTTTCTAGCTTACTTTCTCCCACGCCTTTAACCGTTAAAAAAGCTGCTTCGGTGGTCGGCAGAACCTCGCACATCGCATGAAGGGCCTTATCAGAGAAAATCACAAAAGGGGGCACGTGCTGTTCTTCGGCCAGGTCTCGACGCAACTCACGAAGCTTGCCAAAGAGCGCATCATCCTCTGGTGCCAACCGTTTGGCCTGCCGTGCCATCTTGCGAAAGACCTGCGTTTCGCCTTTCAAGACGCCCACGCCCTTACCCGTCACCTGTAAGGTCGGATACTGACCACCCACGCTGGCTAAGTAACCCGCCGCCGTGAGGAAATCGATCAACTCCCCCACCGTCTTTTGCCGCTGGTTACGCATGATCCCGTAAGTCGGCACTTCCTCGAGATGATTCTCACGAATCCGCTGGTTACGTGCCCCTGCTAAGACCTGGGCAACAACTCCCTTACCGTAGCGAGAACGCAGCCGGACAACACAGGAGAGTACCTTCTGGGCATCCGTCGTAACGTCCTGAGCTTCCCGGTCATCACGACAATTGCTACACCGACCACAGGGCTCAGACTCTTCCCCGAAGTAGTGCAGAATGAACTGCTGCAAGCAATTCTGAGTATTAGCGTACTGATTCATAATCTGTAATTTTCGATAGGAGCGCAATCGATGTTGTTCATCCATTTCAGACTGGTCGATGAAGAACCGCTGAATTTGCAGATCAGAGGCGCGGTACAGCAGGATGGCTTCACTAGGAAGACCGTCTCGCCCAGCCCGACCAGCTTCTTGGTAGTAGGCTTCCAGAGTGCCGGGCACCTGTGCGTGAATAACAAACCGAACGTTACTCTTATCGATTCCCATCCCAAAAGCATTGGTCGCCACCATTACCTGAACCCGGTCGTACAAGAAGTCTTCCTGATTCTGACGGCGTTCATCATCTGGCAACCCCGCGTGATAGGCAGCGGCTTGAATGTGCTGACCGGTCAGCATCTTCGTCAACCGCGTAACTTCCTTACGCGTGCTGGCATAGATGATGCCCGTCTCACCCTGATTCACCTTGAGGTAATCCAGAATATAGCGATCGGTGTCTTGGTCTTTGACCACCGTTAAATCTAAGTTATCCCGTGCAAAGCCAGTATTGACCTCGTTATTAGGGTTGATTTTAAGCTGTTGGCAAATATCCGTTGCCACTTGTTCCGTTGCAGTTGCCGTAAGTGCCAAGACTTGCGGTTGGGTCGGCAATTGTTCAATCGCTGTACTCAACGCCAGATAACTGGGCCGAAAATCATGCCCCCATTGTGAAATACAGTGGGCCTCATCAACCGCCAGCAAATCAATTGGCAACTGGGCCAGGGCATTGACAAACGCCGCTGAGTCCAAGCGTTCAGGTGCTACGTAAAGTAATTTATAATCCCCACCATGCAGCGCCGCCAATCTTTCCTGGATATCCGGCCATTCTAGCGAACTGTTAATAAAGGTAGCCGGAATACCGCTATCATTGAGGGCGTCTACTTGATCTTTCATCAGGGAAATCAGCGGAGAAACTACCACCGTGATCCCCTCAAAAAGCATTGCCGGGATCTGATAACACAGGGACTTCCCACCACCCGTTGGCATGATGGCCAGGCTGTTGTCTCCCGCCAAGACGTGCTCGATCACTGCACGCTGACCCGGCCGAAACTCATCGTAGCCGAAGACCGTTTTTAAAACTTTTTGTGCTGCCGCTAAATCCATCATGACCTGCTCCTTAAGTATTCAATGTTTCCATTCTACTGGCATTCCCAGTCCATGACAACCGAACAGGATTCCTTTTTAATTTTCACAATCTTAGTGGTAGATAGTTGACAGGTCGCACATATTCGCTTATAGTAAATTAAATCGTACGCAATTGAATTGGAGGGATGCTTATGGCCGAAGAGGATATGACCTTAGCCAATCAGCTCTGCTTCTCGGTTTATCACGCCAGCAGACTTTTTACGCGTTTTTATCAACAAGCTTTACAGCCGTTTGAACTCACTTATCCCCAGTACCTCGTTTTGCTCAGTCTGTGGGAAAATGACCGACAACCACTTCACCGATTAGGAGAACAACTTGACTTTGGTAGCAACACGCTCACCCCGCTTCTTCGGCGGATGGAGCAGCGCGGTTGGCTAACTCGGCAATTGCCTCCTAGTGATCGGCGCCAGCTGATTATTGCCTTAACTGACAAGGGCCGCGAATCTCGCGAGTCCATTTTGAGCGCTGTTCAACAGTGTGTCCGTCAGCAAGGCTTTCGTCGCGAACAGTATCAACAAGCACTAGTCATCAATCAGGCTTTGGTCAACAAGCTAGAAAAAATGTTAGACTAACATTTTTTCATCATCCCTAACCAATCGTCTGCGATTAAAATTGAAAGAGGTTTTTATAGTAATGACACAGTATGATGTTGCGTTTATCGGTAGTGGTCACGCCAGTTGGCACGCTGCCGTTGCCCTGAAACAAGCCGGTAAGTCCGTGGTCCTCATTGAGAAGGACTTGATTGCCGGAACCTGCACCAATTACGGCTGCGATGCCAAGATTCTTTTAGATGGCCCCGCCGAACTCTTGGCAAGAGTTGCCAACTACCAAGACGTTGGTTTGGCTGCCGATATCCAGCTTGATTGGCCAAGATTTATGGCCTACAAACATCGAGTTATCGACGCCCTCCCCAATCAAATGACCAACCTATTCACTAAAATGGGCATTGATATCATCCACGGCAAAGGCATCTTAATGGGCAGCCACAGCATTCAAGTAGGCAAGCAACGCATCACTGCAACCAACATCGTACTTGGAACTGGTCAACAATCACGTTTCCTACCAGTTATGGGCAAAGAATACCTCCATGACAGTCGCGACTTTCTTGACTTGCCCACCTTACCAAAACGGATGACTTTCATTGGTGCCGGGGTGATTTCGTTTGAGTTTGCCGCCTTAGTCAGTCAATTTGGTACGGAGGTCACCATCCTCCAACACGATGCCCGTGCCGCTAAGTCATTCAACCAAGTCCACGTGCAGAAACTACTAACTAGGCTAGCAGAACAAGGTGTCACGGTTCGATTCAACGAAACTGTCAAACGGGTCAAGCGCCTGACCAAAGAAGATCAAGTCATCACTGAAAGTGGTCTGATTATACCGACCGATTACGTGGTTGACGCCACGGGCCGGGAAGCCAACGTTACCGGGATTGGACTCGAGAATGCTGGGATTCATAGTAGTGCTGCCGGTATCGAAGTGGACGACCACTTACGAGCTAATGGCGCTAACATCTATGCCAGTGGCGATGTGCTGGCTAAACAAGTCCCCAAGTTAACGCCTACGGCTATTTTTGAATCCAACTACATCGCCCAACAGATTTTAGGAAGTACCGCACCAATCGCCTACCCTGCCATTCCTCAAGTTCTTTTTAGTCTACCCCGTTTGGCCCAAGTCGGCATTACCATTGATGAAGCGAATGCCGCACCCGATGGCTACCAGCAACACACAATCGCCTTTGGCCAACTTATGGCTTACGGCTACCAGAACGAACCAGATGCCGATTTACGCGTTGTCCTAAACAACCAAAATCAACTGGTTGGTGCTGCCGTCTATGGTATGGACGCCCCAGACCTAATCAACGCGTTGGTCATGATCATTGACCAACGTTTAACGGCCACAGATCTTCAACGCATGATTTTCGCTTTCCCAACCCCCATTCAAGGAGTCCTTGACACGCTGCTTCCATTTCTGGTTCAGCATGACGAGATTCCTGCCATGGCAACCATGGAAGCTTAATAGCTGCATCCCGAGTCTTGGAGAAATCTCCAGGACTTTTTTACCTCTAACGATTTTCTCCCGGATAATAGGCAACCTTCACCACCTATTTTGCCAACCACGAGTTAACCACGATAATCACGAACTCGCCGAAAAACTATACGCAATCGAACAACGAAATCGGGACTTGGCGGCAGCTCTTCAGGAACTAAGACGAGAACAAATACACGAATGAGAGAGACTTGCGTAACCACTTCAATTTACCGGACCATGAATGATATAATGTTGGGTAAAAGGAGTGCTGCATTCATGAAAAAAAGAATTAAAGGCTCATGTACCACGATTTTAGTTGGTAAAAAAGCCTCTTTAGATGGTTCAACAATTATTTCTCGGAACGATGACGGTCACGAGGCCCTTGACCCCGAAAAATTCGTCGTTGTTAACCCTGCAGACCAACCACGGGACTACAAGGCTGTTATCAGTGGCGTTGAAGTGAAACTCCCTGACAATCCTTTACGTTATACGTCCATCCCTAACTCTATCTTGACGAATGGTATCTGGCCAGCTGCCGGCATTAACAGTGATAACGTTGCAATGTCTGCCACTGAAACCATCACCACGAACTCACGGGTCTTAGGAATCGATCCTTACGTTGACGGTGGTATCGGTGAAGAAGACCTGGTTACCTTGGTCCTCCCTTATATCCACAGCGCACGTGAAGGGGTCGAACGCCTCGGAAGCTTGCTCGAAGAATACGGGACCTACGAACCAAATGGGATCGGCTTCTCTGACAACAACGAAGTCTGGTGGCTAGAAACCATCGGTGGTCACCACTGGGCCGCTAAGCGGATTCCAGACGATGCCTACGTTGTCGCTCCTAACCGGATGAACATCGACAGTTTTGACTTCGACGCCGAAGACACCATGAGCTCTAGCGACCTGCAAGACATGATCGCCAAGTACTCCTTAAACCCCGACTTCAACGAAGTTAACTTACGCCATATCTTTGGCAGTGCCACTATCAAGGACACGGTCTACAACAACCCCCGTGCTTGGTTTGGTCAAAAGTACTTCAACCCAGAAATTGAACAGGACCCTCAAGGTCAAGACTTACCATTCATCTGCCATGCTAACCGGAAGATTTCTATTGAAGACGTCAAGTTCGTATTGAGCTCTCACTTTGAAAACACGAAGTATGACGTTTACGGTGACGGTTCAGAAAGTGACAAGACGAAGTTCCGACCAATCGGTATCAACCGGAATCACGATGTCCACATCTTGCAGATTCGGAACAACGTGCCTGACAGCATTGCCGGGATTCACTGGTTGGCCTTTGGTGCCAACACGTTTAACACGGTCGTTCCATTCTACGCCAACGTAGATGACACTCCAGCTGCCTACAAGAACGCTGATGGGACCTTCAACATGAACCATATGTACTGGTTGAGCTGTACCACTGCTCTCTTGGGTGACACGGACTACGACCTGTACGAAGACTTCCGGAACACCTTTGCCTTAGAAGCAATGTCTGCCTACCGTAAGATTCAAAACGACACCGACGCTGCCATTGAAAATGGTGCCGACGTTGCAACCTTAAAGGCTGCTAACGAAAAGCTGTCCGACGAATCCTTTACGCGTCAGACCAAGCTGCTGGGTGACATGGTTACCTTTGGTTCTGAACACATGAAGTTACGTTACAACTTAAACGACTAATCATCTTTCTAATCAGTCGGTACCAGCGAACACAATCGCTGGTACCGACTTTTTTTGTTTTAAATCCAATTTCGGCGTAGAGCCTGTCGAAATACCTGAATGGCTAGCTGAGCGTTTAATTCTTTTTTCGTCATGGAACTGGATTTTTCGGCCAAATTCGGTTCATATCTGGTCGTTGACTGATGGGACGCACGCACTGCGCTTCCTTGTTCGTCACTAATCGTCATGATTAGACTCCTCTCCATGGCACACCGTTCTCCATTCATTTAACCTTACTTGCCTTACCCCATGGCTGTATAGCCCCATTCTCCCAGCAAATAATCCGGTACTGAGTTAGGCACTCGCCACCACCATCTTTCTAGGCCCATAAATATTTAAATTCATATCTGCTACGAGATTCTTAATATCGTTTACAGTCACTGAGATCGTCAAAAAAGGCCCCACCGCTTATCTAGCGATGAGGCCTTCAGTCTAATTCAAAATTATTTAACCGTTTTAGCAATTGCTGCGTTAACGGCATCCTTTTCGGCTTCCACTAAGTCAACCCGAGTTGCCACGATCTTGGTATCCATGGTAATCTCACGGGTTAAGCCTGGTGTGTTGACCTTAGGTTCGAAGAAGGCCTTGAACTCGGCCAAGCGTGGTGCGGTGTGGAAGATTCCGGACGTCACCGTAATGTACGTACTGAATTCCATATCCCCACCAACGGTGTCTTCCAACCATTGCCAGTCGTTACGCAACCAATCCCAAGCAGCTTGTTGCCCGTCATCGTTGCTCAACACACCGCGGTACCAAGCCCGCAAGTCTTGTGGCTTAATGGTCTCAGCATCTTCAAACTTAGCAATGATCTTGGCAATCAAACTAGCATCCGGCGTACTGGTCAAAGCGGCACTGAGGTCGGCCTTGTAGCTGGCATCAGACGTTTGACGATAGGCCGCCAGTAGCTTTTCAAATAAGTCGGCACTGCCGTAGTTCTTCACCTCATTGCGCAGAACCAGAACCCGAATATCGGCTGACAATGCTGCTAAGTTAGCAGCATTCTGCGTGAACAAGTCGTGCGCAGCGGCAATTGCCTTAGGATTCTTGGCATAAAGTGCCGCACTCAAGACGTATGGCCGGGTCAACTGGTCATCGTTCGATTCCCCTGCCTTAGGTAACCAACCTAAACGGGTAACTTGTTGCGCACTCAATTTGTCATAGAAGGCCCGCAGGTTCTGCTCCTCGCTTGAACCTGGTTGAACGAACTTCAACAGGTTGTGAGCAACGGTGTACAGCGCCGTGTTGACCGGCGTCGACGTGCTGTCCGCAAACCGTGGCAACAGTGGCACAACACTGGCGTAAGAAATCTGCCGACCATCAGCCAGCAAACGTAAGTCCTGCAACAACTGTAACTGAGCAATGGCATTCAGGTCAGTAAAGTTGGCCAAAATGTCCTGTAACAGGGTGTCGTCGTACTTCACGATAAAGTGAGAATTGTTCCCAACGTTCAAGCGGAATGGTTCCCCACTAGCTGAACGCAGGGCGTCATAGTCACCCAGAGTGACTGCCTTGTCGGTCAATAATTCCGGCGCAGCCTCGTAGTTGCTGTTCAAAGGAATCTGCCATTGACGACCGGCGTCCTTGCCATCCCCAATGAAGAATTGTTCCTGAGTCAACGTCAATTTACCAGCAACCACACTAGCGGAAACGACTGGGTAACCAGGTTGTTCCAGCCAGGAATTCATGATGGCACCAACGTCCATGCCAGAGGCTTGGCCCAAGGCAGACCAGAGATCGGCCCCCTTGGCATTGCCAAATTTATGCGCATCGAAGTAGGCCTTCAAGCCCTTCCGTAAGGCGTCGTCACCAATTAGCGCACGAACCATGACCAGCATCCGGGCACCCTTAGCGTACACGATAGCACTGTCGAAGATGGCATCAATTTCGGCTGGGTCTTCCACTTGAACGTGCACGGATTGAACACCATCCGTGGCATCCCGCTGGAGCGCCATTGGGGCTTCACCCGTTTGGAAGGCTTCCCAGATGTGCCAGTCAGGCTGAATGGCATCGATTGCCACGTATTCCATCATGTTCGCAAAACTCTCGTTCAACCAGAGGTCATCCCACCACTTCATCGTTACCAGATCACCGAACCATTGGTGAGCCAGTTCGTGGGCGATAACTGTTGCCACGCGTTGCTTCATGTCTAAGGCCGTGTTGTCTGGATCAAGGACCAGGTAGGCTTCCCGGTAAGTGACCAGTCCCCAGTTTTCCATCGCACCGGCAGAGAAGTCCGGTAAGGCTAACTGCCATGAGTGTGGAAGTGGGTACGGTGTTTGATAGAAATCTTCATAGAATTCAATTGACCGCTTAGCAATGTCTAAGGCAAAGTCCAGCTCGTTTGCTTGGTGGGCCTTGGTTGCGAAGACTCCGACCTTAACACCACTCTTGGTGGTCGTCAGCTTGCTTTGTAGTTCACCAAAGGCAAAGGCAATCAGATAAGTCGACATCCGCACGGTCGTGTCAAAGTAGTGCACGCCGTTTTCAGTCTTCACTTCTGGCATGTTGCTGATGATCGTTTCACCAGCGTGTTCGTCAAACTTGATGGCCAGGTCAAAGGTCGCCTTGGCTTCAGGTTCATCCACGCTAGGAAAGGCTTGTCGGGCAGCCGTAGTCTCGAACTGCGTCCCGATGATCTGCTTCTTCTCGCCGTTAACTTCGTAGTAAGAAGGATAGATGCCCATCATGCTGTCGGTCAGAGGCGCACTGTAGTCAATCGCTAGTGTCGTGTCGCCGGTCTTACTCAGATCGATTCGAATAGCTTCGTTAGCGTCATCCGTCTTAAACGGTACGGCAACCCCATCAGCCTTAACAGCACTGATGGTCATGTACTTTTGGTGAATCGCAATGGATTGGGTCTTGGCGTCCCCGGTAATGGTGGACGTTCCCTTAATCTGTTTCGTTTCCCGGTTGATATCGATAAAGATATCGTAGTGACTGGGTTGGAACGTTTCATAAAAATGTGTGAGTTCTGCCATGATTTTCTCCTTAAAATTTAAGAATAATCCCATTATACGACAAACCAGTAGTCGACGCCACGAATGACCCCATTAAGTTTAAGGGCAGGCAAACCGACGACTGTTAACTTCCCACGAAATCGGCTGAACCGTTTTTAACTTGAATCCTCAACTCTTTCTCGGTTAGCCCCCTACACAACACCTAACGTCAACGGTAATTAAAAAAGTACAACCGATATTGGTTGTACTTTTTCCTCAAGTAGTAAAACGTCACATTGTGTCATGCCACTCATATATAATCTGAATATAGTGATTGTCTACTCTCATGCAATAAAACCAGACAATTCGAAAAAAAGAGGAGCGCTATTTATGAAGAATACTAGATTAATCAAGTTTGTAACTATGTTAGGTCTCGGGGTTAGTTTGCTAGGTATTGGCTCTGTTACGGCAAATGCTTCAAGCAAGCCATATATTGGTAGTTTCTCATCACGTAAGATTACATATCATATCGATTCAACTTCCAAGCATTGGAAGGATAATTGGAAAGGTGCTATCAAGTTATGGAACGATTTACATGTCGTCAAATTACGCGCTGCGAAAAAGGCATCAAATGCTGAAATTCGCTTGACGACGAAAAAATATATTAAAGGGGGGATTGACTTTAGTACCCGTTTAAGTGGTTCTCAAGGCAGGGGTGGTCTTTTTTATTCAAAAATCGCATTAAATCGTCATGTATTTGCCAAATTTTATCCAACGGAAAAGCAAAAAGAACAAATGGCTTTACGCAGCGTAGGTGTTGCCATTGGTTTAGACTACAGCGATGACCCTACCAGCGCCCTAGCACTTGCTTCCAAACCATCTGCTCAAGATAAGGCTAACTTGAAACTTGCCTACAAGGGTATTAAGTAAACACTAAGCAATTAATTATTAAAGGATTACTCGTAAGCACGGGTAATCCTTTTTAGACTAATACGCTATACAAGCTGTTGGTAATCTTCCTGATTGGCAAGATTAGCACCCAAAAACCATTGATTTCAGTATCAAGTTCATCAACAAATGTTCATTAATTCAACCGAAGCTTTGAGTATGTATCGTCATAACCACCGTTAGCTTTAATCAGTTTACGATACGTTGCTCTAGGTGCTACTGACAATTCAAACCGTTTCTCTTGTTCAAACCAACGAGATAACATCTTACACTGTGCCCCTGCTTCATAGTAACGGATAACTTCATTCTTTCGAGCACCAACGTACAAGGTCTGAAACTGTTGACCTTGACTGATATATTCACCAATCTCCAACCCACCATTTAAACTCTTTCCCGTTCCACCTCGAAGATTCCTATGCTTTACACTTAGGAAAAAAGCCATTAAGTCTAAGGACGGGCAAGCCCCAACCGTCACCGTATCACAGGTCTGAAAAATCAGTGTCCACTTTCCTTCAACCACGTCTCAACTTCCTGACCAGTAATGGTACTAGTAAAGCGGTGAGCGGGTTCCCACCGAACTGCTGGATAGTCTGCGCGTAACGTCTTGGCAGCCTTCGTGATGGCCGTTGAACCAGACGTACAGAATTGCCAAACCCGCTTGCCACGCAGGACGTCCGTTTCCACCAACGTGTTGATCACGTGTGGCACCTGCCCCCACCAGAGCGGTGAGCCCAAATAGATGGTATCTGCCTCACGTAGCGCCGACATGTCCGGTGTCTGAATGGCTGGTCGCGACGTCTCGTCGGCCGTTTCCAAAGAAGTCCGACTAGTGGCATCGTCATAGTCTAGATCAGCGGTCGTATACGGTTGCTTAGCATTCAGCTGAAGTAACTTGGCCCCAGTAACTGCCGCAATCTTCTGAGCAACGGCTTGGGTGTGCCCAGTATTTGAAAAGTATAAGATAACTTGTTTGTGCATGGTAAGCCCTCCTAGTGTGGGATTTTATCTCGCTGTACCTTTATCGTACACCAAATTAAAAAGAGTGCGCCAAAGGACGTTTGGCTGGCGAGCATTAACGTCGTTAGGGCCAATTGCCCTAATGGGGTTAAGCGGAACCAGCCGTCCTTTGACGCACGTTTCAACCATGTAGCAACTAATCAAACCGATTACAGATCCAAAAATACCTCACTAGCCGAGTACTGCGTTGCGTGCCCGCTCAGCTTCGTTCGCGCCCCTTCATACGTGCAGTGGAGCACACCGGAACGTGCCGAAGCCTGGTAGGCCAGAATCTGTTTCTTCTGTAGTTTTTTCGCCCAGTAAGGCACGATGTGACAGTGCCCGCTCCCACAGACGGGATCCTCGGGGACGGCCAGCTTAGGCGCAAACGACCGGGAAACACAGTCATACTGACCATCGCCAGCTGCCGTAACATTCTGCAGTAGCCCATCCAAGTGACCCAGCTTATCCACATCCGGTGTCATCGCAGCCACTTGTTTTGCACTGTCAAAGACACACAGCAGGTCACGGCCCAAGTAGGCCTCAGTCGGTGCCACGCCAAAAGCATCAGTCATGGCGGCCGTTACGGGAACCGGTTTGAGATCATAAGACGGGAAGTCCATCTTGTACAGGTCACCCCGCTTTGTGACCGTCAAGTCTCCACTCTGGGTGGCAAAGGTCACCGTCGCTTGAGTCGGCGCACCGTACTTAAACACCAGGAAACCAGTAGCGAGAGTTGCGTGACCACACAGATCAATCTCACCACCCGGCGTGAACCACCGCAACTGATACTTATCTGGCGTCTCCTTCACAGCAAACGCCGTTTCGGATAGCTTATTTTCCATGGCAATTTTTTGCATCATCTCATCTGCTGGAAACTTATCCAAAAATAAAACGGCTGCTGGATTACCTTTAAATACCTCATCGGTAAATGCATCAACCACATAACTTTTAAGCATGTAACTCCTCCATTCGTAAAACGTCGCGGCCCATTACCTTGTCAGGCCTTTAAGGTAAGCGTACAGTGAATGTATCTATTCGTAAAGCGACTATTAGTACTTGAACTATGAAAGGAATTGATTTGTCATGCATCGCCTACTGGCCTTTCAAAAAGTGGTTGAACTTGGTAGCTTCACCAAGGCAGCCGCCGCGCTAGGATACACGCAGTCGGCTATCAGCCACATGGTAGCGACCCTGGAAGCCGATTTTAAAATCAAGCTCCTATACCGTTCCCGCACCGGTGTACGTTTAACCTTAGAGGGCCAACAACTCTACCCCTTCCTCCAACGAACCCTGCGCCAGTATCAGGCCATGTCAGATAAGGCCCAGGAAATTAATGAGTTGGGCTCTGGCACCATCCGGATCGGCACGATTTCTAGTATCTCCGCCCACTGGCTTCCTAAGCTCATCAAGGCGTTTCAGGAACGCTATCCCCGCGTGGAATTTGTCCTCCTCCAGGGTGACTACTCCTCCATTCCCGAGTGGGTGCGGACTGGCGAGGTCGACTTTGGATTTGTCACCCCGGACGCGCTGACCAACACCCCCGTCACCTTCCTCAAATCTGGCCGTTTACTGGCGATTCTGCCACCCCATCACCGGTTAGTCGATCAATCAACCGTCAGTCTGGCAGATCTCGCCAGCGAGCCATTTCTAGCCTTAGAGGAGGGGGCTTACAGTGAACCCCTCACGGCCTTTGCTGAACAGGGACTTCACCCCCACATCAAGATGCGGGTCCATGACGATTATTCCATCCTGTCGATGGTGGAGCTCGGAATGGGCGTCAGCATTCTTCCCGAACTCGTCCTTAGTAAGACCGCCCATGACGTGATCACCCGTCCCCTGAAACCAAACCTCACGCGAAAAATTGGTATCGTTAGTCAGGATGCAGCCGCCCTACCAATTGCCAGTAAGACCTTTATTGACTTCATACTGACCCACGTGGTCGAGCTACCTTAAACAGACGAATAACCTAAAAAAGGGTGCGAGATTATTCTCACACCCTTCATTACTATCTTACTTCAAACCTTGAATGTACGCTTGTGCAGCAGTCTGATCAACCACGTTGAACCCGTACGGATCATTCGTCAACCGGTTGATATAGGCTTCAGAAATACCGCCCAAGTCCACGTAGAACGCCTTCTTACCAACCTTGACTGTCATCCGGTACATGCCGGGGTCCAAGTTATCGTTGTCAAAGGCTTGGAAAACATGGCCCAATGAAACGGTCAATCGATACTCAGTCTTCTTGCCGACCCGTACCTTCTTCGCACCGAAGCCCTTCAAAGGTTTCGCTAAGTAATACGTGTAGGTACTTGCGCCCCGGGTGAACTTCTTAATTTTCACCGACTGCGCGTAGTGGTCGTACTGAATACGGCCCGACTTCTTAGCCTGATAGTTGGTGTAGTAGTTCAGGTAGTTATCCGCGGTCACAATGATAAACGGATTGTTCTGCCGGTCACTGTCGTAGTAAGACTGCAGGTTCTTCGCCTGGAGAGTCGGCAGATTCATGACCCCTTTATAGGAAAATGCCGTGGACTTCTGATACGGCAACAATCGGGTCTTGTTCTTAGAATCAAGCACAAAGTTGCAGTTCTCAGTCGTTACGCCGAAAGCCTTAAAGGCCTTGCGCTGATTGGCCTTAGTCAAGTCCGCGATGTTGATTGAGAACCGGCTGGGGAACTTAGGATTCAACGTATACTTGCTGCCTCGCACGATGGCACCTTTGGGCAAGGTCATCGTCTTCTTACCGCCAACTGACACTTTTGTTGCTCGTGAAAGTTGGTAGACACTGAGGCCACTATCCAGCTCAGTTGGTACCTGGCCATTGTCGTCCACTTGCATCAACGCGTTCAGATTTTTAACCCCGACCCGATCAAATTCACGATCGACTTTACGACTGGTCTTGGTGACTTTTTCCTGCTTAGTCTGCAGTCGTGTTAAAGTCTTGCGCGTACTGTTACTCATGGCTGAAGCGTTAGTCATCGTGAGACTCCCCACTAACGCACCCAACAACATGAGAGTGGCAGCACCCCTACTTCTAATTTTGAACATTTAATTACCCCCTAAGATATTATTCCATTTAAGTATAGCGCTAGTTGGCCGATTTATTGCAAGGAAAATAAATTGGACGCAATAAAGGCCCGGGACAAAAATCCCAGACCCTTTGTGCGCTCCGAAAGTATATGGCGGAAACGTGCGACAAAAGGCAGTCAACTCCGCTTAACCCCGATAGACAAACAATCCAAAACCAGGATTATTCGTCTATCGACGTTAATGCTCATTGACTAACCGCCTTTTGTCCCACTCTCTTGTATGTGCAAGCTTAAACTTAGAAGCGACGTTTCTTCCAGCCCACGACACTAGTCAAAGCACCTAACAGAGCTAAACCGATGACGGCTAACCCGTTACGTTGCTGTTCATTAGTCTGTGGTAACTGAGCCGTTTTCATAGCCGTCGTTGATGCTGCAGCCGGCTTCGCTACCGGCGCAGCCAAGGACTGAACCTTCGCTGCTTGACCACCGGCAGTGACCGTCGCACCAGCCTGATGACCAGCCCCGCGAGTCGTCTTCTTATTCACGACAACCGCTTGGCCACCCTGGTTAGGTTTTGTCTGCTTCGTTGGTTTCTTAGGCGTAACCGTGGCCGCAGCTCCACCGCCATTATTGCCTGGCGTTGGCGTGGTTGGCGTCACTGGTGGCGTAACGGTCCCGCCACCGTTGTTGCCATTGTCACCGCCACCGGACGTTGGATTAGCTTCATAGGTGACGACAAAGCTCAGGTCGGCGGTGGTTGGGGTTACTGGCTGGGCCATCGTTTGTGTCAAATCGTTAGCCGCATCAGTTGTTGAAACAACGTGCATCCCGGTCACACTTGGATTTTTCACCGTAGCGAATGTCAGATTACTACCCGCTTGGTAAACCACCCAGCTAGCGTCAGTGGGTTTACCAGTGACGTCTAATTCAGGCGTTGCCGTAGCATCCAATTTACTGTAAGTGACGGCGTCTTGGGTGACTTGGTCCGTCACTGTGGCAAAGTTCACCGTCTTAGTTACTGGCGCAGCAACTGTCTTTTGTTGCTTATCTTGATACGTGATCTGTTCGTGAACGGCCTGCTCAACGGTCTTAAAAGCGTGCGCCAATGTAATCGTGTAGTCCAGGTTACCCGTGGCATCCTTGGCGAAAACAATGGCACTAGTGCCGTCAGCGTTCTTCGTGGTATCACTGACCACCGTGTATCCCTTCGCCAGTTCAGGTGCAATCACCGTGTTGGAATCAAAGGAACTGGTGGACCCAATGGCCCCCTTCAGTTCAGGATTGGTCGTCGCATCCAACACCTGAAGCGTCTTACCCGTGGTAGCATCCTTGATTGTCACCGTGGCTTTCTTAGCCTGGGCGTAAACCATCCGAACTGCTTGAATGTCGCTGACGTAAGGAATATCAGCCGCTTGACTAATATCGGTCCAGGTCTGACCATCAGCACTCGTTTCAGCACCGGTGTAAACGTAGTCATCAAAGTCTTTTTCATAATCGGTCAAAGCTAGTTTATCAGCTGACGTCCCCTTGTAATTGGCGGTCACGGCTGTACCATCCGCGTTCGTAATTGGTGTGTAGTTGCCACTGGCGTCCTTCACACCGTAACCAACTGACAACGTCCAGGGCATGACGTCCTTGTAAAATAGAATCGTCCAGTTTTTGGATTCGTCACCCAGCGTAGTGCTCCAGGACGCTTGCGCATTGGCCTTGCCGTTCTTCGCCGCGTAGTCGGAATACAGGCCCGTACCATCCAAAATCAGCCCGGAGAACGTGTAACCCTTAGACAATTGTTGATTCATTAACGTCACGACGGTTGCATTCTGTTGGACGTCCACACTCGACCCAATATCACCAGAAATCAGGGTAGCTGGCGCCAAGTTCAACTGCTGGCCGTTAGCTTGTAGCAGTTGAATATTAACGTTTAAATCGCTGACATTGGCAGCCAATTCATACGGCTGAATGATGTAGCCCGCGAAGTCACTGTTGGTATCACTCCAGGTGGTGGACAGACTACCGTACGCGGAATCGGTACCATTTAATAAGTTATACCAGGTCAACGTGTTGCTGTTCAGATTACCGGCATCAGAACTAGACGGGTACAGGGAAGGGTATCTCAGATCACTGGCATTATCAAAGCCCTGAATTGGCAGGTTGCTGGCAGTCAGGTCCTTGATGATAAAGGATGGCGTCGTGTAGGTCAGCATTCCTGCATCAGTTGAATTGGCCCCTTTAGCCAACTTATCGCTGACTTTAATCGGGGCTAACAGCACGTGTTGCTGAAACAGGTTAGCCTTTGAAATCAAGAGATTCTTATCCGTCGCCAGCGGTGAAATATCCGTAATCTGGTTATCGAACAAGCCGACATCGGTCAACTTGTCGTGATTCCCTAGTGCTGAGATATCATTGATGGAAGCCGTTGGTAACTGAACCTCACGTAGGTTCTTCAGGCCACTTAACGCCCGAATATCCCAGAGGTTGCTGTTCTTTTCATAAGACCCATAGGCTACTAAACTGACGTCCATGTTTGGTGTGATATCTAATACCTGAAGGTTGACCGCATTTTGTAGACCTTCAAGAGTCTGCATGGCCATGATACTCTGATAGAAAGTAGTCGGTTGATTGCCGGCTGCGGCTTGTAAATTAAGATTTGAAGAAATGGACGTAAGCGTTGCCAACTCGGCCTTCGAGAAACTGTTTCGAAAGTCAGTAATCGTGGCATACGTCTTGGCATAGTCATTTTGCCAGAGAAAGTATTGAAGCCCATAGTCTGGCAGCCATTCATCGATGTACATGAGTTTGGTCCCGTACTTAGCCGATGAAACTGGATCAATCCCTTTGGCATCCTGGGCAATCTGGTTCGCATACGTTTCACCCAACCAAGTACCCGCTCCCTGCACCTGATGATTACCATCATAACCATCCACGACCCTTAAGTCCGTGCTACGTCCGGTAGAATCTACGTGATTATAAGTATATTGTAATTGATCAGTCTTGCTGACGTTAAAGGCCGGTTTAGCGGCCACTTTGTTGGTCAAATCATCGGTATCCTGCACAGAAATTCCGGTCTTAACGGGTGTAGCGGTCGTCACGGCAGCTCTAGCAGTCGGCTTTTCAGCTGATTCTGGTGTCGTTTGATCAGATGAAGGCTCCTTCGGCGTACCAACGGCATCATTAGCCGGCGTGCCACCGTCAGCTGGCTGGACGGGCGTAGACTCAACTACTGGCTTCTGCGGTGTGGTTGGTACTGGTGTCTTATCACCATTATCATGACCAGTTGACTTGTTCGTCGTTGGCACAGCTGGTAGTTTGGTCTGCGTGCCACTTGTCGTTGACTGACCGGAAATGGTTGTCGTGGTAGTTGGCGCATTATCGGCAGCCTGTGCGGTCTGACTGGCCTGTGGTCCAGCGACAATCCCCACTGCCATACTGGTGACAGTGATACCAGCAACTAGCCAGCCTCTGTGTGATTTGTACATCTTGTAATGTGTTTTACGTTCATAATCCTTCATGATTGGTCCCCCTCTTAACATGACCAAACTCAGGTAATGTGATGTCAAATATAGTCGTTACCTCTGTTATTACTATCCATTATAGGCAGTATGTGAGAGATATTCAATCCCCTAAAACGTTATTGTTGACGAATATTATTGCAACGTTAAGTGAACCCCCGTTACGCTTGGATTCACAGATAGTTTATGGGTGTTTAAATATTTGCAGCTAAGCAGTATTTAGGCGAGTAAAATGCAAAATTTCATGTAGGGAATGAACGTTTACCGAATCGTACCATTATTTTTTTAGTGCGGTTACAGGGTCAATGCTGCCACCGCATCTTAAGGTTACTAAAACCCCTCGAGAGCTTAATTGGTCTCAATGGGTTGCTTAGGTAAATCTACTTGTGTGCATGAACCGACTCTCTGTGGAAAATAATCTTGTACCCAAACACCCGTAAGTTCTTGCCCACCCGCTTCACTGGCATTTTCAGTTTCCTACCGCCCTTAAACAAACCATTGGCGTGCGCATCGTAGCGTAGCAGATAACTATGGCGATAAAGCTTCTTATAATGGACGTTATAGCCAACTTGGGTGGGCATCCCCGAGGCTCCAAAGACCAGAGACTTAGCCCGGAAAGTACACCCCATGGTTAAGTTGGCCCCATATTCTTTGGTCCCAAAATTACCGCGGATTTCCTTGGGAACCCCTTTATGCCAGGAACTTGCGTCGGCTGAGCTACTACTAAGACTGCCTACGCCGATGCTTGTGACAACTGCTAATGCCAATAATATATTTTTCATCTTCTCATGATTCTCCCTCTTAGATGTCATCTACCGAACACGCCAATCATAGCATGACCATTGCCCCACGCCCGTCAAGAAGACTTCACCAAGGAAAATTAGATATTATGTTAATTATTTTTAGTCCACCCCATAAGTTCGCCATCCCAGTTATACTGCGTAATGACCGGACAATTAATCTATGGTAAGCTAATTTTTGCTCGCTATTTTCGGGAACTATTATTGAGTTTGACGAGTCCGCCAAGCTTACAGGCTGACGGTCAAACATGGAGGAAAAGATGAAAAAATTAGTTTTAAGCACCTTAGCAATTGCCTCATTTTTGTTATTAGCAGGTTGCTCACATTCAGATTCAACCGCGCACAAGGAGCCGAGTAAGGCGGAGATTCAGGCAGCTAAAGTCAAACAAGCTGGAAAAAAGCTGAAGGCGACCCCCAGCGATAAAAACTATGAAGCATTACTCAAAGTGGCGCTAGGGGCCAAGCACGTGGTCGCAATTAAGACAGCAGAGAACGGCTACAAGGTCGCTAAGATCACGGGAAACAAACTGAAGCCGGCCAAGGAATCCAAGGCTTTCAGCAAAGCCATTCGCGCAACCTTTGCTCAGGTTAAGCAGACCAAGTACACCACTAAGGGATTGGGCTTCGTTCAAAAAGGGAAGGATGATTTCACTCAGTTTACGTTTGCCTACTCGGCTAAATCAATTGCCAGTGGTGAGCCTAAGCAATCCGCCTTTGATTCAGCCGACAACGCCATCACGCCGATCTTTGATGCCGCTGATTCGTACTACATTGAACCTATCTTCGGCTCAGACAACGATTTGAATCCTGACTACGGTACCACAGAAAATGGACCGCTAAATCAGCAGAAACGGTCATTAAATTCATTCATCATGGAAACTTTTGACTAACATTTCAACTTCCAAATGTGCCCTAAAAGCCTACTAACTACTTTGACGTAGCTAGCAGGCTTTTGTATTTTCCTCACAACATTCTTCAACTTTCTGATTTCAACAACTTTTCTACAAGCACACGAAAAAACACGCTTACCAAAATACCGGCAACCGTGCTTCTCAGAATGATGGTCTAATACTTGTGGAAAACGTTGCTGTACCCAAAGACCTTAATGCTCTTCTTGCCAACCTTGACGACGGACATCTTCAGCTTCTTACCGCCCTTGAACATCCCTGAAGCGTGGGCATCGTAACGAATAACGTAGTGATTATGCCGAGTCTTTTTGTAGTGCACGTTGTAGCCCTTTTGGACGGGCATGCCTGACCCCCAGAACCAGATAGACTTTGCCCGAATCTTAGTCTCCATCATCAAGTCAGCCCCGTAATGCTTGGTCTTAAACTTACCACGGACACTCTTAGGCGTCCCCTTGTGCCATTTAACGGTCGTGCTCTTGTGCTGGAAGGTTGTCGTCGTTGACGCCTGAGCAGTCGTTCCACCAATTCCTAGCAGAAGTATCGCGGCCACACCCAAGGCCAGTAACATGTGCTTCGTTAATTTTTTCATTATAAACCGCCACCTTTAAAATTTTAAAGATCAGTAAACCTTATGTAGTTTCCACCAGTTTCCCATCTTATATATTTAAGAACAAAATTAACCATAGCACTATTGGGCCGTAAATACACTAAAAAAATTGCCGTTTTCATCATATTAGGTTGGCTGTTCACCAGCATCGACACTGGTAAATCAACCTAAATTCATCGCAAAAAAAGAGAGCCAATTCGAAAATAAATTGACTCCCCTTCACGACCACTCCATCAATATCCATCGACAAAGCGCCGTTACACCTATCAAACTGTTTAAATCTTAGTGGAAAACACGCGCGATTCCCGCCACGTTTGAGCGTTGGCCGTTCTTGATTGGTTGAACCATGATGCGTGGTGGCCAGCTTTCGATGACCTTACCTTTGCCTAAGTAAATGGCAACGTGCCAAATCGTGTGGGTGCCAGGTTGGTAATAGAAGACCAAGTCGCCGCGCTTCTTGTGGCTGTAAGCAACGTGTTGGAACTTCTTGCTAGCCCACAGGTTACGAGAATTCCATTCATTGCCTGGGTAAGCGTGATGGATCGAACTGATTGGCTTGGTATTGATTCCACCTGCATAAAGCGCCTGCATGACAAGACCAGAGCAGTCCGTGCCATAAACTGGCTTAGAGGAAGAACCTACCAGGTAAGGATTTCCCTTATACTTGTATGCTTGCTTGATCATTGCCTCGATATGGTCAGTCCGGCCATTCCAAGCATGGGCACCTAATGGCGCGACGTATGAATCAATGCTCTTCCAGCTAGACTTAGAAAATCCGAGTTTGACCCAGGTCTTCTCGTTCACCGTCCCCGTGACCTTCAGGTGATGTTTACGTTGGAAATTCTTGACGGCATAGACCGTTGCCGAATTGTACTTGTTGTAGCCATTAGCAGTGCCTAAGCGGCGCATGATCTTCCAAGTCTTGATGCCTTCGTAGCCCCGCTTGACCGTATACCCGACCTTACCGTAAGGTTTGATCTGCTTGTAATTGACCTGATAATACTTTTTCGGGTTTTGGTAGCCCTTCGTCTTAGCAACGAATGACTTGTTAGCAGTCACGTATTTGCCAGTATTGGTCTTTAAAACAGGGGCGTGCCCCTTGACCGTTACCACCTTAGAAATCTTGGCATAGTGGTCCTTATGAATCGTAGCCGCATGATGTTTCTTAGCGGCGTCTTTGTAGTAGGCCACCGTCTTCTTAACCCGGATGATGCCAGGGCTAGTCGTGTAGTAACTAGTCTTTGCTTGCGCCGTGGTCGTGATGCCAACGCTGGTTAGACCAGCAACGACAAGTAATGTGGATAACCATTTTTTCTTCATTTTGCTCTACTCCTTTGTAAAATTATTGAATGAATACCTAATTAATAACTCAAAGCCCGATACGCATCGTGTTTGCGGTGCTTGTGCAGGCTAGCTAGGGTCATGCTGGTTTTCCGCTTGGTCCACGGATCATTGTAGTAAGCCCGCGCACTGCTGTAGCCAGAAAGCGTGATGGCATGATTTACAAAGCCATCGACCCCGGCGACCCAGATAACCACGGGATGGCCCCGATTGATTTGTGTCTTCATCTTTTTAAACGAAGCCCCGGTCATGTTCTTAGCCGAGCCAAGGTGACGCTTAACGGTCGTCATGAGGCCCTTAGGATAGATCCACCAACCAGAGCGCCGATAAGGGCTGCCAACGAATCCCTTGTTGGGGTTAGAACTTCGCGGCATTTCTTTAGCCAGCGACATCTTGGTGACCTTAGCCCCAGCGTACTGGAGCATCATGGTCGTCGCCGTGATTTCACAACCCGTGGGAAGTTCAGGACGTTGCGCAATCAAGGGAATATTGAGCCACCGGTAGGACTTGACGGTTCCATTGCGATGAATCCAGCCCGTTTGGGTGTGCTGGTAGGTAAATTTCAACCAAGTCCCATCCCCCATTTTTTCTTCGCGGGTAACGTGGACCTTTTTATTCGCGTAGTGTCGTCCAGTCGAAATGGCTTTCATATTCTTCGCGGAAGACTTGGCTCCTCCCGTTTGGTACACCTGGTAGTTGTGCTTTCGGTTAGCCCCAATTTTGGTGTAGTAGTTAACTTTTTGCTTACCAAAAATCTTGCGGTAAGGCACTGGTGGTTTTGACTGGGCCTTGGGCTTAGTTTTAGGAGTCGACGTTGTTGACGAATTGGCAGAGGTGCCAACCGATTCAGACGAAGCGGTCGCTGTAGCAGTTGCCGCGTGAGCCACGCCACCGGGAACCATGCCCAGAAAGAGACCTAGTCCAACAACGACCAGACTCTCGATAAGTCGTTTCATGTGAGCTCCCACCTTTGTATGCAGTAAATTGTTTAGCAAACAGATAGCTTGCTGGTGTCGCAACCATTAATAGCTGTTATCATCGTGTTGCTGAGGTTTGACGGTAATGACATGTGCGTGAAACGCTGTTAGTACGGCATCAGGTAATCAAAAAGCCTCTAATTAAGGTGCACTTAAAGAGGCTGGGATAAAATTCCAGTCTCTTTTTGGTGCATGCGTTAAAACAGATTGGGTTAGCTGTTATTTGGTGCCAGGATTGGCAACCTTTGAAGCAGCATTATCTTTGACTCAATCGGCACCGATTCCAATGGCATTGAAGTCAGCATCCAATAAAATGTCACGGTGACCGTTGTGGTGATCTTCATCATAGAAGCAAGCCAAGGTCACGGCTTTACCGGCATTATAAGAATTTTTATCCACCGGATTTAAACTCAGTATTGAGATCAATATCATTAATAGCCTTATCAGTCATAGCGGCGATTACATCAGGTTCCTTTAACTGGCTAAATTTCTCCTATGATCTGAAAACTATTTAACGTGCACACTCTTAGTGGCAGTTACAGGAGAGAAATGGCCATGTGAATAATACCCAACAGTGGCACTGACCTTCTTAGCTTTAGGTGCGTAAACTTTTTTGCTAAAACTGTGAGCACCCTTTAGTTTTGCATAACGGGTTCCCTTATACGTCTTGATCCGAGCATAGTTGGCCTTTTTGCCTAATTTCACAGTCCCGGAAACTTTAACGTACTTTTTAGAAGACGTCTTTTTAGCGGTTAACTTGGTGATCTTACTCTTAACTTGTGGGACACCAGTGACTTTATCCGGCCGGATATTCGTCTCAAAGTATTGAATGAAATCATCACCAAGATAGCCAATGCTATCCGAATCAACATTATTTTCGGCAATTTGTTGATCAGCATCATCAATATCATTATTGACAGCATTTTGGTAATCAGTGTCTAAGCGTCCCTTAAACTGATCGTAAACAGCCAGCATTGCCCGGTAGTCCTGCTTAAAAGCTGGGGTTGCCTGACCTTTCCGGCCAAGTTCACTGACCGCGTGTGTCGCCAGAACATGCATGACGTCCGAGAAGTCAGCGAAGGTCCCATACGCATTGACCGGCTTCTTTTCCATCCGCTTAAAGAAGGCAGCATTGAGCTGTTGTTTTACTTTAGGACTGGCCTTTTTAACAATCTGTTTAACGCTGCTTTCGTCATCCTTAAACACTTGATAACTGATTGGCGCGTCTTCATTGTTATAGGCTTGTGCTTGGGTCGTGAACATGGGTGCGGTGGTAGTGACGACGCCCCCTACTAAAACGCTGCTCAGTAAGATTGTCGTCGCTTTGTTTATCCAGTTAAACTTCATGGCTGGTTCCTCCTAAAAAAACTGCTGTCATTATTCAACGAATGACTAATCCTTAGTTCTGTAATAGTAAGGCTTGTGCGCAAATGCCTTGGTTTTCGAAATCTTTAAGCGATTGTGACTAAAGGTTTTGATGTAATAGCGAACATGCTTGCCATACCGGGTAACGCTTTTGATTTGATAAAGGTGTGAGCTAAGCTTGCGAGATGGTACCCGCCACATCAGCAGGAAGGTGATTTTCCCGCTTTTTTCTCCTGGCCAATTGGGTTTTCGAATTTCGTTGTACACGACGTTTGGGGCGATGTTGAGCTGGTTGTAATGGTGCTTAACCGTTTTCGTACGAAACAGGCCTCTAACCTTTTTGGGGGTTCCAAATTGCCATTTGGCTGATGCCGATGCGTTCACTGACGACCCCAGTAAGCTGGCCCCCATGACAACCAATGTGATAGTGAGAATAAATGCGATAAGTCTTTTTTTCATAAGCTTGGTTCTCCTTCAATAATTAACTTTCAATTTCTGAATCAGCGATTATTAAATGTATCCATTCGGGCTTCAAAATATCTAAGTACCGACAATTCACAACGATGTCGCAGAAAGCTAACTTAACGGTGTGAGTTGTCATAAACTGCTGGTTCAGGTCAAAAACACCCGTTTAAACATTGCCACGATTTTCTGACTCATAGAACACTCCTCCTAACCGATAATTTTCCACTTACTTCAAAATAAGTGATTATAGTACAGTATAGAACAAACTGGTATTATTTTCCTTATTTTTATAGTAAAACGTTCTTATTTTCTCTGTTCATGGTATAAAGACTCTATTATGGTTAGCTTTAATGCCATATTAGGAGATAGCCAATCATGCAAACCTCAATTAGTAAACTAGTGAATCAGAAACGACGATCATTAGACTTGACCATTGAAAAATTAGCTGAACGAGCTAGCGTTTCCGTTAGCTTAATATCACGAATCGAGCGTGGAGAGCTCGAGAATATCAGCCTTAACAAGCTGCAGTCGATTGCATCGGCTCTGAACCTGAAACTGAGTGATTTTTTCACAGATGAATCACTAACTGGCATCCACACTTTAGAATTAATTGCCTATCTAAAGTCCCTCCCAGAAGAACAACGTGAGACAGTTGCAGAAAGTGTTTTGAAGATTTTAAAACTATAGTTGGTACTTCTGAACAATTAGGTTGGCAATCTCGGTGAGCGTATACTTACTCGCATACATCTGATACTCGGCTACCAGATCAATCACACCAGTAGTCAGCCTAATTTCAAAAATACGAAATCTTCTGTAATCAAGACGATGACCCGAACCTTGGTCGATAAGAAACTTCAAATCTTGCGACAACTGCAATTTATTTAACAACGGATCTGCTACCTTTTCCATACGCTAGTCACTCCCCAAAAATTAAGCAAAAAAATAAGCTAACTTCAACCGAATTGGTTAAAGCTAGCTTAACGCCGCCGCCAAATAAAAAACAGACTTGTAAAAATCTGAAAATTAATTTGGTGTTGTGGCAGGTAAATTTGTTTAAGTAAATTAATTTTAACATACGTGTCAAGTCCAACGCAAACCTGAAAACAAAGGGACAGAGACTGCCGAATTTTTCGGTTAGTCTCTGTCCTTTTTTAGCGTCTTTTTACATAATTATTGGTAGAACCTTACAGGTAGAACCATATAAACTGACTATCTAGTCCCAAAATGAAGGTAATTTACCACCACCGGCACCACGTGTTCCTACACGGCCTTCCGCGCTCTTACGGGATTCAGTCTTAGCTTTGGCACTTGCCGCGGCCTGCTTGCTTTTAGTCGACTTGGTTGACTTAGTAGTCGTCTGTTTTACTACTTCGGCATTTGAACTAGTTTTAGTAACCGCAGATGTCTTTTTAGCACGCTTAACCTTTAAATCAGACTTTTTAACCCAACCAGCAGCTTTATTCTTCGAAGTCGTCACATAATAGTAAACCAGCTTTTTCTTACCTTGACGGTAAACCTTGGTTTGCTTGGTGCGCTTCCAGGTTGATTTGGTATAGTTCTTCAGGTAATGATTAGTCTTCAATGTCAGTTTCTTGGTACTGCCCTTGAATCTGTAGGTCTTGCCCTTTTTGTTTCGGACAACATAATTGACCTTTTTGACTTTAATAATTTTAGTCCGACGATATTTAGCACTGGCATTAACCGGTGTAGCAGGAATTAAATCACCACCGAGCATCAGCACAGCGGCAAAGGCCGTAAACACAACATTTATTCTCTTCATTTTAAAAACTCCCTGAATCTTTAGACTAAACGACCTATGTTTTAGTAAAGGCAACCATAACCAAAACTAGGCTAATTTAGTTAAGATAATCTTTGGTAATTTGCGACGGTTCTCCATCGCCATTCAATGCACCATTTTGAGACCATTCTGAATAATTTTTACGCTGAGTTTTATTTAATGTACGATACCATGTATCAAAATCAGCCGTATGATACTTATCAGCTTTGTATGTCTTTACGGGTCTCATATCAGTTAATTTGACCCAACCACCAGTATGTTTCTTCTTAGTAATTGGTTTCATGTAGTAATAAACCATCCAATCGCCCTTATGCTTAATTTGGGTTATTCCAGTACGAACCCATTTATTCTTCTTATAATTCTTCAAATAATGATTGGTCTTCAGCCTTACATTCTTAGTTGTACCGGCCATCTTATAAGTTTTTCCTTTAACATTTTTGACCCGATATTTATCATGATTAAGGCCGCTTGTCCACTTTTGAGCCCGGCTATAACCTGTCTTCTTAGCAGCTGACGCAGCAATACTTGGTACCAACGTACCGCCAACCATAGTCACTGTCATCATGGTGGCAACTAAAACGCGATTCATTTTCCTCAATTTAAAAACTCCTTTGATCTTCACCTGGCAATATATCTCAAACGTGACATTATGTTATTTGAAGTAAATACTACTGGTATCAACAAATTGTGATGGATCACCTAACGCATTAAGCGCAGCACCATCAGTACTGTGCGCATAATGCGTACGACCCGTATTAGTTAATGTTCGATACCACGTGTCAAAATCAGCCTCAACATGCTTGGATGCTTTAAAGGTCTTAACTGGCTTCATATCCGTTAATTTAACCCAACCACCAGTATGCTTCTTTTTCGTAATTGGTGTCATATAGTAATAGACCATCCAACTACCTCTATGCTTGATTTGGGTGATTTTTGTTCGACTCCACTTGTTCTTCTTATAATTCTTCAAATAATGATTGGTCTTCAACTTTACGTTTTTAGTAGTACCCGTCATCTTGTAAGTCCGACCCTTAGTATTCTTGACCCGATACTTGGCATGGTTCCACGTATTTACCTTTCTAATCCGGCTATAACCAGTCTTCGTTGCAGCTGAGGCAACAGCGCTTGGTACCGCTGTACCGCTCGCCATGGTTAATGCCATCACGGTGGTAACTAAAATGTGATTCATTTTCTTCATTGTTAAGAACCCCTTTGATTTTGATCCTAGCCTCCTGAGTCCAGTTGGGCGTTTGTTCGCTTTATGCGAGCTCTAAACCTTAATTCAGCAGTCTCAATAAGTCATCCATATCTCGCCGATGTACAGTAATCAAGTTCCTTAGTTTGATCCTTATGTAATTACACTGCCAAATTATCGGCTTCATAATTCACTTATAGCTTACACCCGCTTTCTCGTTATTAACCCTATTCATCTATAATGATCACCTTTACTCACCACTACTCCTAAATAATAATTTACTAATTCTAATAGTTCAATCAAATTTTAATATATTGGGCTAATTAGTCCCTTTCATTCAAAGAATTAAGACTTTAGCCCTCATTCTATTATTCTTGAACAAAGACGACTACCGGAATAGATTTGACGATACTCTAGCTACGGTTAGAAAAGCTATCGACCTCTTGATAACTTTCCAAAAATAAACAGCAGAACCAAAAAAAACACGCCCCCCTTAAACAGAAGGTCGTGCTTTTGGTAGGAAACTACTTGATTTTAAACCAAATTCGACTAGGTATAGCCCCTCGAAATGCCGTTTTATCGGCGTCCAAGACTCAACTTGTTTATGGGAATTATTCCCACTCAATAGTCGAAGGCGGCTTACTCGTAACATCGTACAGGATACGGTTAACGTGGTCCACTTCGTTGACGATGCGGACGGAAATCCCCTGTAAGACATCCCATGGAATGTGAGCGAAGTCCGCCGTCATCCCATCGATCGACGTTACGGCCCGGATACCCACGGCATAGTCGTAGGTCCGGCCATCGCCCATTACCCCAACACTCTTGATGTTTGGTAGGACGGTGAAGTATTGCCAGATATCACGGTCGAGGCCAGCCTTCTTGATTTCCTCACGGAGGATCAAGTCACTGTCCCGCACGATTTGAAGCTTTTCAGGGGTAATTTCACCCAATACCCGAATCCCTAAACCGGGACCAGGGAATGGTTGCCGCCACACAAGGTCGCTAGGCATTCCCAACTTTTCACCCAACTCACGGGCTTCATCCTTAAACAATGAACGCAGTGGTTCAATCAGCTGGAAGTGCATGTCTTCCGGCAACCCACCCACGTTATGGTGAGACTTGATGGTTTGTGCCGTGTCAGTCCCACTTTCAATCACGTCGGTATACAACGTTCCTTGCGCCAAGAAGTCGATACCATCTAGCTTCTGTGCTTCGTCGTTAAAGACTTGGATGAATTCGTTACCGATGATCTTACGCTTCTTTTCAGGCTCAGTCACACCAGCCAGCTTACTTAAGAAGCGGTCTTGAGCATCGACTTGCACGATGTTTAAGCCGAACTTCCCTTTCAGGCTAGCCATAACTTGTTCAGCTTCGCCCTTCCGCAACAGGCCGTGATCAACGAAGATACTGGTCAGTTGCGTACCAATGGCCTTATGTAACAGCACACCAACTACGGAAGAATCAACCCCACCGGACAGGCCGAGCAAGACGCGTTTGTCGCCAACCATGTCCCGAATGTGTTGAATCTGTAAGTCAATGAAGTCGTCCATTGACCAGTTGGCTTGCGCACCACAGACGTCAAAGGTAAAGTTCTTCAGGATGTCGTTCCCGTATTCCGAGTTGCGCACCTCTGCGTGGAATTGAATCCCGTAGAAGTTGCGGTCAACGTCCTGCATTGCGGAAATTGGGCAGTTTTCACTGGTAGCAACCCGTTCGAAGCCATCCGGTACCTGGGTAACCAGGTCCCCATGACTCATCCAAACGGTTTGTTCCTTTGGCGTGCCCTTGAATAGTTTGGCATCATCACTCAAAACGGTAATGTCTGCGCGGCCGTACTCGCGGTTATCCGCGGATTCAACCTTTCCACCAGCCAGGTGGTGTGCCATGAGTTGCATCCCGTAACAGATTCCTAAGATGGGAATACCCAGGTTAAAAATCTCAGGATCAACGTTAAAGGCACTACTATCGTAAACACTGTTTGGTCCCCCGGAGAACACAATCCCCTTGGGGCCCCAAGCCTTGATCTCAGCAGCACTCATCGTGTGTGCCTTCAGTTCGGAGTAAACGCCTAAGTCACGAATCCGGCGCGTAATCAACTGATTGTATTGACTTCCGAAGTCCAAGACGATGATCTTATCGAATTTGGACATATCAACGTTTGCCAAGCCATTCACCCTTTCTTCTTTTTCAACATTGCTTATATCATACAGATTTCTCAAACCCGGGTCAATCTAAATCCCGGGTAATTCCCACAAGACTAGTTCACCCGATAACGTAAATGCAGATAATTTTGCCGGTCCAGCCGTCGCCACATCGTTGCCACAAAGCCAAACTCCGCAGCCAATTTGGCATTAGAACTCCCGGGACGAACGTCCATCCCCACAACCGCTTGACCGCTTAGTCGTGCCTGGTGCAACGCACCACCCAGCAGCCACTCATCAAACCATTTCTGCTGAAACGTCTTGCCCTTCGAACGATTCCGAACCGTTAACAGATCCAGGTACCATTCATCCGGCAACGCCCGCGGCGCCACCACCAGTTGTTGCGGGGGTGTCTCTTGCAGACGCGAGAATAGCGACGCCCACTGATTATCCAACGTTGGTTCAACCGCCGCCGGGTAGCCATAAGCGACACCCACCGCAACTCCTTGATTCTGATAAACGCGCGCTTGGGGATAACCGTAGCGGAAGTTTTCCTGATGATAGCCTACGAATAACAATTGTGACAGCTGTTCCTTACTGAGCCGACGCAGCTGCCGAAGTTGGCGCCGCTCTAACTCATGCAAGACCAACATGGCCACCGCATCCGCGTCTACAATCGTGGCATCTCGTAACATCCTGGTCCCTCCTAGTATTTCCGCAACAGGAGCCGATCAATCCGGTGATGGAACGTCTTGTGAATAATCATGTCCGCCCGATTTCGTGTCGGCAAAATGTATTCGGTCAGGTTCTTCAGGTCAATGTCGCGCCAAACCTGTTTCCCCTTTTCTAAGGCCACGTCCCGATCACCAATGGCATATGGGTAGTAGTAGTTGCTAGGATCTTGAAAGGACGTCTCCAGCAACAATTTAAACCGCTCTAAGAACCAGTCCTCAATCAATGCGGGGTCAGCATCCACGTATACAGAAAAATCCGTAAAATCACTGACGTAAATCTGCTCGTTGGTTGGCAGTTGTAGTGTGTTAATCCCCTCAACAATCAGCACGTCCGGGTGCATGATGTAGTCGTAGCGGTCCGGCACGATGTCGTAAACCTTATGCGAATAGACCGGCGACTTAATGAGCTTTTTGCCCGCCTTGACGTCGTTTAAGAATTGAATCAGCGCCCCCATGTTATAACTTTCCGGAAACCCTTTACGCGCCATGAGATTACGCTTCTTCAGTTCCTCATTGCTGTAGAGAAACCCGTCGGTCGTGATCAATTGAATCCGTTGGCCAGTAAAGTAGTGATTCAGTAGAACCTCTAACAGCCGAGCCGCCGTGGTCTTCCCCACCGCCACACTACCGGCGATGCCGATAATAAACGGTACTCGGTGAGGTTTCTGTTGCAGGAACTCCGCCTTGTCCCGTTGCAGTTTTTGATAGTGATCAAACTGTAGGTGTAACAAGTGAATCAACGGAATATAAATATCCTGCACATCCTGCAGGGAAATGCGGTCGTTAAACGCCTTGATCTGCCGCAGACTCTCTTGGGTCAATGGCAACGTGGCATCGTCCGAAAACGCCCGCCACTGTGCTCGGGTAAACGCATTGTAATTAATCGGATCACTCATGAAGACACCTCAACTCTAGTCAGGAATAATTACCCACCATTATACCGCAAATTCTGCGGTTTTCGGGGAGAGATTTCACAAAGTATGCCGTAAATGGAAACGCTACCGAAACTGTCGACTCACTCAGTATTTTCTGTCAGTTTATCCGTCAGTACGCTCCGGCGGCCAGGGGTGGGGCCCGCTGTGGGGACGCTTCAGCCAAAGTACGGGCTTCTCGCTCGATTTGAAGCCAGGTCAAGCCCACCTGTCTTCAAAGTCGCCCATGCCGTAAGCTAGCAACCCACTAGCTAACGCCATTTTCACGGCCGGCCCCACCCCTGGCCACCTCCGCTAAAGTTGAGAGCTATTGCAACTAAGGTGGCAGCTCCATTTTCCCTCCAAACGCCGTAGATTACTTCATACCGGTCCAACACGATTAAGCACAGTCCTACTTACAAGCACTTCACTCAGCAACCATACAAAAAGAGGCCCCGGACACAAAATGTCCGAAACCTCTCATCAAACTTAATTTGTTAAAATACCACGAATCTGAACAACCTACCACCAGCCTGAATGCCGCCCAATCCCCAATCTGTGATTGAACAGCCAATCGTAGCCGTAGGACGCCAGGGCGGGTGGCCGCAGTGAAAGTGGCGTTAGCTCGGCGGGTTACCGAGGTTAGGCCACGGGACGAGTTGGCAGTCTCGGTGATTTTCCGAGACTGCCAACCGAGCCGGAGGACCGCCCCTCAGGCCGCAGGCGTTCCCCACAGCGGGCACCCGCCCTGGCGGCCGAAGGCGGCCAATCCAGCTCCAGCCAAACTAGACCAGTTCAAACTCAGATTCAGGCACGTCGCTCAACAATGGTGACAACTCGTTGATCCCAATGACTGTCAACCGGTGCATCGCCCGCGAACAGATGGTGTATAGCAATTGCCGTTCATCCTCAGCCACATAACGACTCTTCGATGCCTGCCAAACGATGACGGCATCAAACTCCAACCCCTTGGCCAGGAACGATGGTACCACGATGGTCCCGGGAGCCAGTCGCTGGTTTTCAGATTGAATCAGCGTTACCGCAACACCAGCAGCTTTCAGCTTCTCGGTCAGGTCCCGACAATCCGCCAAATCCTTACCAATGATGGCCGTCGTCTCTTGTTCCTCATCATTTTGTTTCAGCTGCGCAATGACTCGTTGAATCCCAGCCGCTTCATCAGTAGCAACCGTCATGGTTGGCAGTTCCCCTTCACGAGCAAACGCCGTAACGGCTTCCCCATTCTTTAGGATGTGCTTGGTGAAGTCGGTTACCTGTTGCGTTGACCGGTACGACTGTGTCAATTGGACGACTCGCGTCTTATCAGGGTCGAACATCGTGCTGAGTTCCTGCAAGAGCGTCCGACTATTTTCTTTGGTAAAGATGGCCTGGTTCAGGTCCCCCAGCATCGTGAACCGTGCCCGAGGGAAGCTAAACTTCAAGAATGCCAGTTGAAAGGCGTTATAATCCTGAATCTCATCCATGAAGACGTAACGCATGTCACGTTCGCCACCCTTACCAGTCATCTTGTCGTAGAGGTACAGGTATGGTGTGGTATCCACCAGTTGCATCCGGTGGTCCTTCAGCTTGTCGATGGATTCCTCCACGCTAGCATTCCAGTCTGCCACAGAGATTCCCGCCCGCTTCAAGTCCACGCGATTCGGCATATCCCGTAGCATGTGCACGTACTGGTTGTTGATGCTCAGGAACCGAGCCCGGACGATGGCCTTTCGAATCGGGTCAAAGGCCTTCATTACGACTTTCCGTGACAGGAATTGAGTTTCCTTTTCAGCTGAATCGAACTCCCGTGGGTCATCCCCGTACAGCGAATCCAATTCTTCCTTACTCAGGTCCTGAATGGTATCTTCAACCCACTTGGTCTTCATTTCACTAGAAATCCGCCGGTTCAAGATTCGAATCAGTGCTTCCTTAGTGGCCTGGAGCCGGTTACCAAGGTGGTAATTGCGGTTAAAGCTGTAGTAGATTTCTTGAATCTTTTCCTTAGGAATAAAGACGTCGCCCTTGAATTTGATGTTGCGGAACACCATGTCCGCACTTTCCAAATGGTCGGCGTAATCGGTCACCGCATCAAAGAAGTTCAAGCTTCCCTTCAGCTGGTTGATGGCCTTTTGTGCCGGCGTATTGGATTCGTCAAACCGTTGCGCCAGCGTTTCCACGTCGATCTTCGGCAACCGACGACCGGCGTACTGGTAGTACGTCATCTGGACCATGTTGTGCTCCCCGAGTTCAGGCAACACTTGATCAATGTAGTCGTTGAACAACTGGTTAGGTGAGAACAACATGACCTGCCCAGCGTTCAGATGGCCCCGGTAACGGTACAGCAGGAATGCCACCCGTTGTAAAATAGCGGCCGTCTTCCCCGAACCCGCGGCCCCCTGCACAAATAACAGGTCGGACTTGGTGTCTCGAATAATTTGGTTTTGTTCCTTTTGAATGGTGGTGACAATACTCTTCATCTTCGTATCAGAATGTTCACTCAACGCAGATAACAACATCTGGTCGGTCACCGTCTGATCCGTATCGTACAGGGTCACGATGGTGCCGTCCTCAATTTGAAATTGCCGTTTTAATTTAACGTCAACGGTTTGTTCCCCGTCAGGCGTTTGGTAGCTGACGTTGCCCAATTCCCCATCATAATAAATACTGGAGATAGGGGCCCGCCAATCGTAAATCAGAAAATGATCGGGGGTGTCAGAGAAAGATCCCAGACCAATATAAATGGTCTCAACCTTCGCCTTAGGTCCTTCTTGAAAGTCGATCCGGGCGAAGTAGGCCTTCTGCTCCAGGCGTTTTAACGTACTCAGCTCAGTCGTGGCATGTTGCCAACTATTCTGCCGTTCAGCCAACAGTTGTTGCTGTTGCCGAACAGAAAGCGCCGTCTCTAACAAGCCCTCATAGCTATCCGTTTTAATCCGCAAGTCATTCACAAAGTTCTTCCGGATGCCGGCCTCGTCGGTCTCCGCAACGTCGATCCGTTGCTTAGCTTCCTTTTCGGCGGTTTGAATCTTCTGGACGACCATATCTAAATGTTTCTGCTCTTGGGACTTGATTGAATCTGGCAAGCCAATCCCTCCTCGATTAACTAAACAACAAACGTTGAAACGGGATACGCCATTTAAACTGCGGTGAACCAACAGTGTCACCAACGGGTCAATCCCTGAGTGGTCACACAATTACTAGCCACAAACTAATTGCCGGTTAAGCAAAAATTCGCTCAGCCAACCGACTCGTGATGCTGGCTCCACCGCCCTATCTTAGACGTTACCCATGATAATTCGACTTTCAATTCTACACTAATTCAGCCTATAAATAAAGCATTCCGCCCGGCGTGAATCCAGTTAGTTTTTCCCAGGTTTGCTATAATAAAGGAGAAATTTTTTCGGAGGTGAAACTATGGACCAAGTTTCCTTGTTAATTATCTTAACCGCCGCGTTGGTCACGCCGCTAGTCATGGCGAAATTCAAGCTCACCGTACTACCGACCGCCGTCGTGGAAATCCTCGTGGGTATCCTGTTAGGACCCAGCATTTTAAACGTTGTCCACAGCAACAATACGTTAAGTCTCTTATCAAACACGGGAGTCATCTTCCTGATGTTTCTGAGTGGGATGGAAATTGATTTCAGCCTATTCGGTCGTCGCAAACGCCCGCAAACCCCGTTGGCCGCCAAAGTTGCCGGGAGCGCCCCGCGCTATTCACCCGTTTTCTTAGCGGTCACCAGTTACGCGGCCATCGTCGTCTGTGCCCTGCTCCTGGGTTTCATTTGCCAGTGGACTGGCCTTTTCAAGGACCCGTGGTTGGCCGCCATTATCTTCATGACCATTTCGTTAGGCATCGTCATTGCCACGCTCAAGGAAAAGGAGCTCCTGAGTAAGCCCTTTGGCCAGACCATACTCCTGATTGCTGCCTTGGGCGAAATCGTTCCTCTGTTTTCGTTGACCATCTACGCCTCAATCTTCGGCGACAGCAGTAAATCCCTGTGGCTCCTCCTACTCGTCTTCTTGGCCGCTGGGGTCCTGTTCCGCCGGTTCAAGCCCTTCTTTACCTTCTTCGAGTCCATCAACAAATCCACCACGCAGCTCGACATTCGCCTAGCTTTCTTCCTCATCTTTAGCATGGTCGTCATTGCCGAATCTGTCGGGGCTGAAGGGATTCTAGGTGCCTTCGTGGCTGGTATTGTGATGAAACTACTTCAACCGCAGGAGGACACTCGTGTGCGCCTAGACGGGATTGGCTACGGCTTCTTTATCCCCATCTTCTTCATGATGAGTGGGGCCGAGTTGAACCTGCGGACCTTGCTGGCAGACCCAGCCACTCTGTTGCTGATTCCAGCATTCTTTGCCGCCTACCTGTTAGCCAAGGTCGGTGTCTACTTTGTTCTCCGTTTACGTTTCAAATGCGGCAACGCCTTCGCCGGCACCGCCATTACCGCCACGACGATCACCATGGTTCTGGCCGTCTTACAAGTCGCCAAGACGATGAAGGTCGTCACAACCCAACAGTCCGGCGCCTTCCTGCTGGCGGCCATTCTGACCTGTGTGCTGGGGCCACTCCTGTTCAACACCGGCTATTCTGCCGAAGCCGAAGATCTCAAAAAATCGACGGTCCACTTTATTGGCACCAACCTCCTTACGGTGCCCGTAGCCCAGCAGCTAGCCAATAGTTGGTACGACATCACCATGTACACCGACAAGGCCGCCAACTACAAAACTTACAATTCCGAGGTCAACGTTGAACTCTTAGACTCCCTAGAAGTTGCCGACGCTGAGCAGAAGGACGCCTTTGACGCTGACATCGTGGTGCTCGGCCATTTCAATGCCACCAAGAATTTCGAGTTAGCCAAGGCCGCTAAAGCTTACGGTGTCAATCGAGTCATTGCCCGCTTTGAAGACCGCAACATCCTCGACGAACGGGAGGATGAGCTGATCGACTTAGGAATTGAAGTCTACAACACACCGAACGTCAATATCGCAATGCTCAGAAGCCTGATTGAAACGCCAACAACGTTACGTCTGTTGACCTCCTCGACCTCGGCTGTCTACGAAGTGGCCCTCCGCAACCGCCGTTACACGGACCAAGCTATCCACAGTCTAGACTTTGTCGGCGACGTCACCATCAGTCAGATTTTCCGGGACGGTCACTTTGTCCGCCCAACCGGTGCTACCACGTTGAAATTTAATGACCGCATCATCTTCACCAGCACACCAGAAAAGGCTCGTGAAATTCGGCGCGAACTAGGCATCCTCAACTAGAACTGGTAAGATGTTAACCAGTGTGGACTTGGCAGTTCTAGTTGCCAGGCCCCAAGGTGACCAGTAACTGGCCACCTGCTTCAGCTTCAGGACACGCAAAGGAGAGATTGAGATGGCAACAGTTGACCTATATTTGGTGCGGCACGGCCAAACCTTTTTAAATAAATACCACCGAATTCAAGGGTGGTCCGACTCCCCGCTGACCGATAAGGGAATCGCCGACGCCAAACGCGCCGGCGAGCGGTTGGCACACATTCCATTCGCAGCGGCTTTCGCTAGTGACACGACCCGAGCGCAAAACACGGCTAAGAGTATTCTGGCCGCTAACAGTACGCCAGTGACCCTGACCACGGAACCCGCCTTTCGGGAAGAAAACTTCGGCTTCTTTGAAGGCCTCGATACCAGCTTCACCTGGCACACGCTGGGATCTCCAGTTGGGCTAGACTCCTTCAACGCCATGATTGCCAAGTTAACTATTGAAAAAACCAAAGACATGTTTCGGGCGCAAGACCCCTACGGTGATGCTGAAGATAACGCCACCTACTGGGCCCGTCTTCAACCTGGATTAGACCGCGCCGTGGCTACCGCTGCGGACGGCGACAAGATTCTGATTGCAACGCACAGTACGACTATCCGGAGTATCGTGTCGAAGTTTTCCGATAAGATCGACATCTCCGTTCCCGTTGACAATGGTAGTATCACCAAGCTGACGGTTACCGACGGCCAGTATCACGTTGATTTCTACAACAATACTGAGGGGAAACTTAAGTAGTTTAGATCAAGTGAACCGGAAATGGCCGCCTCCGGCCACCAGGGCGGGTGTCCGCTGTGGGGACCGCCTCCGGACTGAGGTGCGGTCCTCCGGCTCGACTTGAAACCTCGGAAGACCACCGAGTTTCCAAGCTCGTCCCGTGGCGTAACCTCGGAGAACCACCGAGCTAACGCCACCGTCACTGCGGCCACCCGCCCTGACGGCCTACGGCTACGTTAGTTCCTATAAGCAACATTGGTTACGACCATCAAATCGTTAAGCCAATAATCAACTATCAGCTTGTGCACGAGTCAGTTACTTTTAGAAAACACATACGAACAGCTACCCACTCACGAAATACTTGTGAATGGGTAGCTGTTTTTTTGCGTCTATTAATAACTCCATTGTCATTGTCTACACACATCAGCGGCGCAGCCAATCATTTTACCACGCTTAACGAACCGTTACGTGACCCCATTTAAACCGTTAGGACTGATTTGCTAATTGACCACTACGTTTAAGTGTAAGCCTCCGATGGCAGAGATTGGGGGGCAGCTGCGTCGACGATGTTATCGCGCGCTCTAAGCATAGTCACAGCGTGGGACGAACTGAGAGACGCGGTGGGTTATCCGTGGCTTCCACTCGAGAAACGAGACCGCACTCTGGCTCGCTCCGGTCCCCACAGCAGACGCCGGTCTCAGCGACCGGAGGCAGATCCCTTCCGCCCTCATCAGTTACTGTCCCTCTCCTACGCCTATCGGCCAACGTTGCCTTTAAACAGCCAACCAGCCACCACGTTCAAATTCAGCGGCAAGTATCAGCCGCAGGTGGCCAAGATTGGGGGCGGCTGTGTCGACGGTGTTTTCACGCGTTCTAAGCGCGATTACAGCGTGGGACGAGCTGGGAGACGCGGTGGGCTATCCGTGGCTTCCAGTCGAGGAGCGAGACCGCACTCTGGCTCGCTCCGGTCCCCACAGCAGGCCCCAATCTTGGCCATCGAAGGCGGACACTCACGCAAAAAAGACAGCCAACAAAGAATGCTGGTTGTCTTTTAAAGACTAATCATGAATTAAGGACGCGGCATGGGCCCGCTTGGTGTACATATCGATTTCATCATCAGCAGCCCGAACCCAGTGACGAGGAGAAATTTCAACTAAGTGACGTTCCTTCCCATCATTTTCACCGGAACCGTCGTACGAAATTTCCTCACGAGTCCGTTCGAACTCTGGATCAGGAATTGGGACGGCAGACAGTAAACTCTTGGTGTAGTCGTGCAGTGGGTGGGCGTAGATTTCGTCAGAGTCGGCGATCTCTAACATCCGGCCGTAGTGCATAACCCCGATTCGATCGGAAATATACTTCACCATTGAGAGGTCATGGGCGATGAACAGGTACGTTAAACCCTGTTCTCGCTGAAGCTTCTTCATCAAGTTAACCACTTGGGCTTGAATGGAAACGTCCAAAGCGGAGATTGGTTCATCGGCAATCACGAACTTAGGATCCACGGCCAAAGCCCGTGCAATCCCAATCCGTTGCCGTTGCCCACCTGAGAACTCATGGGGGTAACGACTGGAGTGATCTTTGTTCAACCCAACAGTTTCCAACAGGTCTTCCACCCGCTTGGAACGGTCGGCATCGTCTTTGGCCAAGTGGTTGATATCAATTCCTTCAGCCACAATGTCCTTGACCTTCATCCGAGGGTTCAGTGAGGCGTAGGGATCTTGGAAGATCATCTGCATGTCCTGACGGAATTCACGTTGGTCAGACTTACTCTTAAAGTTATCGACGTTTTTCCCGTTGAACAGGATTTCACCAGACGTTGGTTCGTACAAGTGAATAATGGCCCGTCCGGTCGTGGTCTTCCCAGAACCGGATTCACCAACTAGTCCAAAGGTTTCACCCTTGTAGATATCAAAAGAGATATCATCAACGGCTCGGACTTCATCCTTCTTGCCCACGTTGAAGTATTGTTTGAGGTGCTTGACCTCGAGGATTTTCTCGGCATTTTCATAATCCATTATTGCTGTTCCTCCTCTTCTTCAACCGGACCAGTTGTCCGTTGTGTTTGTACCAATTTAGCTTGCATCTCAGCGTACTTCTTCTGCCGCGCCACGATTTGTGCGGGTGGTGTGACTTCAGGAGCATCTGGGTGCATCAACCAAGTGGCAGCGTAGTGCGTGTCGGAAACCTTGAAGAAAGGTGGTTCCTTCTCAGTGTCAATCTTTAAAGCATACGCATTCCGGGCGGCAAAAGCGTCTCCCTTTGGTGGGTCCAATAAGTCAGGTGGCGTCCCAGGAATTGATGGTAATTCATCCCCACCAGTATCCATAGTTGGCATCGAGCTTAACAGGCCCCACGTGTAGGGGTGCTTGGGGTTGTAGAAGATTTCATCAACCGTTCCGTATTCCACGATTTTACCCGCGTACATAACGGCAACCCGGTCGGCCATCCCAGCCACAACACCCAGATCATGGGTGATGAAAATGATAGAGGTTGAGATTTTATCTTGCAACTCTTTCATCAAGTTCAAAATCTGCGCCTGAATCGTCACGTCCAAAGCGGTCGTGGGTTCGTCGGCAATCAGAATTTCTGGGTAGTTGACCAACGCAATCGCAATCACAATCCGTTGCCGCATCCCACCAGAGAATTGGTGCGGATAATCATTGATCCGGTTTTCGGCGTCAGTGATCCCAACTAATTTCATCATTTCCAAGGCTTGAGCCAAGGCTTTTTCTTTCTTCATACCCTTATGCACCATCAGGGGTTCGGCAATTTGCCGACCAATCTTCATGGTTGGGTCCAAAGACGTCATTGGGTCTTGGAAGATTTCGGCGATATCTTGTCCCCGAATGGCTTCCATTTCCTTTTCCGACTTCTTTAAAAGGTCTTCGCCCTTGTACTTGATACTCCCACTAGCAATGTCAGCGTTGGAAGCATTCAAGCCCATGATAGTCCGCGTTGTAACGGACTTACCAGAACCAGATTCACCAACGATTGCGAGGGTTTCACCCTTACGTAAATCAAAACTCACGTCCCGAATAGCCTTAACGTCACCGGCATAGGTTTTGAAATTTACCTGAAGGTTGCGTACTTCCAAAATGTTTTTTTCGTTCTCCATGACGTTACTTCACCTACTCTTTCGTCCGTGGGTCAAAGGCATCCCGCAAGCCATCACCTAAGAGGTTAAAGGCTAACATGATGATGGAAAGGACCAGAGCTGGCCACCACATTTGATATGGTAAGAACTGGAAGTTCTTCTGCCCATCGTTCAACAACGTCCCTAGTGAAGCCTGTGGTGAGGAAATCCCAATCCCAATGTAGGACAAGGTGGCTTCAAAGAAGATGGCGTTGGGAATCGTGAACATCGTATTGATGATGATCACACTCGACAAGTTCGGGAGCAGGTGCTTAAAGGCAATCTGCATCGGCCGTTCTCCCAGCGTTCTCGCCGCTAGGATGAATTCCTGCTCCTTTAACTCCATCGTCTGCGCTCGGACTAGCCGGGCCATGTTGGTCCAGGACGTCAGCGCGATGGCGATGATGATCGAGGTCATCCCTGGTTTCAGGATCAAGATCAGTAACACAATCACAACTAAGTTAGGGATGGACAGGATGATTTCAATGATCCGTTGCATGATGGTATCAATGCGACCACCCTTCCATCCTGAGAACATCCCGTACGTGACCCCAATCGTCAAATCAAAGAGGGTCGCAACTAACGCGATGATCAGAGAAATCCGTGTCCCGTAGAGGACCCGTGAGAACAAGTCCCGGCCTAAGTAGTCGGTCCCCATGATGTAATGTAAGTTTGAAGCGCCCGCTTGTTTGTAGGCGTCGACCCGTTGACCAGCCTGAACTAAGGTCCCGTTGAAGCCATTGATACCGACACCGGGGATCTTGGATGGCAAGTTGGCATAGGAAGGATTAACGGCGTTGGGATCGTGTGGTGAGACAAAGATTGAACCGAAGGCCATGATGAACACAACGGCCAGCACAATCAGTGAGATCCAAGCCCCTTTGTTATTCCGTAACCGCCGCCATGCGTCTTGGGCGAAGGTTAAAGAAGGTGCCGCAATTTTTTCACTGTCTAACGCCGTCCGGTCATCGGCCGAAATCGGCTTAAAGCTATCTTCAGGGAGTTTTACTGTATCTGCCATTTATTTACCTCCTAGTTAGCCTTTCCTGTGATCCGAATCCGTGGGTCAACGATTCCGTAAAGGATATCGGTGAACAACAGAACGACACAGAGCATAAATGAATAGATGATGGTCAGTCCCATAATGGTTGGGTAATCGTTGGTCAAGACGGACTTGACGAATTGTTCCCCGATACCAGGAATGGAGAAGATGTTTTCAACAACCATCGACCCAGTCATGATGTTTACGGCTAACGGTCCAACAATCGTAATCAAAGGAATTAAACTGTTCCGCAACGCATGGTGGTAAATAACCCCCGTGCGACTCAATCCCTTGGCCTTGGCCAGTTCGATGTAATCCGAACTGAGCACGTCGACCATTTCGGTTCGGACGAACCGGGCCGACTCAGCTAACGGCGTCGCGCCCAACGCTAAGGTTGGCAGCACCGTGTAGATAAAGCCACCCCACTCAGCAATTGGGAACCAACCGAGCTTTAACCCCAGGTAGTACTGGAGTAAGACGGCCAAGACGAAGGAAGGAATAGAGATACCTAAGATCGATACGAACGTGGCTGAAGTATCAACCCACGTATTTTGTTTCATCGCTCCGAATGACCCAACGATGATCCCAATGACAACCCCGAAAATCATGGCTTGCAGCCCAATCTGCAAGGATGGTCCGATCCGACTTGATAACAGGTAGGAAACGGGTTGGTCACTGAATTGGAAGGACGTTCCGAAGTTGCCACGGACAGCACCTGCTAGATACAGCAGGTATTGTTGCCAAACTGGCTTGTCCAAACCATATTGTTCATAAATCAGCGCAATCTGACTCTTGGACAATTTAGCTTGGTTGGTCAGTGGCGTCCCGGGTAACAACTTCATTAGGAAGAACGTCACGGTAATAACGATGAATAAGGTCAGGACCAGATAAAAGATCCGCTTTGCTAGGTACTTTGCCATTTGTTTACCTCTCAATCAGTAGACTTATTCGTTACCGTTAAGTTGTTGAACTTAACAAAAACTCCACGAAAACAACAAGATGATAAATGATTGCAATAATACCGAAAAGTAAGGACCAACTTCGCGTCAATCCTTACTCTCCGATAAAGCTTATTATGTTGGGTTCTCACCCAACGAGTAATAACTGATTAATACGTGACTTACTTAGAAATGTAAGCTGAACTGAAGTCCCAGTTAGCGCCGGTTGGGAAGTAGATCAAGCCCTTAACATTGGATTTAACCAATTGTGCTTTACCTTGTTGGTAAACGGGGATGATTCCTTGGTCGCCCAAGATGGTCTTTTGTGCGTTGACCATGTCATTCCAACGAGCACTAGCATCGTTGGCATCCTTGCCAGAAGCAGCCTTGACGTACTTGTCGTAGCTCTTTGAAGCCCATTTCCCGTTGTTGTATGAATTACCAGAAGTAAACAGGGACAAGAATGAGATTGGATCTGGGAAGTCGGCACCCCATGCGGAGATAACGGCATCGAATTGGCCATTTTGTGAACGAGCAAGCCGAGTCTTGAATGGTAAGTTACTGTTGGTAACCTTCAAACCATCCAACTTAGCCCATTGACTTTGGATGAATTCAGCAGAGTTCTTACCAGCTGGCGTATCGTCAGCCATCAAGGTCAGTGAGTAGCTCTTCCGACCAGTTTCCTTCAAAGCTTGCTTCCAAAGCTTCTTAGCCTTGGCCAAGTCTTGGGTGGTAGCAGAAGGAACGGCGGCTGCAGTGTTGAAGTCTTTCCCGTCCTTAGAAGCTAACCCAGTTGATACTAAGCCCTTCGCAGCAGTTGAACCATCAGCTAAGACCTTGTTGACGAATTGGTTCCGGTTGATTGCTAATGATAAGGCTTGACGAGCCTTCTTGTTCTTCATCATTGAATCTTTCTTTTCGTTCAATTCAATGTAGAAGGTCGAAGCACTCTTCCGTTCAACGTATTGCTTACTGTTCTTGTAATTCTTTGGTTGTTGACCACTCAAGTAAGTTGCGTCAAGCTTGCCACTCTGGTACTGGCTCAATGAAGTTTGTGGATCCTTCATCGTCTTGAAGTTGATCTTCTTTAGTTTAACATTCTTTGCGTTCCAGTACTTAGTGTTTTTGCTCAAGGTCCAGTTATCAGACGTCCCGGTCCAGTAAGTCAATTTGAATGGGCCGTTGTAGACGTTGCTGGCAGCGTTCGTAGCGTACTTCTTACCGTACTTTTGAACGACTGATTGGTTCTGTGGGAAGAACATTGGGCTAGCAACCAGTGCTGGGAAGTAACTAGTTGCTTGCGTCAAGGTAACGACCAGCTTGTAATCGCCAACTGCCTTAACCCCTAAACTAGAGACAGGCTTCTTCTTGGCAATGATGGCGTTAGCGTTCTTAACTTGCGCATACATGTAAGAATATTGTGAAGCGGTCTTAGGATTGACGGTGCGTTGCCAGGCATAAACGAAGTCTTTAGCGGTTACTTTGTCACCGTTACTCCAGTTAGACTTACGTAAGTTGAAGGTGTAAGTCTTACCGTCTTTAGACTTGGTATAGCTCTTAGCGACACCAGGAAGCGTCTTACTGTTCTTACCGAAACGCAGTAAACCTTCGTTGGTGTTGTTTTCTGTTTCCCCTGAAACAACGTCGGTGGACGTAGATAAGTCCATTGATGGTAATGCTGAGTTTTCCATCCAGTTTAAGGTTTGTTTACTAGCCTCGCTGGAACTGCTTGAGGATGAGCCACACGCTGCCAGCAATACCGCTGCAAACGTTGCGACTGTCCCTAATTTGACTGCCGAATTGATCTTCATTTAAATCCAACCCCTCTTAGTTGTTTGAGAAATAAATTGACACCTCAAATTTGATGTTTCCAATTGTATATTAGAAAACCATTAAAATCAATGCTAATTACTAATTTAATTTAAAATAGTTTTCACAAAACTTGATACATAGGCATTTTAAAATAAAAATTAAAATTTGATTTCACATTTTATACAGCAAAATTACCCGTTTCTTGTATAACATATACAATAATTAGCCGGAATTTACAAACACTACACGGTTAATATCCATTTCTCACCTAAAAAAGCGGTGAACCGGGTCACCCCGATTCACCGCTCTCATAATTTAGTTGCAATTGGGACCCAAATCAGGGCAGCTCAGCCACTGATCAAAGTTAATCAATCAGATGACCGCTGAATGACCCTGTAAGGTAATGACTAATGGTCCCGTCATACTTACACTAATCAGTTACTTAGCGATGTAAGCACGGCTGTAATCCCAGTTAGCGCCAACCGGGAAGTAGACGACACCCTTGACCTTAGACTTCATCAATTGTGGCATCCCCGTTTGGTAAACTGGAATGATTCCTTGATCCTTCAGCATAACCTTCTGTGCGTCGACCAGGTTCTGCCACCGGGCACTAGGCTTGTTAGCATTGGTCGTCGTTGCTTCATCAATCAGCTTATCGTAAGCTTTGGAAGACCATCTCCCGTTGTTGTACGTGTTCCCGGTTGTGAATAGGGACAGGTCGGTGATTGGGTCTGGGAAGTCGGCACTCCACCCACTGACAACGGCTTCAAATTGACCATTTTGTGAGCGAGATAACCGTGTCTTGTAAGGAATGTTAGAGTTGGTAACCTTGAAGTTATCCAATTTAGCCCACTGACTTTGAATGTACTCAGTCGCACTCTTACCGGCTGGCGTATCGTCAGCTAACAAGGTAATCGAGTAGTTCTTCCGACCAGTTTCCTTTAAGGCTTGCTTCCAAAGGGTCTTCGCCTTGTCTAAGTTGTACGAGGTGGCTGACGGAACGGAGGCCGTCTTAGAGAAGTCCTTGCCGTTGCGGATAGCTAACCCAGAGGAAACGATCCCCGTGGCTGCCTTCGAGCCATCTTGCATAACTTTGTTGACGTATTGTTGCCGGTTGATGACCATGGATAAGGCTTGGCGGGCCTTCTTGTTCTTGAGCATGGTATCCTTCCGTTGGTTCAGTTCAACGTAAGTGATCCGTGAGCTGACCCGTGAATGGAAGTCCTTATCATTCTTGTAGTTCTTAGGTTGTTGGCCACTCAGGAAGATTGCGTCTAGCTTACCACTTTGGTACTGACTCAAAGCGGTTTGTGGGTCCTTCACAGCGCTGTACTTAACGTGTTGTAATTTGACGACCTTAGCATCCCAGTACTTCGGATTCTTGGTTAAAGTCCAGTCGTCAGAGGTCCCGGACCACTTGGTCAACTTGAACGGTCCGTTGTAGACGTTGTGCTTCGCATCCGTCGCAAACTTCTTGCCATACTTGTCGACGGCTTTCTTGTTAACCGGGTAGAAACATTGTTGCGCAACCAGCGTTGGGAAGTAACTAACTGGGTGTTCCAGTGTGACAACCAACTTGTAGTCGCCATCCTTCTTGACTCCTAAGGCTGAAGCTGGCTTCTTGTTCTTCATGATGGCGTTGGCGTTCTTGATATCTGCGTACAGGTAAGCGTACTGTGAACCCGTCTTCGGGGCAATCGTCCGCTGCCATGAGTAAACGAAGTCTTGCGCAGTGACCTTTTCGCCGTTACTCCATTGCGACTTCCGCAGGTTAAACGTGTAAGTTAACCCGTCCTTGGATTTGGAATAGCTCTTCGCTAGCCCAGGCAATGTCTTGCTGTTCTTGCCAAACCGTAACAGACCCTCACCTGTGTTGTTCAGCGTTTCACCAGAAATAATATCCGTCGCCTTGGCGTTATCCATGGAGGACAGTGATGACGTCTCCATGAGGTGTAAGGTTTGATCCTTAGCCTTACTACTGCTTGAGGAAGTACCGCACGCTGCGAGTAACACAGTCGCGAGCGACGCCACCGTTCCTAACTTAACAATTGACTTAACCTTCATACAATTCCGACCCCTCTATGTAGATACTTAGAAAACTAAGCGTTGAGGATATATTAAATGATAAAATGATTAGAATCAATAGCATATTTTAATACCAGTTGACTGAGATTGATATAAACCCCTTTATATCAACCCTTGGAAGCCGTATAAAATATTTAATTTTAATTAGAAACTCTAAGGATTTTCTAAGGTTTAGTCACTTTGATAACAAGAATCCGATAAAAAAGTCACGGGAAATAGTTTCCTGAAGTGAACCCCCGGTATTGGACCAAATCCAATACCGGGGGTTTTACTATGACAAAATACACTAAACTATTTAAATTTAAGGTTGTTCAAGACTATTTGACCACTTCGCTCGGACTTAAGTTAATCGCTCGTAAATACCAGATCAAAAGTTATACAACCGTTAATAAATGGATCAGACAATATCAACATTTCGGTACTGAAGGACTTGAAGTTAGAAGACCAGGAAAAGTTTATGATGGCTCCTTTAAGGTAAATGTTTTAAAATGGATGAAAACGAACCAGGCGTCCTTAACTGAAACTGCCCTTAACTTCGATATTTCTGCGCCGTCCACGATCTGGCAATGGCAACGTTCTTTCGAAAGAAATGGTGTTGATGCCTTGTATCGTGGTAAGGGGCAACCAAAGCTAATGCCAACGAATAAACAAAACAAGAAAGTTAAGAAGCAAAGTGAACTAGAACATTTACGCGAAGAGAACGAATTACTAAAGATTGAGAATGAATATCTAAAAAAATTGAAGGCCTTGGTTCGATCACAACAAGACGACGAGCACAAATCATCCAAGAATTAAGGTCGAGCTATAAGCTTGTCAAGATCCTCAAAGTAGTTGGAATGGCCAAAAGTACATACAGCTACGCTGTAAGTCACGTTGCCGTTGATAGCGACAAAGACGCGGGACTTAAACAAACAATTACTGATTTCAAGACTAAGGCTCCTGCGGCGGGTTATCGTCAGGTTACTGGGCAATTACGCGAAATGGGTATAGTCGTTAACCACAAGAAAGTATTACGCTTGATGCGAGAATTAAACCTACTGTCGACTGCCTTTAGTAAACAATCTCGAAAGTATAATTCTTATAAAGGAACGGTTGGCACTATTGCGAAAAACAGACTTAACCGCCGGTTCATGTCAGATCGTCCTTATCAAAAATTAACGACAGACATTACTGAAATTCGTTGGGGCAAGAAAACGATTGAAGAGCGTGCTTATTTTACGTGTATCTATGATTTGTTTTCTGGCGAAGTACTTAGCTATAATATTTCTTTAAATCCAACTGTGACATTCACGACAAAGGTTTTAGAGTCAGCAATCAATCGCATTCCCAAACAATTAGGTTATCGCACAACAATCCATTCAGACCAAGGATTCCAATATCAGAATATTCGTTGGGTTCAGATTTTGAAACGACGTCGAATTATTCAAAGTATGTCTCGAAAAGCAACCTGTTTAGATAACGCCGCAATGGAAAGCTTCTTTCATATAATGAAAGCAGAAGTGTACTATCAAAAAGAGCTCAATACGCTGGAAGAGTTAACCTCAGCAATATCGAGCTGGATTCAATATTATAATTTTTCTAGAATTAAAACAAAACTGGGTGGTAAGAGTCCGGTTAAATACCGAACTCTTACCACCCAGAAAGTTGCTTAAAGTTTCGTCCAATATTTGGGGTTCACTTCATCCCGTGACTTTTTTATCGGATTAACTTTTAGGCCAATCATGCTTAAGCTGACACTTTCGTCTCAGCAAAACCAACATGCGTAAAGTGACCCCCACATAGAACCAGCACCCCTATTCAACAACTCATCTGCTAAGCCTTCATCGATGTTAACCGAGAGAGCGGCAATCAATGACTACTTAGCAATGTAAGCCCGGCTGAAGTCCCAGTTAGCGCCAACTGGGAAGTAAACGACACCCTTCACACTAGACTTTACCAGCTGTGGCTTCCCATTCTGATAGAACGGAATGATGCCCTGATCGTTTAGCAGGACCTTCTGTGCCTTGATCAAATCTTGCCAACGTTGACCAGCCCGGTTGGCATCTGAACCAGTTGCTGCCTTAATCAGACGGTCATAAGACTTGTTAGACCACTTGCCTTCGTTGTAGGAGTTCCCCGTCGTGAAGAGCTGGAGGAACGTAATTGGGTCGGCGAAGTCGGCACCCCAAGCGGTGACAATAGAATCGAAGTCCCCACTGGCACACCGCGCTAGTACTGTCTTATATGGGACGTTAGCGTTGGTAATCTTCAGTCCAGGTAACTTGGCCCACTGACTTTGGACAAACTCAGTCGAGTTCTTCCCCGCTGCCGTATCATCTGCGGTCAAGGTCATGCTGTAACTCTTGCGGCCAGTTTCCTTCAAGGCCGCTTGCCACAATTGCTTAGCCTGCTTCAAGTTCTGACTGGTCCCAGCTGGCACCTTGGCTGACGCTGCAAAGTCCTTGCCCTTGTATGAAGCCAGACCATCGGTAACCAGACCAGTTGGGGCGACTGACCCATCGTCCATCACCTTATTGGTAAATTGCTGCCGATTGATGGCCAGTGAGAGTGCTTGACGGGCCTTCTTGTTTTTCATCATGGTATCTTTGCGTTGGTTAACTTCGATGTACGTCGCCCGGGCGCTAGTCCGTGAGACGTATTCCTTACTGTTCTTATAATTCTTAGGTTGTTGGCCACTCAGATAAATAGCGTCCAACTTGCCACTCTGGTACTGACTCAACGCTGTCTGCGGATCCTTAACCGCCTCAAATTTTACGTGGTGCAACTTCACCTGCTTGGCGTTCCAGTAAGACGCGTTCTTAGTTAACGTCCAGTTGTCAGAAGTCCCCGTCCAGTAGGTCAGCTTAAACGGCCCGTTATACACATTTTGTTGAGCATTGCCGGCGTACTGCTTGCCATACTTTTCAACCACTTTCTGGTCCTGGGGAAAGAATGTCGTCCCCGCAACCAGGTTAGGAAAGTAGCTGACTGGATGCGTCAAGTGAACGACGAATTGGTACTTCCCCACTGCCTTGACCCCCAGTGTGGACACTGCTTTTTTACTCTTCATAATGGCGTTTGCATTCTGCACGTCCGCAAAGAGATAGGCGTATTCAGAAGCCGTCTTAGGATTAACGGTCCGTTGCCAGGAATAGACAAAATCCCGAGCCGTCACTGGATCACCATTACTCCACTTAGATTTTCGAAGGTTAAACGTGTACGTCTTGCCATCTTTAGACTTGCTGTAGCTTTTGGCAACCCCGGGGTGCAAACTGCTCTTTTTGCCGACCCGTAATAGGCCCTCACCCGTGTTGTTCAGTGTCTCAGCAGACACGTTGTCGACGGCTTTAGAAATATCCATCGTTGGTAATGCTGAGTTCTCCATCCAGGTTAAGGTTTGATTCTTAGCCTGACTGCTACTGCTGGAGCTAGTTCCACACGCGGCTAATAATACCGTAGCAAATGTGGCCACTGCCCCTAGCTTGACAATCCTGGTAACCTTCATAAAAATTCCGACCCCTCTAAGTTTATAATCTGCCTTAAAAAGACAACGAGGATTATTCTAAATGATAAAACAATGAGAATCAATAGAAGATTTTAATTAAATGGTTTTACTAGCTAATATTTATTCAAATGATGATTGCCATGTTATACTCGACACATAACCTTTAAAGGAGGGTGATCTCTTGGAAGAAACCCCACGAACACCAGTCATTACGATTGGTTTAAATGCCGGTCAGGCAACGTTCGGCTACTCAATGACTGAACTTAAAAATTTGGTTGAAGCCAACAACATGACGGTTGCTGAGGAAGTTCAGCAGTCCCTACCAAAACCCAACCCAGGGACCTACTTCGGTACCGGGAAGGTCGAGGAGCTGGCAACCATCGTCGCTGATGATGGTGTTGACACGATTGTCGTCAATGACGAACTGACGCCCAGTCAGATTCGGAACCTAGAGGCTGGTACTAAGGCCCGTATCATGGACCGTACCGGCCTGATTCTCGAAATCTTTGCGAACCGGGCTCAGTCCCGCGAAGCCAAACTCCAAGTTCAGTTGGCCATGCTTCAATACCAACTGCCCCGCCTGCATACCAGCGCTTCGCAACGACTGGACCAACAGACTGGGAGCGGTGGCGGCGGTGGCTTCACCAACCGTGGTGCCGGTGAATCTCAAACTGAAATGAGTCGGCGGACCATTCAACGGTCCATCAACCACGTCAACCACGAGCTCAAAGAAATCAATCAAGCGGCTGCAACCCAACGCCAACAACGGGAACGTAATCAACTGCCTTCCGTGGCTTTGGTTGGGTATACCAACGCCGGCAAGTCCACGTTGATGAATGCCCTGGTTCGTGAATTTGGGAAAAGCGAAGAGAAACAAGTCTTCGTTAAGAACATGCTGTTTGCTACCTTGGATACCAGCGTTCGGCAGCTGACCTTCCCCGACCAAAAGAAACTATTGTTGAGTGACACGGTTGGTTTCGTTAGTCAGTTACCAACGCAACTGGTAAAGGCGTTCCGTTCAACGCTGGCCGAAGCAGCGAATGCTGATCTGCTGGTCCAAGTGGTAGACTACGCTGATCCAAATCGTGAAGCCATGATGGCCACGACGGAAAAGACCCTGATGGACATCGGTGTGACCGATGTACCCATGATCACGGTCTTCAACAAGGCTGACTTAACGGATGCCGAGTACCCTAGCCGCGTGGGCGACCAACTCGTCCTCTCCGCTCAGGACCCCGCCTCAGTCGACCTGTTAGTTCAGGCCATGAAGGAGAAGGTCTTCCACAACTACGTTACGGCCAACTTCTTAGTACCGTTCGCAGATGGCGACGTGGTGGCGTACTTGAACGACCACGCTAACGTTCTTAGTACGGACTACGAGGCTGAAGGAACAGCTTTACGCGTCGAACTACAATCGGCTGACTTCGACCGGTTTAAGCGCTACGTGGTTACTGAATAATCTAGCACATTAAAAATGGCTTCCCAATCACAGAAGATTGGGAAGCCATTTTCTTGTTCTATTATCGCCTTACCGGTCACAGCGGATAGGCTGGAACGGTGCCTCGCCACACAGTTTGTGCTCCGGAGACCAGGGATTCCGCTAGCTGTGGGGACGCTCCAGACTGAGAAACGGTCTTCCGACTCGATTTGGAGCCGCCAAGAACAGCGTCTCCAAAGTCGCCCGTGCTGTAAACTGGAAAACCACCAGTTAACACCACCTTCACTGCTAGCTCCATCCCTGGTCTCCTACGATAAAAAAGTGTACAGTTCAACTCAAATTAATCGCACATAGTCGGACAATTAGTTGGCTGAAGGTCACCGCTGCATAAGCCGCAGGGTTCCAGGGCAGGTGTCAGCGGTGAAAGTGGCGTTAGCTCGGTGGTTCTCCGAGCTTACACCACGGGACGAGCTTGGAGATTTGCGGGTTAGGCAAAGCTTCAAGTCGAGCCGGAGGACCGCTTCTCAGGCCGCAGGCGATCCCCACGGCTAACGCCTGCCCTGGAACCTGGAGGCGTAATCAAAGACTAAAAATTAAGCCTGACGTTTCTCTAAGTAACGGGCGAGAACGGACAGCAGGTAACAAACGATAAAGTACATTACCGCAATAGCCAAGAACATCGGAATGATGTAGTTGGTATTTTGCCCATAAATGATCTGTGAACGATACAACATTTCTGGCAACAGAATAATCGTTGCCAGCGACGTATCCTTCACCAATGAGATAAACTGGCTCACGATAGCGGGAATCATCTTGTTCAGCGCCTGTGGTAACACAATGTACCAGAGTCCCTGCCAGTAAGTCAGTCCGTTGGCCCGAGCTCCTTCCATCTGACCGGGATCAACAGCTTGAATCCCCGAACGTACAATTTCTGCTAACATGGTGGATTCAAAGATAGTCATCGCCAGGATGGCCGCTGGAATAATTTCCGGTTTGACCCCTAAATTGGGTAAACCAAAGTACGTGAAGAACAAAATTAAAATCAATGGTAAGTTCCGAATCACATCGATGATGACCCCAATGATGGCGGACACATATTTAATCTTAACGTAGCGAATAACTCCCAGAATGGAGCCAATGATAAAGCTACCAACGATGGAGACGATGGACACCAACAACGTGATTCCCAAGCCTCCGAACAGGTAACGCAGGTTATCTGGGGAGTAAGCGCCAATAAAGTTTTGCAGCATATTTATTCTCCTCCCCTTAAGCCAAACGCTTTTCTAGGTAGCGCATGTAGTAACTGATAGGCAACGTGATGATCAGGTAAAGCACCCCTACTGAGGCATACGCCGCAATAGTCTGCAAGGAATTAGATGCAATCACGTTCCCCTGATACATCAAATCAAAGCCTCCGACAAAGGCCAACGTTGAGGAGTTCTTGACCAGGTTCACAAATTGATTACCCAGTGGTGGAATCACATAGCGAAAGGCTTGCGGCAAAATGATGAACCGCATGGATTGCCAGAAGGATAACCCGTTGGCTCGAGCCCCTTCCATCTGACCAGGGTCGACAGACCCAATCCCGGCCCGAACCGTTTCGGCAATGAACGCAGACGTATAGAGCGTTAACCCAATCGTGCCGGCAGTGAACCCGTTCATTTTGATGACGTAGAGCGGGAACACCACGTAGAAGAACATCGTGATAACCAGTAAAGGTATGTTCCGGAAAACTTCGATGTAGATTCGCGCAATGGCGCGACCAAACTTGCTTGGAGATTCTTCCAGTAAAGCAAAGAACGTCCCGAGAATCAGACTGAAGACTAGCGCAATCACACTACACAACAGCGTTTGCCCTAGGCCATAGAGGAGTGTTCCTCCGTATGCTTGAAAGATATGAATCATTCTTTAGCCGCCTCCTCATAGTCGAAGCCCTTCACGTTGTGGAACCATTTGTGAAGAATCTTGTTGTATTCACCGCTAGCCCGAACCTGCTTCAACGCTTGGTTGACGGCCAGTCTGAACTGCGTTTGGTTCTTGTTAATGGCAATACCATAAGGTTCGGAGACGAATGAGCCTCGGGTAACTTCATAGCCCGGGTTCTGAATGGACATCCCATACAGGATCCCATTATCAGTCGTCAGCGCTTGACCTTGACCAGACTTCAACGCCGTCATTGCTTGAGCGTAGTCAGTCAATTGTAAGACTTTGGCGTTCGGCGCGACTTTGGCCACATTTTGCACGGAGTCAGATCCTACGACCCCTAATACGGTGGCCTTTTGCTCATTTAAATCTTTAACGTTCTTGATGCTACTGCCCTTCTTGACCAGTAATGATTGGCCCGCTAGGAAATATTGATCTGAGAAAGACACTTGCTTCCGCCGTTCTGGTGAAGGCGTCATGGTAGCCATAATGGCATCAATGTTACCGTTCTTCAGCATCGGAATCCGTGTCGAACTCGTTACTTGAATAAACTTTGCCTTGGCATTCTTCCCTAACATTTGCTTGGTCAACGCCTTGGCCAAATCAATTTCAAACCCTTTGATTTTGCCATCCTTCGTGTCTAGCAATCCAAACAACCGGGTATCTGCTTTGACCCCCCAGGTAACGGTCTTAGATTGTTGATCGGTCTTCAGCACGTTTTTGGACGCCAGTGACTGACTGCCACATGCCGTAACCATTACGGAGACCGCCACCAGGGTCAGCAAGAGGCCAAGATTTCGAATCAATCTTTTCATAGCTAAATTCCTCCCCTGATTAGTGTGTAATGATCTTGCTTAAGAATTGACGAGCTCGTTCGTTGGTTGGCTCACCGTCAAAGAAAGTCTCCTTGCTATCGTCTTCCAAAATCCGTCCGTCAGCCATAAAGATAACCCGGTTGGCTACTTCACGAGCAAAGCCCATTTCGTGGGTCACCACGAGGGACGTCATACTGGAATCTCGGGCAATGGTCTTCATAACGTTCAATACATCATCAATCATTTCTGGGTCCAACGCACTGGTTGGTTCATCGAACAAAAGACACTTAGGCTTCATCGCTAGTGACCGTGCAATGGCAATCCGTTGCTGCTGCCCCCCTGAAAGCTGAGATGGCATTTTCGGTGCCTGGTCTGCTAAACCAACTCGGTCGAGCATTTCCATTGCGACCTTTTTGTTTTCCGCTTCACCACGGTGTAAAACAATGCGTGGCGAAAGCATAATATTTTCGAGAATCGTTTTGTTCGCGTACAAATTAAAGTGTTGGAACACCATACCCACATTTTTTCGGATTCGATTAATATCCGTCTTGGGGTTGGCCAGGTCTTGTCCGTTAACGATCAGTTGCCCGTGACGAATCTGTTCCAGACCATTTACGGTCCGAATCAGCGTTGACTTCCCAGACCCTGAAGGTCCAATCAGAACAACGGTTTCACCGGCTTCAATCGTCAAATTAATGTTATGCAAGGCGTGAAAGCTGCCGTAGTACTTTTCCACGTTGTGAAATTCAATCATTGACATAAGTATTTCCCTCCACTAGTTAAAGTATCGCCGTCAGGCCCGTATACTAGCGCCCCGTACTGGTTTTGACCACCAGATATAATAGTGTCTAAAATTTAGTTTAAACCAAAAAAATTACTCGGTCAAAGTAAACAGCTTTAAGATGGCCACCCCCGCTAACGATTAAACCTACCAAAATTTAGCCCCACCACGGGTTTGGTTCATCCGAAAAAAATTGTGCGGTGACTGTCTGAACGAAACGTTTTCGACGATAATTCTCTTAAAGCAGATAGACTGGCCACACGCCGGAGGAGGACAGGGATTCCACCCGCTGTGGGGACGCTTCAGACTGGCAGAACACCAGTCTTCTCGCTCGATTTGAAGCCACGAAAACCACGTGTCTTCAAAGTCGCCCGTGCTGTAAGCTGGAAAATCACCAGCAAACACCACTTTCACAACCGGTTACATCCCTGCCCTCCTCCGGCTCTGACTGTGGTGAAACGTGATTGTCTCTGCCAAGAACTTGGTTGTGCCGTTCATGTCAATGCCGCAGTTAACAAACAGCTAGCAAAAAGCTGGGGGTCGCCATCCAGCTCATATCTGGCAGCCGGTAAAGCGAAAAGGCCCACTAGTATTGTTACAGTAAACCTAACCTTCGGATACGAACAAAAAAAGAACCCGTCCCCGCTTTCACGGTTACGTGCTCTAATCAGTCATATTTTAATTAATCAGCTAAACTTAATGATGGTACCGCGATGTCCGTGTCATAGGCTCATCGTCATTCGACGTAGCCGCTGACGGTTCATCATAACGTTGCCGCCGACTTGACACCGTGGTGTCACCAGTCGATGTGGTATCCTCGCTGTGCTTATAGGCCAATTGTACCGCCACTTGAAAATCGTTGGGTTGCTCGATCAGAGAGGTTCGTCCCAAGACCTTGAACGGCCCACCAACCAAGGTCGCGTTGGCTAGGTACAGTTCAAACTGGTCACGTACATCTTGGACATTTTGTAGTCCCACCGTGCTAACTGAACCAACCCGTTGCTTTTCAGCCTGGTTCATCCCAGCATAGACCACCAGTTGATTACCTTCAGATTGCATCTCAAAGTAAGGAATCATGGCACCGGGACCGGACGCATAAACGGGTTTGCCGTTCTTTTGCGTCTGTTCCATAATTTCACGTTCACCTAAACCAGAGTAATCCATGGCTAATAACTGATTCTGTTGCAAGCGCGTTGCCAACGTCTGGATATTTTGTGTTTCCACAGCAGAAGACTTTAACTTACCAGGTAAAATCTTCTTTTCGTCGAAGTAGCCGTTGGCCGGAATATTCCGCCCACCACGCATAGCGTGATGCTTGCTATCTTCCAACTCGGCCTCTTTGGGTTTGATATGCAAAAGCTTTTCAATCTTAGGCGAAATATCAAACGGCGCTTTTTTATCTGTGAAATAGTAGATGGTGTTCAAGTACTCAAAGTATAACAGGGCCAACGCAATCAACAGAATCAACAGTCCCCAGAACGGGTGACCATTTTGAAGGTAACGAATCCCGATATAGAACAGGTAGATATCCCCCAACATCCCCAAAATAACGTAGATGCGGTTCTTGATCTTTACGCTGACGTTGATGTAGCCCAAGTAATGGTTGACCATATCAAGAAAACTTAACATGAATGATTCGCCCTCCTCTCTTATTGACCTGCACTGGTTGTACCGTCGGTCGTATTAACCGCCGAATGACTGTACGTCTGTGCACTCTGCGTGTCGTCAGTCGTATCACCAGTCGTGCTGCCACTGTCGGTGGTGTCATCCGTCGTATCATTGGTGTTGTTATTGTTGTTAGTCGCCGTTGAACTAGAGTTTTTCTTCTTAGACGTCGTCCCAGTATTCCCCGTTGTTGTCGCGTGGGATGATTCCGTATCAGAAGTCGTGTCCGCAGAAGAACTTTGCGTGTCCGTGGATGAACTGTCTGATGATTCATCGCTACTGCTGTCCTTCTTAGAAGAATCAGAATCCTTCTTACTACTATCATCGCTATCTTTCTTCTTGGAATCACTGGATGATAAGCCACTAACTAATGACGAACTGGTGTTAGAAACCCGTGAGGCTCCTTCATTAGACTTGGTGACCGTGTTCGTCACCACGTTCGTTGCTCCAAGGGCCAGGGCCATCGAAACAATTGCAAATGGCGTGATAAATGGTGGTGTCCGGTACGCCATGTGTCATTCCTCCTTACGTCTTTACCTAATTAGACTTCATTGTCCCACAATTAAGCCAAAAATCTCTCAAAATTCTCTTAATTTTTGACTAAGTCTTGGTCACTCACACCGGCCGCTTTGCATTCGGCACACAGTCCATACAACTCAAAGCTGTGCCCCGTAATTTCAGCGCCAGGTAATTGATCCGTAAAAAAGTCCATCGGGCACATCTGTAACTCGATAACCTTCCCACAGTGCTGACAAATGAAGTGGTGATGATGTTGGTGATGGAAATCACACTGATACTTGACCCGCGCGCGTTCCTGTTCCGTGTTCTGTTCAACGATGCCGACTTCCTCAAATTCCTTGAGATTGCGGTACACCGTGTTATGACTCATCCCCGGAAATTCCGTCCGCATGTAAGCATCCACAGCCACCACATCCGTGTAGTGGCCCTGGTTGGTCAGCAAAAACTCTAAGAGTGCGTGCCGTTGCTTGGTCAGCTTCAATTTATTGTTCCGCAAAATGGTCACAGCGTCGGTTAAAGATTCTGCCATGATGGGCGGCCTCCTTCATTTATTGATTACTTGTTCTTTTACTGTGGGTGTGTCCGCCTTGCCGGGCGTCAAATATGGGCTGGAACGGTGCCGGCACAACTTTGAGCCTCACAAACAACGTGAGTCTCAAAGCTTGGCCTTGTTCTAAGCCGTAAACGGCTAAGAACAACGAGGCGCCTGAGCCCATATTTGACGCCCTCTCGGCTGAAACTAGCCACTCTTACATAATCAACTAGTTCCCACAATTACTTTACTCACCGGCAAACGGCAAAATATACCGCCACCGTTAGCCGTGAGGGCAAGGAAAATAGGCTCAGCCGTGGCACTACCTTAGCACGGTGTCTTTCCGTGGTTAGGTAGAACCGAGTTTTGAGACCGCTCTTTGGCTCAAAATCGTGTTCACAGCGTTCCAGCCTATTTTCCTTGCCCGGTAAGGCGTAAACCTAACACACCCAAGGTAACAATATTTTGCCGAATTCCCTGTTAGTTTAGCATACTTGGGATGAAACTCAACTATCAGCTGCCTCAGACCGCTGAAGCCCCGCCATCAGTTCATCGAGCTTTATCTGGGTCCGCGCCCAGTTGTCATTGTTCAGCTGAATAGCGTGGCCTCGCAGTGCCAGTGGCATGGTCAGATCCCGATGGTATTCCGGACTAGCTAGTCGTTGCGCCATCATAGTCTCATCATCTCCCCGCTTGGAGAGCCGGTGCGCCAACTTGGCCGAATCACTGACCGTCAGGAACAGGATCACCGCTTGTTCACCCAGCTGTTGCGCGTAGGTGATGGCGCCCTTGCCATCTAAAACGATGGCCGCGAACGGCGCCCGTTTAAACCCTGCCGTGATACCTTCCCGCGAGGATCCGTAATGGTAACCCGAATACACCACCGATTCCAGGTAGTGATTCTTGGGAAAACTCTCTTCCGTTTCAAAATAGTAGTCCGTTCCATTGACTTCGCCCTGACGCGGTGGCCGGGTGGTATGGGTAATAATCTTGGTAACTGGATAGTGACTGACCAAGTAATCTTGGACAGTCGTCTTACCGGTCCCAGTTGCACCGGTAATCACGATGACCTTATTCTCCATCCTGCGCGTCCCCCGTCAGATAGTCATTCGCCATTGATAACAGGCTCTTCAAGTTATCAAAAGTCAACTTATCATGGGCCGTGGCAAAGTCAAACCAGCCGTATTCACTAATTTCTTCTACCTGCCGCTTGATCTGAACATCAGCTGGAACCAGGGCCGTGTAGAGAACCACGTGCTTGTGATGGCCGTTCTTCATTTCATAGTCAAGGTCCGCGTGGAACTCCGGATTGATGGCGACCTCTAAACTAGTCTCTTCCCGAATCTCTCGAACGGCCGTTTCAATGTCACTCTCAGTGCCTTCGACATGGCCCTTGGGAAATCCCCAAAAGTTACTAGTGGCACTCTTTAATAATAAATATTGCGGTTGGTCGTTTTCCAAACGGTAGACCACTGCACCGCTGGCTCTTTCGGTAATCATGGCTAATTGCCTCCTCATTTCACTCATACTGGCTCTATTTTAGAACGAAAACGAAGCGCGTGGGGTAATTTTATCTGACTTTCGGCAAAAGTCTGCCCAACTCTCATTGACTTTTAATTTAAGTCTAGGGTACACTATCCGAGATATCACCGTTTTGACACGAGCGGGAGTCACCTAATAATATGGAAGAAAACGTTTTCTTTTTAATTAAATTCACTGGCCATTTGACCATTACCAAACCAATTCTGGCCATTATTTGCTATCATCTTACCCGGACCAATTCTCTCATTAGATAGATGACCCCATCGTGTTACCTACATAAGGAGGCTTTTTAATGGCTATTTCGCGAATTTTTCGGCGCGAACGCTTAGATAATTATTTAAAGAGTGACCAACACTTTGCCAAAACCATGTCAGCAAAGGATCTCATGTCACTCGGAATTGGGGCCGTCATCGGGACCGGGATTTTTATTCTCCCCGGCACGATTGCCGCCCAGTACAGTGGTCCCGGCATTGTTCTGTCATTTTTGCTGGCCGCTATCGTCTGTTCCACGGCAGCCATGTGCTACGCCGAGTTTGCCTCCGTTCTACCCGTTGCCGGTTCCGCCTATTCCTACGGGAACCTAGTCTTCGGCGAAATCATCGGCTGGATTCTCGGCTGGGCGCTGATCCTAGAATACGTCCTTGCCGTCGCGGCGGTCGCCAATTCCTTTGGTGCCTATTTTAATTCGTTTCTAGCCGGTTTCCATCTCAGCCTCCCCACGGCCGTCACCGGCCCCTACGACCCTGCACACGGGACATACGGAAACGTGGTTGCCATCTTAGTGGTACTCTTCATCAGCTGGCTGTTAAACCGCGGGATGCGTGAATCCATGCGGATCAATAACCTGATTGTTTTCGTTAAGATTGCCATCATCATTCTCTTCGTTATTGTCGGAATCTTCTATGTAAAGCCCAGCAACTGGCAACCCTTTGCCCCCTTCGGTACCAAAGGCATTCTACGGGGCGCCTCGACTGTCTTCTTTGCTTACCTCGGCTTTGACGTGGTTTCCGCCTCAGCTGCCGAAGTGAAGAACCCTAAGAAAAACATGCCAATTGGGATCATTGGGACCCTCATCGTGGCGTCTGTGCTCTACATGCTAGTCGCCGTGGTCCTCACCGGGATGGTCCACTACACCAAACTGAACGTGGCCGATCCAGTCGCATTTGCCCTGACCCTGGTTCATCAAAATTGGACTTCCGGCATCATCTCATTGGGGGCGCTCGCTGGGATGTTCACCATGATGGTCACGATGATCTACAGTTCTTCGCGTCTGATCTACTCGATTGGCCGAGACGGCTTGCTGCCCAAATTTCTCGGTAAGATCGACGACCAAACGGGGACGCCTAAGAACAGTCTGGCGGTCATCACCATCGTTATTGCCCTGCTGGGTGGCTTCGTACCCCTGGCCCAACTGACCAATCTGGTCAACATTGGTACTCTGGTGGCCTTTCTCTTCGTTTCCTTTGGGATCATTCGGTTGCGGCACCTGCCCAACCTACCCCAAAACTCCGGATTCAAAGTTCCTTGGTACCCCGTTCTACCAATCATTTCTGGCTTACTGTGTTTCGGCATGATGCTCCAATTACCCGCTGAGACCTGGATTGCCTCCACGATTTGGTTTGCTTTAGGACTCGTCATTTACTTCAGCTATGGTTTACGCCACAGTCGGCTCAATGACCAAGAAGATTAATAATTACTTTGCAAAATTGATAAGGTAGGCGAAATTTATGCGTAACCAACAATTTGCCATTCGGCCCACAGCACCCGCTCAGGCCCTCGACGAACTTCACACGATTCATTTTTTAGATGACACCAATCAGGCCCTCTCGACCCCTAGTCAACTTCTCAGGGACTTCTATGATCGTAGCTGGCCAGAATTTACCACCGACCAGCGGGTCACCCAACAGCTCCACAACCTAATGGCCACTCCCGACACGGACGGTGCTGACTTTTTAAGCCAGCACGACAACGTTCCCATCACCGTATTCTACAACTTAGCTCTGCAACGACTGGGATTTACCGTGGATGATGACTTTGACCTTGCTGACCCACTGACAGCTATGGCGAAAATCCAGCTGCCCGTCAGTGATCACCAGGCCGCTAATTTTACAGTGGCCGAACTGAAGCAAGCTTGGTACCTGCTTCTAACGACCCACACTAAAAATGGTCAGTCTTTCTTGGACCACCTGACGACTCACGGCTACTTTGCACCATTTCTACACGATGCTTCGGTCACTAAGCCACTGATTTTTAACGGTAAAGCGCAAGCTGTCTTCGACACGACGCAGCTCATTCGCGAAGTCGTATACGTTGAAAGCCCTCAGGACACGGATCATGACGGTCAACGAGACCTGCTAAAGGCCGAAATCTTGCGGCCGGCGGAAACTGCCACTGGTCTAAAAGTCCCTGTCCTCTACACGGCTAGTCCTTACAATCAAGGGACAAACGACGAGGCTGGTGACCAGATGATGCACGATGTCAACGTACCCCTGACACCGCAAGAACCCAACCATCTAACGCGTGAGGACGTGCTAGATGAACCAGCTGCGACCCCAATTCCCGCTCCCCGTCCCGTAACAGCCTCAACCGCCACGGCCACGGAGAGCTTTGCCCGGGAGAGTTCCTACACGTTAAACGACTACTTCTTAGCTCGCGGGTTCGCTGTGGTCTACGCTGCTGGAATTGGTACACTCGATTCTGACGGGGTCCGTACCACCGGAGACCCTGAAGAAACCACCTCCACCATTGCTATCATCGAATGGTTAGCGGGCAATCGAACCGCCTTTACCAGCAGAGAAGCCACCCAGGCGATCCCCGCATGGTGGAGCAATCACGCCATCGCCATGACCGGCCGTTCCTACCTGGGAACACTGGCCACGGCCGCCGCAACTACCGGAGTAGCCGGTCTGAAAACGGTCATCAGTGAAGCTGCCATTTCCAATTGGTACGACTATTACCGCGATGGTGGTTTGGTCGTTGCCCCCGGCGGTTTCCCTGGTGAGGATGCAGACGTCCTTGCCGAGGAAACATTCAGCCGTCAGTTGCAAGCCGGCGACTACCATCGCATTCAAGCCAAGTGGCAGGCTGACCTGGCTGCCATTACCAGTGGCCAAGACCGGACGACTGGCAGCTACAATCGCTTCTGGGACGCCCGCAACTACCTGAAGAACGCGAAGAATATCAAGGCTGATTTGTTACTGGTCCATGGCCTGAACGACTGGAACGTGAAACCCCGCAATGTGAACAACTTGTGGAACGCTGTTCGCGACTTGCCCGTTACCAAGAAACTGATTCTTCACCAGGGCCAACACATTTATATCAACGCCTTTCGCTCGATCGACTACACCGACATCGTCAACCTGTGGCTGACCCACGAGCTGCTGGACGTCGACAATCAGGCTGAAACATTGTTGCCAAACGTCATTATTCAAGACAACGTGCAACCCGAAACTTGGCACAGTTATGAAGACTGGGACGCGCCAACTAACCCCGTCACCACGTTGAACCTGCATCCAGAGGAATTGGTCGCCACGACCAACGCCCCCCTCAAGGCAGCGGTCAGCTTTAACGACCAATTGCCAGATGCACAGTATCAAACGTACACCCACGACGTTACCAGTTGGCAACGAGACCTGTTAAACGACGACTCCCCACTGAAGGGCCACCGGTTACGGTTCAAGTCGGCCGTCCTGACCAAGGATCAAGTCCTCGATGGAAAGCCAACCATCACCTTAGAGGTCGCCGTTAACCAACCCGTTGGTCTCCTGAGTTTTCAGCTGGTCGACTATGGCGAGGCTAAGCGGCTAGGCGTTTCACCCACCCCACTTCGCGTATCATTAGACGAAGGATTCCACTGGCGTGAAGATAGCCTGCGTGAATTTCAGACGACCGCCCCTACTCCCTGGAAGATGATTACCAAGGGCCACCGCAACCTACAAAATCGGACCAACGCCTACCAGATTGATGAGCTGAAACCGAACCAGTTCTATCGCTTACGGGTGACCCTGCAACCAACTCACTACCGGTTGTTAGCGGGTCACCAGTTAGGATTGGTCATCTACGCTACGGACTTTGGTATGACTGTGCGGGGAAACCAGGACCTGCAGTACTCCATCAACTTGGAACACGCAACGCTGGAATTACCCCATTTGGCTGAATAATCAGTTTTCGATCATGAATGGGTCTGGAACAAAAGTCCCAGGCCCATTTTGCACTCCGAACGTATATGGTCGAAACGTGCGCCAACAGGCAGTCAACTCCGCTTAACCCCGATAGACAAACAATCAAAAATCGGGATTATTCATCTGTCGACGTTAATGCCCATTGACTGACCGCCTTCTGTCCCACTCTCATTCATTACAGAGAAGTCGGTTTCGATTTTGAGACAACAGTGATAGAATAATAATAACTTAATTAGAAACGGGGGATCTTCCATGAAACAAGGCACCACGATTATTACGTTAGACAACGGCTACCATCTCTGGACCAACACCCAAGGCACTGGTGATATTCACCTGCTGGCACTACACGGTGGCCCTGGTGGTAACCACGAATACTGGGAAGATACCGCGAAACAATTAGCTAAACAGGGCCTTAACGTTCAGGTCCACATGTACGACCAACTTGGCTCATGGTACTCAGACCAACCTGACTTCAGTGACCCTGAAACCGCTAAGAAGTACCTGACTTACGACTACTTCTTGGACGAAGTTGAAGAAGTTCGTCAAAAATTAGGTATCGACAAATTTTACCTGATTGGCCAATCATGGGGTGGCGCTTTAGTTCAAATGTACGCTGCCAAGTATGGTCAACATTTAAAGGGTGCCATCATTTCGTCCATGGTTGATAACATCGATGAATACGTTGAAAGCATCAACCACATTCGAGAAACCGCACTGTCTGCCGACCAAGTTGCTTACATGAAGCAAGTTGAAGCTGATGGCAACTACGACGATCCTAAGTATCAAAGTTACGTGGACATCTTAAACGATGGCTACGTGGACCGGAAGAAGCCCGCTGCCATTTCCCATTTGATCAGCACGATGGCTACCGACGTTTACGGTGCCTTCCAAGGGGACAACGAATTCGTCATCAAGGGTAAGCTGAAGGAATGGAACTTCCGTGAACACCTGAAGGAAATCAAGGTTCCTACCCTGTTGACCTTTGGTGAACACGAAACCATGCCAATCGCTACTGGTAAGAAGATGGCTGAACTCATTCCGCACTCACGTTTCGTGACGACGCCTGAGGGTGGTCACCATCACATGATCGACAATGCACCGGTTTACTACGACCATTTGGCGACGTTCATCCGCGACGTTGAATCTGATAATTTTAACGCTTAATCTCTTTGTATTGAAGGTTCGAGACTGTTTTGGTCTCGAACCTTTTTTAGTTTCTCTGCTCTGATGCCCGCCTCCAGAAGTCAGGGGCGACGCCCGCCGTGGGACCGCCTGCGGCCTGTGAAGCGGTCCTCCGGCTCGACTTTGAGCCGCCCTAACCCAGCGTCTCAAAGATCGTCCCGTGAAATAAGCTGACCAGTCAGCTTATTTCACCACCACCACGGACGTCACCCCTGACTTCTTCCGGCTACCTGGTTCTACTAATCTGGCATGCTCGCTTAAAATTTCTAAGACTTGCAAAAATAAACAAAAAAGCCTGGACAAACTGTCCAGACTTTCAGTCGTTGCTGACTAGTGCACCACAACTTTCATTCCAGTAGGAACGTTGTTGTAGACCCACTTTGCATCGGCAACCGACAACCGCACACAACCGTGTGAGGCAGCCGACTTACCTAATTCTTCAGCTTCACTCTTAATATAATTTCCGTTTGCGTCCGTTGGTACCGTGTGGAACAGGTAGATACCATGATCCTTCCAGGAGACCCAATACTTGGCGCCTTCTCCAGAAGACTGGTTGTAAAAGAACTTGCCCCGTTCCTCCTGAATTGCAAAAGTTCCGTGCGGCGTGCCATTCTTCTTACCGGTTCCCGTCGAACAGTACATGGTGTAGAGCACCTGACTGCCATCCTTAACGTACACCCGCTGCCGGCCAGTATCGACATCCAGCCAGGCATTCGGATGCTGTTTCAGATTGGGATAAGCCTTATCTTCTGACGGTTCACGCCAGTTAATTGTTTTTGCTTCTGCGCTAGGCTGTTTGGCCGCGGTCTGCGTGGTGCGAACCGTGGCAGTGTTCGTAGCCTTGTGGAAGATGCGACTGATGCCGACACCCGCCGCAATCACTAACACGACAATGACGAGGAGCTGCCTAAATCGTCTCATGATTTTCCGTCCTTTATCCTTCGATTTTCTTAACCACAGTTAACTGTAACGGATTTTTCTGAAAAAGGGAACGCCTTTTACGAAAACGTAATAAGCCTGCAACCTAATTTTCAGCGGAATTTTTTAAACTGAGCTTTTCTACATTTAAAATCTTATCCACTAGGCCAGTGTAGAAGCTAGCCTCATGGCTGACGATGATAGCATTACCGTTAAAGTTCAGGATAGCCTGTTTCAGCGCCTGCTTGGTTTCATCGTCCAAATGGTTCGTCGGTTCGTCCATGATCAGGAAGTTGGCGGGTTCGAATTCCATCATGGCCAACTTGACCTTAGTCTGTTCCCCACCGGAAAGTTCCCCGATTGGTTTCATGGCATTGGCCGAATCCAACCCACACTTAGATAGCTTAGTCCGAATTGCCTTTTGAGGCAACTTTTCGTACTTGGCTTGGATAATTTGTAAGGGGGTCTGTTGATTGTTATCCCAAACTAAGTCCTGGCTGAAGTAACTGATCTTGGCAGAAGGTGAGAAATGTGCTTCTCCACCCTTGGCCTTGATGAGCCCCAGAATTGACTTGATCAACGTTGATTTACCAACCCCGTTGAACCCGGTCAAACCGACCTTTTGGTTAGTCGTCACGGAAAACGTTACGGGTTTCAACAGTGGCCGCTCGTACCCAACGGAAAGCTGGTCAACCACCAACGCGTTTTGCGAACCCGTTTCCTGGTAAGGGAAATCGAAATGGGCCTGAACGTTCGTCGAAGGTGGATCGACTCGGTCGATCCGGTTCAGCATCTTTTCTCGTGACTTAGCCATGGTCGACTTCGAACCGGCCTTGTTCTTTCGAATAAAGCGTTCGGCCTTTTCAATCACGACCTGTTGCTTGTCAAACTCACGCTGTTGCGCCTTTTCGCGTTCGCCCCGTTGTCGCATGGCCTGCTTGAAGTTCCCCCGGTATTTTGTAATCGCCCCAAACGCCACGTTGATAATACAGTTCGTCACGTTTTGCAGGAAATCATAATCATGGGAGATGATCAACGCTGCTCCATCAAAGTTATTGAGATAGTCTTCCAACCAGGCAATGTGGGCAACGTCAAGGTAGTTGGTCGGTTCGTCCAAAAGAATCACGTCTGGATTTTCCAACAACAACTTGGCCAAAATAATCTTGGACCGTTGCCCACCAGACATCTTAGCAACTTCGTGGTCCCGGCCAATGTCATCGAGTCCTAGTCCAGAAATGACCCGTTCAATTTCCGTTTCAATATCGTAGAAGTTCCGGGCGTCCAGCTGTTCTTGAATCCGGCCGGCCCGCTCCAGTAACTTGTCTTCCATAGTTTCCGCATATTCCGTGTACATGGCCGTCATCCGGTCATTCATTTCGTACAGGTCAGCGTAGGCTGTATGGAGGAAATCAATCAGCTGCATGCCATCAGGAATGTCAGCGTATTGGTCCAAGTACCCAATGTGAGTCTTCTTTTGCCATTTCACTGAACCAGTCAATGGGAGCTCCTGTCCCGTAATAATCTTGATCAATGTGGATTTTCCCACACCGTTTTGCCCCACAACACCCATGTGTTCACCCTTGTTTAAGGTGAAACTGGCGTTTTCGTAGAGCTTCTTGTCGGCGAAACTCATGCTTAAGTCGTCGACTTCTAATAATGGCACGTTTAGTCCCTTCCCTTCTTCTCTCACGCAGAAAAAAGCCCTGACACGGTCAAGGCCTTTATTCATAACATATATTGGTAGTAATTTACCACGAAAAGCCCGGTTACGTCAACTTGATGGTTTAGGGGCCGGTGGGAATCTATGCTATAATGGGTGAAATTTATTGCCTAAGGACTGACTATCTATGAATATTCGTAACATTGATCACCTCACCCTCACCGTTAGTGATATCGAACGCTCCGTGCGTTGGTACCACGAAGTATTCGACCTCCCCATCATTGAATTTGATGACGGTCGGCGTGGGGTCAAAATCGGCAAACAAAAAATCAATTTCCAACAGAGCGACGAACCCCACTTGCCAGTCGCTAAGCATCCCACGGTTGGTGGTGCAGACTTTGCCATCATCGCCACAGATCCCCTGGCCAACATTTTGTCTCACTTGACCAACTATGCGGTGGAAATCATCGACGGTCCACTTCCTAAGCAAGGGGCCCTCGGCAACATGACATCCATCTACGTTCGCGACCCGGATGAAAACTTAATTGAAATCGGCAAATACGATAAATAAGTGATAAGGAGGCCCCTCAGTTAGATGAATACGTTAACGAAAATGGGGCGGGATCTGGGTGACTGGCTCTTACGCAGTCTGCGTTGGATCGGCTTCATCTTTATTTACCTGGTCGACAGCTTGATCTTAGACCTGGCCACCACGCACGCTAGTCAGCCCAACCTGGCCAACCGATTAGTTGGAGCCATGCTGATTTATTCGGCACTGCTACTAGCCTTTCTGGCCTGGCGATACAATAAACAGTTGCGCGCCAATAACCCCCGCGGTTTCGGTCGAACCAAATTGACGAGCCAGCGGTTCTGGCAACTCATGGGTTTCTTCGTCCTGATGATGGCCATTCAACGGCTTTGGATCGTACTGACCAGTCTCCACATTCTGAGTAGTCCCGCCAACCAAACCACTATCAATCAACAGGTCATGCAATTTCCATTTTGGAACCTGGCCTACGCTATTCTCTTCGCCCCGTTCGTCGAAGAAATTATTTTCCGCGGAATCTTCCTGAACTACTTTTTCAGTAAAAACACCAAGCTCATGAACTTCTTGGGCGTCCTGGTCTCGGGCCTCATTTTTGGATTCATGCACGCGAACAACATCTCGTTTACGTTGCTAATGTACTCCGCCCTCGGGTGGGTCCTAGGGATTGCGTACCTGCATTTCAAAGATGTTCGGTATAGTACCGCGCTGCATTTTCTCAACAATTTAATGTCGCTGATATAACCCTAAACACACGAAAGGTGAGGTCGCCGCTTGGCGAACCTCACCTTTTTGTTACCTTAAATTGCCGCCTCCGGTTGGCAGGGATAGCGCCTGCTGTGGGGACCGGAGCAAGCCTGAAAAGCGGTCTTGCTCCTCGACTTAAAGCCCCCGCCAAGAACGCGCGGTCTTTAAGTTCGTCCCGTGATGTAGAACCGGGAATCCCACCCGCTTCAACATCACCGTCACAGCTGCCGCCATCCCTGCCAACCTCCGGCTAAGATTTACTGTAAATCAAAGACAGTGCATTAGTGGTATCAGTGGCAGCAACATCTTAATAATTAAACATTAGCTAATATGCTGAAAGCAATACTAAATAGTTCAGTCCAGGCAACGCCCACCGATAACCCGACCAATCTTCATCACACTCACACATCCCAAAGCAAGTATTATGGCACAATCCCGACTTCACTGACGAATCCATCATCACACTGAAACCGGAGGCAGCCAGGTGTCACGCTGTGTCGAGCTAGTTAGTCAGCGTTCTGAGCTGGCTTACTAGCTGGGCCGACCTCACAGACTCGGGGCTATCGAGGCTGCGAGGCGAGGTTGAAGACCGCCCTTTGGCTTCGACCGGGTCCCACAGCGTGGCACCTGGCTGCCGCAGGCGGCTTCAAATCACTGTGCCAACATCATTCACACCAACACTAGCCTATTCAGCAAACAGTGCCATCAGCTCCTCTTGCCGGAGATTTTGCTTCTCGGCACCACAGACATCTAGCTTGACCTGCCCGTCTTGCACCATGACGAGTCGGTTGCCATAGGTCAATGCGTCACTCATTTTATGGGTAATCATCATGGTCGTTAAATGATTTGTTTCGACAATCTTTTGTGTCAGCTCCATCACCTTGGCACTGGTTTGTGGATCTAACGCCGCCGTGTGTTCGTCTAGCAGTAGTAATTCCGGATGACTCAATGTCGCCATCAACAGGGATAACGCCTGACGTTGCCCACCAGATAAGTACTTCACCTGCGTCGTCAGTCGGTCTTCCAACCCCATTTGTAAGGGCCGTAATAAGTCCTGGTACGCGGCCTCTTGCTTCGCGTTACGGTACAAATGCAGACTCATACTATGCGTATGCCGCTGAGCTAGCGTCAAATTCTGCGCCACACTCAGCTCACCTGCCGTCCCCATCTTAGGGTCCTGGAAGACACGGGATAACCATTTAGCCCGGTACGCCACCGACTTTTTGGTCACACTGTGTCCAGCCAACGTGAGGTCCCCAGCGTCTGCTGTTAAGGTGCCCGCAATTGTGTTCAGGAGGGTTGACTTCCCAGCCCCATTATTTCCGATGACTGAAACAAAATCCCCCGGCTCAATCGTCAGACTCACGTTCTTTAAGACGTGCCGTTCATTTGGTGTCCCGGGAAAGAAGACCTTCTGGAGATGCTTGACGCTTAAGACTGCTGACTGGTTTTGCTTCATGTTCATCGGCTCCTAACTGTTTGAGGTAACGTTTAAGTTGTTGACGTGTCCGGTACTTGTTGCGAATGATTGGCAGGCAAATGACAATGACTAAGATTCCCGCCGAAAGAATTTTGAGGTCGTCGACCGGGAAACCTAACCCCATCGCCACCGTCAATAAGTAACGGTAGATGATGGCCCCCAGAACCATGGCAGACAGGCGTAACCAAATCTGCCGGCCCCGTAAGAAGATTTCCCCAACCAAGACTGAGGCCAATCCAATCACGATGGTCCCAATTCCCATCCCAATATCAGCGTACCCGTTGCTTTGCGCAATCAGGGCTCCGGATAAAGCGATGCACCCGTTGGAGACCATGTAACCGATAATGACCATCCGGTCCGTGTAAATTCCGTTGGCCGAGCTCATGGCCGCGTTGTTCCCAGTGGCCATTAAAGACAATCCTAACCGTGTCTTGAACAACCAGATCAAGACGGCCACCACAACCCCAGTAACCAGTGCCCCAACGACAATCGTTTGCAAATCGACTGACCACGTCGCTGGTAAGTAATTGGTCAAAACTTTCTGTGATAACAGCGGCACGTTAGACTTACCCATGATGTGCATGTTGACGGAGTACAGCCCGGTCATCGTCAAAATACCGGCAAGTAAGGATGGCATGTGTAGCTTGGTGTCGAGGATACCGGTGACCCAACCGGCCACACAGCCAGCGAGGAAGCCCAGTAAGCTGGCAGTGACTGCGGACTGACCACTCAACATGGCGCTGACCGTCACAGCCGCCCCCAAAGGGAAGCTCCCCTCGGTGGTTAAATCGGGAATATCTAAGATGCGGAACGTGATGAAAACGCCGATGACTAGGGGTGCCCACAGGAGGCCCTGCCCGATACTGGTGATTAACATAGAAGTTACCCCTTTCTAAGGTTTCGTAATTTGACTAGGCTTCATGCCAATTGCTTTGGTGTTGGTCTGGTTAATGTATAAATGCAATTTCTTAGATTCTTGAACAGCCATGTTTTGTGGCTTCTTTTTGTTAACTAAGACGTCGTAGGCCATCTTCCCGGTCTGCTTGCCCAAGTCGTAGTAGTTGATGCCGTAAGTAGCGGTCCCACCATCTTGCGCCATTTCAATCGATCCAGTGACGACTGGTAACTTGGCAGCCTTAGCCTTCTGGCCGATGGTCTTCATGGCACTCGCCATCAAGTTGTCGGTTGGTAAGTACAGGCCAGATACCTTGCCGGTCAAACCAGCTAACACACTGGTCACATCGTTGGTGCTAGTGGCACTGACAATCTTCAAATTCAAATGGTGCTTCTTGGCGTACGCCTTAGCAAGCTTAACTTGTAGAACAGAATTTTCTTCCGAAGAGTTGTACATCACTCCCAGTGGCTTGTTGCCTTTGACCATGCTAGCCAATAACTTGAGTTGCAGGCCCACCGGCGTCATATCACTCGTTCCACTGACGTTGGTCTGCGGCTTACTGCTGGATTTGACCAAACCAGCTGACTTTAAATCAGTCACGGCGGTGACCAACGTTGGGGTGGTCTTCGTCTTCTTGGCTAAGGCCTGAGCGGCTGGGGTGGCGATACCAACTAATAAATCATTCTTTTGTTGAACCAATTGTTGACTCATGGTATTCAAGTTAGCTTGATCACCCTGTGCGTTTAAGTAGTGGTAGGTCACCTTAGTCGATTTGTGATGGGCCTTCAATTCCTGCTTCAAACCGGCTTTGAATCCTTGCCGAGCCTCGTCGAGTGACCCGTGCTGCACGACCTGCAACATCCCAACCTTTAAGTTGCCGTTGCTGGCGGTCGACTTGCTGGAACACCCTGCTAAAACTAACCCTAAACCTAATAAGGCAATGCCACTCATAAGTAGTTTTTTCATAATCAATTCCTCCAAGAATGTGTAATTTTCGTTATCGTTCCGGTCATGGAACGTTATTTAGTTAAGACTAATTGGTAAATTTATAACCAGTTTCCAGTGCGGTGACCCTGCGTCCAGGGCTGCCAGAAAAACAAAAAACACCAGATAGATTCTGAATAGAATCTACCTGGTGTATATCGGGCCCGATATTATTTCTCCAGATAGATTAACCCGTATCTATCTGGCGCTAAGTCATGCTGAAAAACTTTAGCTAACCGATAGATACAAACGCAATTGTGCGGTGCGTTCGTATCCAACGAAATGAATACAAACGCTATCTAAAGAAAAAGCTAAAGGCAAACTGGTTATTTAAATGAGTTAGGCTGATTAATTTCATAAGTCATAATCCCTTTCATTTATCAATTTACAATTACCAGTTAACCATTTTGAAATAGCCCTGTCAACCCTAATTTTAATTTAGTTCTCATTTTCGGGAGCTAACAGGCTGCGATAATCTTGGCACCAAGCGAGTCCCATAGCTCCATCACCGACGTGAACGCCGAAGCTCGGACCAATCAAAGCCGTCTCAAAAGTCACGGTAGGAAAGCGTTCCTGGGCGGTCGCCACCCACTGGTCAGTGGTCTCCGGTTGGTCGGCGTTCAGAATCGTTGCCTTGACCGGGGCGACCCCAGCAATGTCGGTTGCCAGATCATCTAAGAAATCGCTGAGAGCCCCTTTCAACCGCAAAGCACTCCCGGCAACTCGCATTTTCCCGTTTGATTCGAAGACTAAGATCGGTTTACCTGGCAAAATTGGTGCTGGACCAGGACTATGACTGGGATTTACCGCACCGGTCCGTAACAGTGGCTTAATGGAGTCAATCACAAAGGCACTGTGGGTGGTGGCCCGCAGCTTCGTCAACTGCTCAAAGATTTCATCGATGGTCGCCCCCCGGTCGGCCAAAGCCGCAGCTAAGCGAACCTGTTCACCCATGGTGGTTAAGATACCGCGTGAATCCCAGGGATGCACGTGGACGCTAGTGATGTTTTCCACGAATGCGGCCAGCGTATTCACAAAGCCCGAAATACCAAGTGATGGCCCAATGATGACGACGTCAGTCACCCCATCTTGAGCTAACTCAGCACAAGCCGCCTGAATCGTCTGCATAGACAATTGCGGTGCGGTTGGCACCATTTTTTTAGACTTAGATAGCCGCATCAACCGATAATAATCCGCGGTACTCAAGTCTTCGTACTCGTGATACTGCCGGTTACCAAACATGATTGGTGCTGATAACAGGTGGATGTGCCGTTGTTTAGCCTCATCAAAGGCAATACCAGCCGACGTGTCCGTCAGGATTGCAATCTTCATGAGCAGCCTCCTTGCTGTACTGATTCAAAATTGGTTTAAATTATGTATACTTGTTGTAATGGTCGCGCTCCGGCGGTCAGATTGGGACCTGATATGGGGACGCTCCAGCCTGAGAACCGGGCTTCTCGCTCGATTTGAAGCCAGGACAATCCCCCCGTCTTCAAAGTCGCCCATGGCGTAAGCTAGCAACCCACTAGCTAACGCCATTTTCACAGCTGGCCCCAACCTGCCCGCCTCCGGCTTAACTTGTGTTTAACCATCAACCGTTATCGTTCAGTATACCAAAAATTGGGTGATGACCAACAATATTTTCAGAGCCGTTTAGTGCGACCGGGTAACAGCACATTAGCCTGCACACACATCTCTGAAAGATTGTCATGCTTTACCACTCGGTCATCCACCAATGCAGCGTATTGTTATAGAAACAATCATGACGATTGCCCATAATTTTCACCATCTGATTAGATGTCATCAGCTCAAAGTAGCCGCAGGTGGCTGGGACTGGGGACCGCAGTGACAACAGTGTTGCCTGGCGTTTTAGGCCAGGTTACACTGTGGGACGGTTAGGAGACTCGGGGCATTATCCGAGGCTTCTAACCGAGGGGCAAGACCGCTTCTCAGGCTTGCGCCGGTCCCCACAGCGGTCCCCAGTCCCGGCCACCGGAGGCGGGCAACCCAGCAACTCAGCCAACCAACACTTTCAAAAAATTGAAAATTAAGGTTGACGGTCTTTCAGCAATGCCGTACACTAAATTTAATCAAAACGGAAGGAAGGAAAGTTATATGCAAATGTCTGCGATTGAACTTAATGGACGTTGGCAAAGCCGGTAATCAAGTCTCATCAGTGTTGATGCGACTTGAGCTCCCAGAGCGATTCTCGCATCTGCGCCGGCTAACTTTCTGATGCAATGGCCCGCACGGATGTTTACTATCCGGTTTTGCGGGCCTTTTTCTTTGGGCACCCGGCCGGACTGGGTGCCCTTTTTGTATCGACTGCCAATTCCAGAATAAGTGAGGTTGATTAGAAAATGAAACGATTATACGGACTCATTACCATTTTACTTGTTTTTCTCGGTTTCGCCTTTGTTCAAGAGAAACACCAAACTGCTCAGAAAGCCAAGGTACCAACGGTCGGCATCTTACAACTCCTTTCTCACCCGGCCCTGGATGCCATCCATAAAGGAATCATTCACGGGTTAGCCGAAGAGGGCTACCACGTTGGTAAAAACGTGAAGATCGACTTTCAAAACGCACAAAATGATCAGAGTAATCTGAAAACGATGAGTGCCCGCTTCGTCAACGAGAACGCCGATGCCATGATTGGCATTGCCACGCCATCCGCGCAAGCGCTGGCCAATGCCAGTTCCAACATCCCCGTCGTTCTTGGAGCCATCACCGACCCCGAGGGAGCCCACCTGGTCAAGAGTAACGAACACCCTGGTAACAACGTCACTGGCGTTTCCGACCAAGCACCACTCAAGTCACAATTAAAATTGATTCAAAAAATCATGCCAAACATGAAGACATTAGGCATCATCTACACATCCTCAGATGACTCAGCCACCGCACAGTACCACCAATTCGCAGCCCTCTGCAAACAACAACATGTGACGCTGAAGGCCTACTCCATTGCGAACACCAATGATTTAAACCAAGTTGCTCAACAAATGGTCAGCCAAGTCGACGCCGTTTACGTACCAACCGACAATACCGTGGCCAGTGCCATGCAGACGTTGGTCTCCACAGCCAATGCCAAGAAGGTCCCCGTTTTCCCAGCCGTCGATACGATGGTCAAGGCCGGTGGATTAGCAACGTTAAGTATCAACCAATACAAGCTTGGTGTTCAAACGGGTAAGATGACTGCCGCTATTTTAAAGGGTAAGAAACCCGCCGACACACCGATTAAGTTTGAACGCAAAGGTGAAATGACCATTAACTTATCACAAGCCAAAAAATTGGGCATCACGTTGCCAGCGTCAGTTGTTAAGGAAGCCAAAGAACACGGGGAGGTCTTCAAATGAGTTTAGCAGTATCCACAATCGGGCAAGGCCTACTCTGGGCCGTCCTCGGGGTTGGGTTATTCCTGACCTTTAGAATTCTAGATTTTGCCGACATGACCGTTGAAGGGACGTTCCCCTTGGGAGCGGCCACGGCCGTCGCCGCCATCAGTAACGGAATGAACCCGCTACTTGCTACACTATTAGCGTTCGCCATTGGTGCCATCGCTGGACTCATCACTGGTCTGCTCTACACCAAGGGCCACATTCCCATTTTGTTAGCCGGCATCTTAGTCATGACGGCCTGCTACTCCGTTAACTTACGGATCATGGGTCGGGCCAACGTTTCTTTATTAGGAAAATCCACATTGTTTAAGAACCACTTTCTGGCTTCCCTACCCCAATACTTCGATAGTGTTGTGTTAGGCGCAGTCGTTATGATTGTCATCACGACCCTGGTCATCTACTTCCTCCAAACGGAACTTGGCCAAGGCTTCATCGCCACTGGTGATAACCAGACGATGGCTCGATCACTCGGAATCAACACCGACAACATGAAAATCATGGGACTGATGGTCTCCAACGGTTTAATCGCCTTCGGGGGCGCCCTGGTTGCCCAAAACAACGGTTACTCTGACGTCAACATGGGTATCGGAATCATCGTTATCGCCTTGGCTTCCATCATCATTGGTGAGGTGGCCTTTGGTGACTTGACCCTGAACCAACGGCTAGTCGCCGTCACCCTGGGGAGCATTCTCTACCGGTTCGTCCTCCTATTGGTCCTCAAGCTAGGGTTCAGCGCCAACGACCTTAACCTGATTTCCTCCATCATTCTGGCTATCTGCATGATGTTGCCGGTCTTCAAAAACATTTTCAACTTCAAGCATATTTTGAAACGGGGGTTGGATACCAATGACTAAACCATTACTCGAACTTAAAAACGTGGTCTTAAAAGTTAATCGCAACACACCAGAAGAGATTACCATTCTGGACCACCTCAACCTCACCATTAACGCTGGGGATTTCATCACCGTGCTGGGTTCCAACGGGGCGGGGAAATCGACCCTCTTTAACGCCATTGGGGGTGACCTCAGTATCGATAGTGGTCAAATTCTTCTTAACGGTAAAGATATCTCCCATGACTCCGTGGAAAAACGCACCAGCTTTCTCGGCCGAGTCTTTCAAGACCCCAAACTGGGGACGGCTCCGCGGATGACCGTTGCCGAAAATTTATTACTCGCTGAACGCCGGGGTCAGCGACGCGGCCTCATGCCCCGTAATTTAAACCGACACATGGCCCACTACAAAGAACTGACAGCTACCATGCACAACGGCCTCGACGAACGGTTAACAACAGCGACCGGCAACCTCTCTGGTGGCCAACGCCAAGCATTAAGTTTCCTGATGGCAACTCTCAAGCGTCCTGAAATTCTGTTACTGGACGAACATACGGCGGCTCTCGACCCCCGGACTGGGCAAGACTTGATGCACCTAACCAACGAACGGGTCTCCCAAGACAAGCTAACCTGTTTGATGATCACTCATCACATGGAAGACGCCCTGACCTACGGCAACCGGCTAATTGTCTTGCACCACGGCAAAGTCACTTACGACGTGGCGGGCGACAAGAAGCAAGCACTGACTAGCGAACAGCTCTACAGCTTCTTCGCTGAGATCGAATAGGGGGTCGCTATGGAAATCGTGATTTCAAACGCTCCCTTTAATCGAGCAGCGGCCTTGGCCCTACGCCAGGCCACCTTTGTCACTGAACGGGGCATCCCCCGTGACGTTGAGTTCGATGACCGCGATACCCCTGAACGTTTGTACGTCGTGGCATACCAACGGCCAGAATTGCCCGTTGGTACGTTGCGCTTAGAACCCCAGTCGGCTACGGAAATGCGTTTTGGCCGGGTCTGCACCAGCCGGCAACTTCGCAGTCAAGGAATTGGGCGCCAAGTCCTCCAAGCTGGTGAAGCCTGGGCTCAGGAACACGGTTTTCTCTCCGGCTTAATTGACGGTGAACTGACGGCCAAGAGCTTTTACGAACGCTGTGGCTATCAGGTAATTGGGGAGCCATTCGCTGAAGATGGCGCACCGGTGGTAACTCTTAAAAAGACCTTTTAATTCAGGTAAAGTGGGCAGGCTGATTTAAAAGAACAATCAAATAGAAAAGGGACCGGAAAGTTAATTTTCCGGTCCCTTTTCTCTGACATATAATGACCATTACGCTGGCATCATTGTTTCTGTTCGTAAGTTTTGATCAGGCCCTGTGTCCCATCGTCGCCTAAGTCAAAGTCTTCCACCATGGCCTCATAGAGCAGTTTAGCCTGCTTGGTAGCGGGCAAATCGAGAGACATCCGATCCGCCTCCTGCAAGGCAATTCGCAAGTCTTTGAGAAAATGCTTAGCGAAGAAACCGGGCGCGTAATCCCCCTTCAGAATTCGGGGAACGTAGTTGTCCATGCTCCAGTTGTCAGCACCACCACTACTCAACGTTGCAAGTACCTGTGGCAGATTCAATCCGGCTGCCTTGGCGTAGACCAACATTTCCGTCAGCCCCGTCATCGTCCCAGCAATCATGATTTGATTGGCCATCTTGGTATGCTGCCCCTTACCTGCACCGCCAAAATAACTCACGCGCTGACCCAACTGTTCAAAGACTGGCAAGACCCGGTCGTACGCACCCTGGTCGCCCCCTACCATAACCGTTAATGTCGCGTTCTTAGCGCCAACGTCACCACCAGAAACGGGCGCATCCAGTGCTTGAACCCCATGGTCATGGGCAATTTCGGTTAATTTGACTGCGAGAGCTGGCGTACTCGTCGTCATATCGACCACCACACTACCAGCTTGAATCCCCGCAAAAACACCGTGATCACCAGAATAAACGGCCTCCACATCACTGGGATAGCCCACCATCGTCATCACGATATCCGATTGGGTAGCGACCGCTTGTGGCGTATCGGCCCAGGTCGCCCCGGCATCCAAAACGGCATGTGCGTGCGCCTTGGTTCTGTTGAAGACGACCACTGACCGACCAGCCTGTAAGAGATTCTTCACAATCCCAGTTCCCATGACGCCCGTCCCAATAAATCCAATTTGCATAAACGTTACCTCCCGTTGTTAATTAGCCTCATCATAACATGCTGGTCCTAAAAATCAGTGGTTACGCTCCTAAGACCAGGATTAGTGCTCGTCGCTTTTATTTCATTAGAATCTACCCATCTATCTAGCGGCTAAGTTGTTATATTTCTTCGCGGGTGTTTAAATAATTATGTGTAAATAGAAAAATAAGCAATTGAAAAGGGAACGCAAATTGCAAGAACAAGTTAGTCACTAGGACCAAATACTGATACCAAGGGATTCTCAGGGGTTGAAGTTGGTGGCGCGAGGAGCCTAGCCGCAGGCGGCGGCGAAGAGTTCGGCGGGAGTCTGGAAGCCTAGCAGACGACGAGGTGTGTTATTCAACTTGTCCGCTGTTCTAGCAACAGCCCGAGGACTTACGGCGTCTAAGGACATGCCTTTGGGAAAGTCATAGCGGACCATCCGGTTATGGACCTCATTGGTTCCCCGTTCACTAGAGGTGAACGGGTGCGTATGAAAGACTGGTGCCACTGAACGCAATGCCTCGCTCAGCAAGGCAAACTCAGGTCCGTTATCAGCGGTGATCGACTTGATAACTGGTCCATACTCTGCGAGGATTTCTCGCAGGGCGTACTCAACCGAATCGGCGTCACGCCCGTCAATCAGACGGATAAATTGGAAGCGAGTTTGACGCTCAATCAGGGTCATAATCACACTCTCATGGCCATCACGTTTACCAACGATAGTATCAATCTCGAAATGACCAAACGTCTTGCGAGAGTCAACTTCAGCCGGACGTTCTTCAATACTCCGTCCCATTACACGCTTATTTTTGTGATTAACGTGCTTGGGTAGTCGCCGCCGCATTTTCTCGGTAAGATCTAAGTTACAGACCTCTAAAAGTTGTTCGTCGATGTACTTGTACAACGTTTGGGTACAGACCATCTCGTCAGGCCGAAAAAGGTTTAACACCTTGGCGCGGCCTACAGCAGCATCTGGAGCCCAGCCATCAGTCTTAAAGTGTTCTACAAAGAAGGCTATAAAGTCAGCCGCCTGGAAGAACTTACAAGGCCTGTGGCAGGCCTTGCGGTTCTCGTGGTACCGCTGGTCGGCTAGTTCCGCCACGTAGACCTCATAGAAGACTACGTTACCGTTAACGATTTTCTTATTGGTTACCAAGCCTCGCTTGATTTCGTTGTTTATGGTTTGCGGGCTAACGCCAAGTAACTCAGCAATCTTCCGCCGAGAAAGCTTGTCGTGGTTAAAGTAGACCTCAATGTTTCCACGCTCTTTCAAAGTTAGATGGTGACCCTTGGGACGATTCATGGTAAGCTGTTCTTGCATCAAGACGAAGACCTCTTTCATTGTTTGTGTGAGAACTCCAATGATACCTGAGATTTACGTCTTGGTGTATTTATTTTGTCCTAAATTTCAAGTGGCTAACTTGATTATAAAATTCGCCATTGAAAAGGGAAAGCCTCTCCCTTATGATAGTTAGCAACCACACTCACTTCATAGGACATAGGAGGCTTTCCCCATGACTCAGTTTAACAAAGAAATTATGGCAGCACTAGCACAAAAGCAAGATTTAGATGAAGTTTTTCGGCAACATTTGGAAACGGCCATCAATGATTTAATGCACGAGGAACTTTCGTCGTTCCTCGGTTATGAGCCTTATGATCGCCAAGGTTTTAACAGCGGCAATTCACGCAATGGGCATTATCTGCGGACCTTTAAGACTAAGTATGGAGAATTAAATTTGGAGATTCCACGCGATCGAAATGGTATTTTTAATACGAAAACTATCCCGAGCTATCAACGACAAACGGATGGCTTAGAGGCTACTGTTGTCCAGCTCTACGAAAAAGGGATTACCACTAGTGAGATTGCGGATTTGATTGAGAAAATGTATGGGGCTCATTACACATCACAAACGGTTTCGAACCTCACGAAGGTCGTTGACCAACAGGTCAACGCCTTCAAAACGCGTCCTCTAGCGAGCCGATACGCAGTCATTTATGTGGACGCAACATACTTACCACTTCGCCGGGACTCAGTGGCTAAAGAAGCCGTGCATATCGCCATTGGCATTCGACCAAATGGAATGAAAGAGGTCCTAGCATACCAAGTCGCTCCAACTGAATCCAGTACCGTTTGGGAAGAGCTTCTCGTGGACATCCAGCAGCGTGGTGTAAAGGAAGTCCTCTTATTCGTGGCCGATGGCTTAGTCGGCCTTACCAACACAATTGGTGACCACTTCCCTAAGGCTAAGCTCCAGCAGTGCCTGATCCACGTCAGTCGGAACATTGAAGCTCACGTTCGAACTAAGGACCGACAAGAGGTTCTTAACGACTTCAAACTGATCCATCAAGCAGCTACCATGGACGACGCAAAACAAGCCTTAGCTGACTTCATAGACAAGTGGCAAAAGACGTATCCAAAAGTAACGAACAAGCTAGAAGATAATCTTCATCTCTTGACCTGTTTCACGTTTCCAGCTGCGATACGCAGTAGCATCTACAGCACAAATCTCATTGAATCGTTCAACAAGAAGCTAAAACGACAGACAAAGAAGAAAGAACAATTTCCAAATGAACCAGCGCTAGAACGAGTTCTGGTCACAGTTATTCGTGACTACAACGGCCAAAATTTTGAGCGAACGCATCGAGGTTTTAAGCAAATTCAGGACACGTTAGAATCCATGTATTAGAAACTAGCTAATGGGAGAGGACTTCCATTTACACAAAAAATTTGACACTCCCTTCTTCGCCTACGGGTGAACTAATTTAAGCGGCTTTACAGTAAACTTATACGTATACAGCTTATGATATGCCCAAAATTTCGCCTGGATCCGTTTTCTGGTAATCACTAACGATTTAAACGTCGTACCACTGATCTTTCCTTTGAACACTTTCCCCCGAGTCAGTCGGTACTGGTTGTTCACCGTGACTTTCCCCTTAGTGAAGTTCGTTGCTCGCAAGAAATGGGGCCCCTTCAGACTGGTTGAGACATCATAAATCAAATGATTACCATCCATCTGAATGTTGGTCATCTGTGAGCCATCCCCACCCCAGAGCCGGAAGAAAGCGGTTGGCGTCAAAAATTTATACGTTACCCGAATCGTCTGCTTGGTAAACTTTCCCCGATAATGCCGCGGTTGCTCTTTATTCCACGCGTACATTTGGGGATTCACCCGCCGGTTTTTTCTAGAGGTTTTACACTGGTGACCGACCTTACCTTTCAACGTCTTCCGTGCCAACACGGTGCCATTGACATCTTGATAGGTCACAACAACTTTCCCCGTGGCGGCCGCTTGTCCAGTCACTGTGAACCCGGCAATTCCGAGAACAAACACGCCCAACAGTAGCCACCAACTACGCCATTGCTTACTCACATCCACCAACCCCCATTCTATTAATTTTTCTAAAGTATACCCTTTAATCTTTTTATTCGCGAAAAAAAAGGAGCCCTACAAGGCCCCTAAAAAATTTCCTACGATTCAGTTGAATTAGACGTCTTCTTGGTTGACTTATCGGTCTGCGGTTGCCGCCGCTTGCGAATCACGTGGATCAATAGCGTCAACACGATGGCACCCAAGACAACAATGCCAAATAACGTGGCGGGAATCTCAACGTCAATTGCTGGAATGGACACAAACAACTTCACAGCAATGATTCCAATTAAGATGTAGGCCATAGGTTCCAGCTCAGGAATCCGGCGCATCAACTTCATAATGACCTCAGCCACACCCCGCATCGCTAGGATCCCAATCAGGCCCCCAATTAAGACAATAACCGGGTTATTTGAGATGGCCAGCGAAGCCAAGACGGAATCGACGGAGAAAATAATATCCATCATTTCAATCTGTAAGACTACCGACCAAAACAGTGGTAGTAATCGCCGTTTTTTATCCTTCACCAATTTACGCGTATGTTTTACCCGCGTCTTAGTGAAGTACTGGAAGACTAGGAAGACCAGGTACAAGGCCCCAATGACCTTGATTTCCCAGAAATTAATCAGGTAAGTTCCCAGTCCAATGATGATGAACCGGAAGATATAAGCCCCCCAAATCCCGTAGAACAAGGATTCTTCCTGCTCCTTTTTGGTAGGTAACGACTGTGTCTGCGCGGCAAGAACCACAGCATTATCTACGGACAACAAACACTCGATCAACACCAAGGAAAAGATGATGAGCCAGTCGTTTCCCGAAGTAATGACTGTTTCCCAATTATGAATATCAAAGAATGGCCCGTACAACTGGCCAAGAAAATGTAGCAACGCTTGCGTCAGCTCCTTAAACTGCTTAAATTATTTTGCATTAGTTTACCACACTCTACGTTAACATGCGACACATTAAGTCAATCATTAGCAAACTAGCTTACCCTATTAGTAAGTTGAATTTACCCATACATAACTTAAAACGTTCAAAATGTTACCGAACCGCTACGTATCTGTTACCCAACCGCAACCAATTCGCGGTAAGATGAGAGTTATTACTAAGGGGAAATGGATGATTACTTTGAAAAAGCTTGTATTACTTATTGGGACAATCTTGCTGGTCGGCGGCTTTTTACCCGCCCAATCGGCATTTGCGAAGAGCTATTTACAGATTACAGCGACGTCGAAGACCAGCTATAACGCTCGATTCGTCAATCAAGGTAGCCGGAATGACGGCATCTACTACTACGCACCTTACTACACGCAACGGTCCGCGAAGACTCGCGACGCTAGTGGCAAGAACTGGCAGCATCGATTCGTCAAGGTGACTCAAACTGCCAAGCTATCCGACGGGAGTACCTACGTTAAGTTTGCCTGGTATGGCAAAACGATTGGCTGGGTCAACCAAAAGGCCCTCCAAAAGTACAGTCGTTCGCAAAACGCGGCAGCTTTACTAAAAAACGCGCACTTTCAAGGGCGAGCGATGCTCTTTAACAACTATGCGAGTGGTGCCAGTCACGTCAGTGTGGGTTACGCCGACGCTACTAGCAAACTTACCAATGACGCCAACACATTGTTCCCAATTGCCTCCCTCCAGAAAGTCATGACGGGGGCCATCATCGAACAATTGGCGGCCAGTGGTAAGCTGTCCCTCAGTGACAAGCTAAGTAAATACTACCCAAGTGTTCAAAGTAGCGGCAGTATCACCCTACGCCAATTATTGAACCATCGATCCGGCATTGATATGGACGAAACCACACCTAATTCGCTGCTCAGCACGCAGGCTTCAGAGATCAACTATACGTTGGGGCAACTCAAAGTAACCGGAACTCAGGGATTCAACTACACCAACGCCAACTACACCCTGTTAGCTGGGGTGGCTTCCAAGGTCACCAGTCAGAGCTACGACACGTTAGTTCAAAAGCGGATTATTCAACCCTTGAAGCTCAAGCACACTTTTGCCTGGGATAACTTGCCTAGTGCGAGCGTTGTGGCCAGCGGATATAGCTACAGTAACGGTCAAAACAACGTGGCCAACGGTGTCTCACAAAAACTCATGTCTTCCTTGTTGGGTGCGGGTAACTATTACTCAACAACAGAAGATTATTACAAGATTCAAAAGGGACTCCGTAACGGCAAGATCTTAACCAAGAAACAATATTACACCCTCTCTAACAACTACAAATTACGTTACGCGGGTGGTTTGTACCATTACAGTGGTGGTATCAAACGTGTCCGTGGTGCCCTCAGCGGCTCCGGCTACAACACGATCCTTTACGGTTCAGAAGGCAACAAATCTGGTGTGATTCTCTTTGCAAACCAGGGACCAACTAAATCCATCAACACGTTAGCCACCACTCTCTACGATTTGGCCCGGTACTACAACGAGAACTAAGAAACTGTGTGTCCCCCTTGCCTTACCGGTCGCCAGATCTGGGCTGGAACGGTGCGCGTTATACCTTCAGCGATTATCAGGTTACACCACAATTAGAATCTCTGGCATCCAGAGAGCGACAAATCGCACAGCGATAAACCATACTAAAGTTCAAAAGGACCTGGGATATGTACGTATCCCAGGTCCTTCTTGGTTAAGCTGAAGCATCAAACGATGCCGCATCATTTATCAAATTGATTTAATTTATAGCTGACAATCAAGCTGTTGAGCTTTTGTGCGTAATCGGGATCAGTAGCGTACCCACCGGCTTGCAACTTCTGCGAGGCTTCTTGGTAATTCTTCGCTGGCTGCGGGAGGTAGCGACTCTTTAAGACATTGTCGTGATCCTGAATGGCGACCGTTAAACTCGGATAAATTCGGAAGTTAGCGTGAATCTTGATCCGTTCCCCGTTCACGTACTCGTGTGTCACGAACGATCCAGTCTTACCGTGATAGCTGCCCTTGATACCAAAGGGATTATTCGCCTGCTGGAAGATTTTGGACGTCCCCCAACTCGACTCCAGAATGCTCTGCGCAATCACGATACTGGGCAGGACCTGGCCATTTTTGCGGTAAACCTCTACAGCCGGCGTGGCAACCTTTTGAATAAACGCTAGTTGCGCTGGCGTCTCACCAGAAACCGACTTAACCGTCACTTGATGGGTAGGCCGTGGCTGCACCGCCGCTTGAATGTGGTCCTTCATCAACATGCCACCACCCAAGACCAGCAGGACCAGGACAAAAATCCAGGTTGCTCTAGCAGAGCTTGGTCGTTGTTTTCTTGCATTCCTAGGTTTTCTTCGCCGTTTGGCCACCCTGGTCCCTCCGATTTCCGTTATAATAGACTTAATTGTGTCTGCACTGCATTCAACGAGAACGCAGGCCAGTATTTCTCATTATAACAAGATTCTCACCAAAAATAGAAAAATCTGAAAGTGTCAATAAATCTTAACCTTTAAGGGGGTGTCAAAATGGTTCTTAGTACCATCGGCTTTCTAATTTGTCTCACTGCGCTCTTTACCTTTTGGCAGCCCCGCGGCTTAACTAGTGCGGTCGTTACCACGGTCAGCTGCGCACTGATCGTCATCGTTGCTAGCTTTTCGAAACATCTTTGGGCACAGGTATTGGCACACGTCGGCTGGATCCTAATCGCACTGGTCGGTGGACTTGGACTCTTCACGCTACTTTTGATTCTCAACGCCCCTCACTTGGTCGTTCGTAAACAGGAACGCCTCACGTACGGCCTGATTGCTGGCATCTGGTTATGGGTCATTCTTGAAGTTGGCTGGATATACGGCCTAAACAGCGGCCACTTCGGCACCTCATTCTGGCCGTGGCTAACCTTTATCCCCGCCTTCAGCACCTACCTGGGAATTCTCTTTGCCGCCAGCCTCTTTGGCGCCTTACGTGCTGATTGGTGGCGGGCTAAACGAGCAGATACACTGCTCATCTTAGGGGCAGGTCTCCAACAAGGTGATCAGATTGGCCGCGTTCTTGGGAGTCGCTTGGATACGGCACTAGCGTTTGCCAAACGCCAACAAAAAAAGCCCACCATTATTGTTTCTGGTGGACAGGGTCCTGATGAAACCTGTCCTGAATCAACAGCAATGGCAGCCTATCTGATTGCCCATGATTGGGACGCCAAGTACATTATTGAAGAAAAACAAGCCACGAACACCTTATCCAATGTCTTGTACAGTCAGCGGCTATGGTCCCAATTACCCGATGGCGGTGGAAAAGTCATCATCGTCACCAGCAACTATCACCTATTTCGCGCAGAACATTTAGCTAGTGAACTCGGTCTTCGAATTGGTGGCTACCCAGCCCACGTTCGCTGGTCTTATTTACCAGGCGCCTGGGCCCGAGAATTTTTAGCCATTATCATGCTACATCCCCGCTTACACCGGGGGGTGTTGATTGGTTTTTTGACTGCCAACGTGCTGTGGCTCTTGCTGATCAGTTAAGCGGCATAACCGTCAATTGGTTAGCAACTTTATAGAACTTGGGTTCCGTCCAAGCTAACATCTCTGGTGTTAATTTCAACTGGACTAAACCGAGCCGGTTGTATGGTTGAAAATAATACGTCAACGACTCACAACAAGTTGCCGCCCGATAGACCGAATAGGTTGGCCGGTACTGATGACTCTTCGGCACCGTGACGCTATTCAAGAGGTGCCACGCGCTAACGATTGCTTCTGGTTCGTCAGTTGGTAGGTCGGCGCGTTCTTTGTAGTAAGCTGCCCGGACAAAGCGACCACCTGGGGTAAAGGATCCACTAGGAACGGGCTTACCAGAGAAACGGCCAGTAGAGACTCGCGTCGCATTCAGCGGTAACGTCCCCGCTTCAAAGTCATCCGTATAATTGACGTACTGGCCCAAGCGTTCGAGTTGTAGCTCAAAGTCTTTACTGTTGGTTACTACGCCTAAAGGATTCTCCCGAACACGCATAGGAAAATGGGTCGGTTCAATAACCACGGTCCGACCCGTTCGGTCTACGACGGCAAAGTGAAGTTCGGAATCGCCAATCTCATTGACGGCATACTTGCCGCTCATCAACTGAATTTCATCGATGTGTTCTTCAATGTCAGCCACGGAAGCATAATGTCCCAGCAAATAGAAGGAAAGTTCATAGGGAGCCAGATGGACTTGACCATACGTAGGCTCATCAACCAAGTTGGAACCATTCGCAAACGTTAGCTTTTGTACGCTCAGCCCCATCTCATTGACGCCATCAGAAACATCAATTTCGTGATGGTGTGCACCGCCGCCACCGATCATGGCATATTTGTTGGTATGCACGTGATTATCGTACACACTCTCCCACTGATAGTCTCGTGGAACAAACAGCGGCTGCACGTATAGCGCGTGCCAGTCCATGGTTCGCGCTAAAATATGACTGCCATCCTTCGCAATCTGTAAAATGCTGGTACACACAGGTATCTTCCTCCTTCATGGCTACCCAAACCTCGATAAGGTTACAATTATTTTATCAACTGTTCTAGTTTGTTAAGTAACTTTTTAATAGTTAATCCAGTTTACGCGAAACCCCTCGCCGCTTCAACCATTTTGCCTCTAGTTAGTCGTCAGTTACCGGTTTAGCGGCGTCCGTCAGGAATTGTTGGAAACGCCGGTCAATCTCTTTTTGGCGGGAAACGGTCGTTAACGTCGTGGGCACGTTCGCTGTGATTTGTAAGTAAGCGAACATAACTTGACTGGGGTCTAGGTGCGCCTTAGCTGCCAATTGACTGGCAAACGGAAAACGTTGCTCCGTCAGCATTGCTGCGAAGGGACTTTGGTAGGATCGATGATGTTTTGACATGGTATTTGCCTCTTTCTACTTGAATTCGCGATTCCCTACTTTACCGGTTAAGAACTTTAAGTCAACTAAAGAGTTTCTTAACTTTTCTTAAATCCACCCGAAAACAGCCCCAATTTTTCCTATTATGGTAAAATTAAACATGGACTACACCCTGCTTGCACGGCGGGAAATTGATTACATAGAGAGGACTCAGACTACATATGCAAGAACGGATAAGAAAGCTTCATCATAACCGAATTTTTGCACTCGTATTCTGGTTAATCGTGGTCTTTGCGGCCATTATTACCCTACCAAATGTCAGCACCATCATCCAGTATGATGGCCAGCCCCAATTGGCAAATACGAGTCAACCCGTAAAAGCGACCCAGATTAAGAACACTTGGGGGCGTAATTTAAACGGGACCTACACCGTGAATGCGGTCTACAATAACCCGGACGGCAAGTTAACCACTAAGCAACTCAGTGCAATTGACAAGTCTGTAACGGAATTGCAAAAGCGTTCGACGTATTACGGCGTCAAGAAAGTTACCACGATGACGAATACGCCAACCGCTAGACCGCAACTTTTCTCTAAGGACCAGTCAACCGAAGTTGTTCAGCTAGAGGTCAGTCATAATCAAGGAACTGTTCGGCAAATCACCGATCAACTTTCCAGTCAGATTTCGACCATTGGCTTGAACACCTACGTGACAAGTCCCGAAATTGTTAGTGACGCAGCCAATGAACACATTGCATCATACACGTTAATTGTTATCCTGATGACGTTACTGATTGCCTTAGTTGCCATGGGGATTTTATTCGCCTCAATCATTGCCCCTATCATCACGTTCCTAGCCATTTTAATCAGTTATATTTCCACACTGAGCTTGGCAACTAACCTGGCCTACCACTGGAACTTTGCGTACTCTGAATTTACGCCGATCTTCCTGTTGATGGGTATCAGCCTCTTCACCCTTCTAACGAGCTTCTGGTTCTTCCGTGACCTACGGAACCACGTTGATGACGGTGAAGAAAGTCAGGTCGCCACAACAGATGTTGTTCAAAATCTGGGGTATCGGATTCTGATCAGCACGCTAACGTTAACCTTGGCATTTGGGAGCCTAATGCTCTTCGACTTCTCAACTATTCGCGCCTTTGGCCTACTCGGAATTGGTTTTGCCATTACTGGGATTGCCAGTGTCACCCTGATCCCCGTCTTTACTGGGATGCTCGGTAACAGTCTGTTCTGGCCAAAGAAAACGCGGCCAGCACTCAAGGACCACAAGCTCTGGCATAGTCTTGCCCGCTTTGGTCTTTGGCAACCTTGGATCGCCATTCTGGCAGTTCTCTACCTTGCCGGTCCATTTGCCTATGGTTACCGTAATCAATTAAGCTACAACAACTCGCAAGATATTCCGAATAATCAAGCCGTGCAGGGTGCTCGGGTATTAAGCGCACACTTTGGTCAAGGAAAGGCCACGCCTGTGACCCTCTACCTGCAAACCAACAAGCGCTTGGATAATCAAAATCAACTGTTCCAATTAGATAATTTAACCAAGAAATTGCAGGCCCAACCTGGCGTTGCTTCGGTTACTTCAGTCACGCAGCCTGGTGGGCAACCAATCACCCAGTACTACGTTTCTAATCAGTTAAGCACGTTGAATGAAGACTTAACTGGCGTAGTTGGCCAACTTGGAACCGTTCGTAACGACCTGAAGTCTGACAGCTCCAACCTACGTCAAAAGGACTTGAATAAGGAAGTTAAACGGCTGCAATCACTGACCTCCAAGACAAATGGCCTGGTCAGCGATAGTAGCACGTTACAAACCTCCTTACAAAGTGCTTTATCCCGTTCAAATGCTTCTGGCAGTAGCAGCGCCTCCAAGAAGGTTACCAGCTACATTGCCCAACTGAACGCCGTCAACACTGAGTTAAACTCGGCATTAAGTACGTTGACTACCCTGTCTACGGGTGTCAACACGTCAAACACCGATGCAACGACCGCTCATTCCAATTTGAGTAACTACGCTGACACCCTAAAGGCCGTTAACGATAGCCTGAAGAGTTCACGGAAGCAAGTTGTTAGCATGCAAAAGACGTTGAACAAGATGTACACCTACCTGGGTGGCTTGCAAACGTCTGAAGCTGCTAAGGCCCTCTACCTCACACCGACCCAATTAGCCAGTGGTGATTTCCAACAATCCATGGCTAACTTCACGAACCAAAACGTGAAGTCCACGTACCTGACGATTACACTGAAGCAAGAACCTAACGCTAAGAACACGGCCGAAACCTTGGACCAACTGCGTCAGGTAGCTACCAGCCAATTACGTGGGACCGTCTTGGCAGGTTCAACGTTGACCTTCAGCGGTCAGCCAGTTACGATGGCCACCATCCAGAATCAGTACCAGCATGACCTACCACGAGTTCTCCTGTTAGTCTTTGGCATTACGTTACTCCTGCTGATCATCTTCAGTCGGTCCCTCTTGCAAGCCAGCTACTGGTTCTTAACGTTCTTGGCATCAACGTTGGCCAGTTACCAACTAACCCACCTCATTATGAAGTGGTTGACCGGTGATGGCGACTTCAACTGGCAGGTTCCCCTGCTGGCATTCGTCCCACTGACGGTCCTCGCAGTTGTTGAACTGACCCAGTTAGCGTTGAGTTACCGACTAAATGATGCACCGTTGCTTGATTGGTTACTTCCTGGTATTCATGAAGTCGGCCAAACAATGCGGCACTCCCTGTTCATCATCATTGCCGGAGTGCTCGGGCTCTTAGCCGCAGAATCGCAAACGTTAACGGCGGTTACCCTGATCACTATCTTCACGGCAATCATCTTCAACTTGGCACTGCCACTAATGGCATCCTCGTTCGGAAAGCTGTCAGTTATCATTCCAGCACAAAAGCCGCATCAGTTCCGTCGACAACGACGTGCTGACCGGCCTACTAAGAAAGACAAAGAATCTAAATAATCTTCAGTAACAAAAGGGGTTTGAGACAAAAGTCTCAATGAAGTGAACCCTTAAAGTTGGACACAGAATTTACGCTGCCTTCTGGATGGCGAGTTCCCGGTATTTTTCCGGGGACTTGCCATCCAGTTTTGTTTTGATCCGACGTTTATTGTAAAAGTTGATCCATTCAGTCATAGCTTGAGTCAAGTCTTCCTTGTTCTCAAAATGTTCATCCATAACTTCGACCTTCATGATGTGGAAGAATGATTCAACTGACGCATTGTCTAGGCAAGTTGCTTTGCGTGACATACTTTGAAATACGCGATGTTCTTTGAGTGTTTCTCGCCAGAATTTGTGTTGGTACTGGAAGCCTTGATCCGTGTGGACTGTTGTTCGATAGCCTAATTTTGGCAATCTCTCTAAGGCTTCTTTAAGCGGTTTTAAAGCGAACTCTACTGTCGGATGGTCACTGATGTTGAAAGCCAATACTTCGCCTGAGAAGAGGTCAATGACTGGTTCTAAGTAGACCCGTTCACTTTGACTCATACCACCATATCGAAATTCACTAACATCTGTGACCAGTTTCTGATAAGGACGGTCCGTCTTGAATCGTCGGTTTAACCGATTTGACGCAATTTTACCAACGGTTCCTTTGTATGAATTATATTTACGTTTTTGGCGATTGTATGCTAAACAAAGCCAATCATGCTCATGCATTAAGCGTAAGACTCGCTTATGATTCACTGTGAATCCATGTTCTTGTAAGGCTTTAGTTAGTCGTCGATAACCATACTTCTTGGTGTACTTAGAATCCTCCTGCCGAATCTCATCGATTGCCTGAATGATTGGAGAATCATCTAGTTTTTCACGCTGACGATGTGAGCGTGCGTAATAATACGTACTTCTTGGTACTTTGACGACCTTGAGTAGGAGCTTGATGGGCACTTGAAAGACCTGCCTTAACTCGGTCACTATTTGCGAGATTTCTTGTCTGCTGACTTCTTCTGAGCTAAGGCATCGAGTTTTTTTAGGTATTCATTCTCAATCTTTAACATCAAGTTTTCTTGTTTTAATTGCTTCAATTCATCGGCGGTACTGGAGTTATTGCGACTCTTTGAAGGCTTCGTTTGCTTATGTTTAGCCATGATTTTAGGCTTTCCTCGCTTCCGTTCAAGGCCAGCGATTCCTTGCTCCTCAAAGCGCTTCTCCCATTGCCAGATGGTGCTTGGCGAAGATAGATTGAAGTGCAGAGCCGTTACCGGAAGCGAGGCCTGATGTTGTTTTCTCCAGTTTAATACATCAACCTTGAACTGACTAGAATATTCTGGCTTCTGATCCTTCAGCTTCAATCCAGCTATACCGTATTTCCGGAAGCGACTAACCCAAAGAAGGATAGTTTCTTCCTTGCTGATACCATGTTTTCTGGCCAATGAGGTTGATCCAACTCCACTCAAATATTCAGTGACGACCTTAATTCTAAAATCTAAATCAAACTTAACCATAGTAAAACCCCCAAGGTTGGACTTTCTGTCCAACCTTGGGGGTTCACTTCACAAACCCCTTTTTGTGTTCCGAACATACAGGGTCGAAGCGTGCGCCAAAAGGCAGTCAACTTCGCTTAACCCCGATAAACAAACAGTCCAGGACCGGGGTTGTTCGTCTATCGACGTTAATGCTCATTGACTAAACGCCTTTTGTCTCACTCTCCTTTTTTCTAATCACGCTCCTGCAACCAGAACGAAAAGCTGCTGCGGGAACGCTTCAGCCTAAAAATCAGGCTTCTCACTCGACTTGAAACCACGACACCTTGTGTCTTCATGTTCTCAAGTGCACCCTGGCTACCGCCGTCTAAACTATGCTTTAATCGCAACAATACCACTACTGTGAAATTCCAACTTATTGGGCAATGACCACATACTCAGAATTGTCCATTTAGCGCCAAGACTAGTGCCCTATGCCCAGTTTACACTCTCAAATTCTCATTTTACTTAGTCAGTCAGTTTCCCCGACCGATGCGTAAACATCCGCCAACCCGTAATAGCCGTGGCAACCAGGCAAATGGCCAGGGATACCATGAATGCTACCCGCATACCGGCGATAAAGATTTCAGGATGGCTGGGTAAGTAAGCAGTCACATGTTGGCCTGCATAGTGGCCCATCGCCGAGAAAAGCACCGTCGTGGCGATAGAAATACCAATAACCATACCTAATTCCCGGGCTAGTGCATTGATACTCCCAGCAACCCCTAAGTTTTGAACCGGCACCGAACTCATGACAATCGTATTATTTGGTGACATAAAAATTCCGTTACCCAAACCAACCAACCCAATGAAGAACATGAAGATCCACAATGGCGTTACGAGATTGGCCAACATGTACCCGACTTGACTGATAGATATGAGAATCAATCCGATAAACGTTAATAATTCAGGCCCAATCTTATCTGAAACGGCGCCGGCAATTGGTGCCACGACCACTTGAACAATGGGAAAGGTCATCAGCGCATACCCAGCGTAATTAGCGGCCATCCCCCGAGCATTTTCCAAGTAAAATGGTGCAATAACGTTAAAGAAAAAGTTTGCGACAAAGATCAGGAAAGCACACAAGATACTGATAGAAAATTCTTTGTTCTGAAACAAATGCAACGCCAGAATTGGATTAGTCGCTCGCAATTCAACGCGCACGAAGAAAATCAAAGCAAACGCCGCAATGACAAACAAACCAAGAATCATTGGTCGCCCAAACCCAATCTCCTGGCCAACAAAGATGCCGGCAAACAAACTCACCATCAATATGGCAAATAAACTCGCACCAGGAATATCGATTAACTCCTTGGTCACGATCAAGTCCCGGGGTAAGATTCGTTGTCCAATCAAAAGAGCCACGATTCCGACCGGCACGTTGATCCAAAAAATATACCCCCAACTGAGGTGGGCTAGGATAATGCCCCCGATTCCAGGACCTGCAATACTCCCTAAAGCAACAAAAGACCCAATCATCCCTAAAGCGCGTCCCCGTTCGCTAAAAGGAAAAACTTCCGTAATAATTCCGTTGCTGGTTGCCATGGTCATGGCCGCACCCACAGCTTGAACTGCCCGGCCACCTAATAGGAATGGTAAGCCAACACTGAATCCGCAAAGTAATGACCCTATGGTAAAAAGTACGGACCCCAGCTTAAAGATACGAATCTTCCCGCGAGTATCCCCCAGTTTCCCAAATAATAGCAGTAACGCACAAATAATAATTAAGTAGATGGAAACTACCCACTCCACTTGGTTCATCGGAATGGTCATATCCTTACTCATCACGGGTAAAGCAATATTGACGATACTGGCATCCAACGTTGACATAAAAATAAACAAACACACTGCCACCAAAATCCACCAGCGATGTTGCTGGATTTGTGGATCAGCTGTAAAATTCTTTCTTGCCATGCTTACTCTCCCTCAGTCAGAGACGCTAGCCGGGTAGTCACCCAATCCGCTTTCGTCTATGCCCTTAATTTTTGTAGCTGATTAGCCCGCAGTCCATCGACCACATCAACTGGCCCAAACTGAATAAGTCATACCCACTAATCAACTCCTCGACCCAAAGTATAGTCTACCGACCAGCCATCAGCCAAGAAAATTTTGTGAAAGCTCAGTTACCTAATCGCGTGGATTTTAAGGCGTATAACCAGCAAGCCTGAACGGCGAAAAAAGCTCGTTTCTGGACTAGTTAACGTTTGCGCTTAAGCTAAACTGGCTGCTCTTTGTCACCCATTTCAACTAGCTACATTCGGAGCACAAAAAGGGCAGAGACTTTTTGTCCCCAACCCTGATCAAAAAATATTTCATTTGTAACATAAACAACTCACTCGGTAATATTTCAATTTATGCCGGTGTATTTTGCGTGACGCGTTGTGCTTCTTCGTTAGGTAATAATTTGTAATGAACGGCGCCTGTATCCTCTTCTGGAATCAGTGCCATCAACGTTTGGGCCTCATCGAATGGGCCAAGGTTAATCGCCATCTGACCATCGACCTGAGCCAAGCCCCGCATCCCCCGTGAAACAAACCGGTGAATATATTGAATTCGATCTTGCCGTTCGGCGGCCAATTTCCCAGCTGTAGCGAGCGTATAACCGGTGTCCAAATAGTACTTAATCATCGAAACCCGAACAAAAGTCTTAAAGGTATAAACCCGAGCCTGTTGCCCATCTTCTCGTTCTTCAGACTCTATAAGCCCTTTCTTTTCCCAGTAACGCAACTGTCTAGCCGATACATCGGTCATCGCGGCTAGCTCCCCAATTCGAAAAACTAATCGACGAATATCAAAAAATTCCCGTACTTCCTCCGTAAATTTGGCCAAGCCGTTCTCCTCCTCATACCTGTAAACTTACTTGCCAGTCATGTTAGATTTTACCAAGTAAATCGCTTAAATTGCAAGTTTATTGCGAAAAGTAACGTTTTGTTTAAGACATTTAACGCCTTTGCAATTGCGCTGTTACATGATTGTCACATTACATTGGTACTCTTATAGTTGTAAATTTCATGAGGGGTGTTTATAACAATGAAGAAAGTCATTAAAACAATTGCAACAGCAGCATTAGTTTTCACAGGTTTCTTTGCATTTAACGCCGGTACCACAACTTCCGCTTCCGCCGCTACCAAGGCTTCTACAAGCTTTAGCTCAGTGTACAAGGTTGCTAAGTCTCACTTAGGCGCTCGTTACGTCTACGGTGCTACTGGTCCTTCATCATTTGACTGCTCAGGTTTTACTGGCTACATCTACAAAAAGGGTGCCAAGGTTACGTTACCACGGACTGCTCAAGCGCAATACAACTCCTTGAAGCACGTCACTTACAAGAACATCCAAAAGGGTGACTTGGTCTTCTTCGGTGGTAGCAAGTACTCTATCTCCCACGTTGGGATGTACATCGGTAAGGGTAAGATGATCGATGCCCAGAACCGTGGTGTTGTTCGCGAAGCTGTTCATGCCCCTTGGTGGCACGCGGTTGGTTACGCACGTGTTAACACGCCAGCTGCTACTGACGCTGACTAATCCGTTTCACAGTTCAGTAAACAAATACCTCATGAAATCAACTGAACGCTAAAATATTATCGCGTTGCGCATAAGCATTTGGCTTATGGCAACGCGATTTTTTTTATTCAAAATCAGTTTGCTATTGGCGCTCTCCGGTGGCCAGGGTGGCCCTGCTGTGGGGACGCTTCAGCCAAAGACCGGACTTCTCGCTCGACTTGAAAGCCACGATAAAGTTGTGTCTTCAAAGTCGCCTATAGCCCAACCTAGCAAGAAACGCTAGCTAACGCTATTTTCACGGCTGGCCCACCCTGTCCGCCTCCGGCTTAGACTGTCTAATTGTGACCAAACCTATGAAAACTAGCGCTTGACGTATGTTCCCATAAACATGTCACTATGCCCTTCCACATCTCCTAGACACATTACTGCCTCTTACATAAAGATGAACAACCGTTCAATACTCGCTTAGCTACCATAACAGACTAACTAGTCGAACCATCAACAACACCTAGAACATCCGCTCAACCTCAGTACAGTAACATTAAACTGACTATCGCCTGTAAAACAGTCACAGTTACCGCCATCGATATCAAAGGTCCCCACAGCTGAGCCCCAGTCCTGGCTGCCGGAAGCGGCACATGGCATGTACGGTAAAAAGGATGCGTGACCGGCTAATCCAATCACACATCCTTCAATTTACAAAAACCTATTTAACTTGATACTGAACCGTCCGGTGTTGAATACCAGCCTCTTTGAATGGCTCGCTCACAGGTTCAAATCCCAGTTGCTGATAGAAATCTAGCGCAGTCAATTGGGCATCCAGCTCGATTCGGCTGACATCAGACTTCTTCGCGTCGCTAATGATCTGCTTAATGAGTTCCCCAGCATACCCGTGTTGGCGTTCATCAGCCACCGTTGCTACCCGCTGAATTTTGACACGATTTCCAGCCAGCATATCAATTCTGGCCGTCGTGACTGGTTTGTCGTCCACGTAGCCCACGTAGTGCATCTTGTCCTCGTCAGCGCCATCTAACTCGTCGCGAGGGTCAATCCCCTGTTCTTCAATAAAAACGTCCTTACGGATACCTAAGGCATCATCATAGACGGGGTTCTTTTTACCCCAAGCCATTCTACATTCCATCAAATCGTCCTCGCTCCTAATCTTTCTGATTATAACTCAAAACTTTAATGTCATCGGGTGTTAAGGAAAGCTTGGTAACACTTCCGTTAGCTGGCCGAACACTCAAATCATACTGACCCTGACCATAACGTTCCATCAGACTGAGCAACGTGTTACCGTGACTGATTACCAGGACGTTATCACCATCTTTCAGAATTGGGTCCTGGCGAATCATGTCAAATCCTTGGTCGACCCGAGCCCAGTACTCTTCATTGTTTTCGGCCTGACGGAAGGGATCGGCTTCCTTCAAGAAATCTTTCGCCTTACCAATTGAATATTTTTCTTCAATTGCCTTAAACGACGGCACTCCATGTGGTGCCCCAGCAACGTACCACGCCTGGGCCATGTCGGTCCCCTCGTAATACCCGTAAAACTCTTCTCTGAAGAAATGGGAAGACGTTAAATTAGCCGATGGTTGCGACAAGTTAGCTGCTAAGATGGTCCGCGCCGTTTGCTCAGCCCGCGTGGTATCACTACAGTAAGCTGCGGCAAACTGCACGTCCTTAAGCCGTTCAGCGGCCCCTTTGGCATCCGCAATCCCTGCGTCCGTCAGCGGAGAATTGCTCCAACCCTGCAATTTGTTATAGATGTTGAAATAGGTTTGGCCGTGCCGAACCAAATAAAGCGTGATTTGCTTGTTCATAACGTTTCCACACCTTTCCGTCTGAATTACCTCTAGTGTACCAAATTATTCTGCGATAGCGGTTACAATTTCGCAACCCACTTAAAATTTTCCTAAACTTCCTCCTGAAACCGTCAAGGCCCACCGCAATTTGCTACGATGGTGAAAATGTGTCAAAAACGGGCGCAACCTATGACACCTGCAACTATGGTAAAATAGGACTACTTATCCGTAAACGAAGGAGCGAAATTACGTGGAACGTTTCAAAAAAATATGGGCCAGAACAGGGACCCGCATGGGATTTGTTACCCTGATGGTCGTCCTGTTTTGGGCAAAGACCCTAGTCGCCTACTTCGTCGACTTCAACTTAAATCTGAGTGATCCGTTTCAATTTCTAATTGTGCTGATCAATCCCATTGCTGCCACCCTACTCGTCTTTGGGTTGGCACTGTACTTTAAACGAGCACGATTCTTCTATCCCTTTTTATTTTTAATTGATATTCTGAATACCCTGCTGCTCTACATCAACGTCATCTACTTCCGAGAATTTACCGACTTTATGACGGTTAGCACCATGCTGGGGTACTCCAAGGTCGACCAGGGGCTGTCAGGAAGTTCATTAGCTCTGACCTCACCACACGATATTCTATACTGGTTAGACCTCGTGGTGGTCCTCTTGTTATTGGCTACCCGTCGCATCTACATTGACCCCCGACCACTGAACAAACGGGTCGGCTTTGCCGTGACTTCCGTGGCCGTGCTCCTCTTTGGCGTCAACCTGACTCTGGGTGAGATGGATCGGCCACAACTACTGACCCGGACGTTCGATAGAACCTACGTCGTCAAATACTTAGGCCTGGACGCCTTCACCGTTTACGACGGTATCAAGTCCGGTCATACCAGTGAACTACGCTCCCACGCGAAGAAGTCCGAGTTGACTGGGATTCTTAAGTACGTCCACAAAAACTACGCAGCGCCCGATAAGAGTCTATATGGTGTGGCAAAGAAGAAGAACGTCATCGTGATTCACTTGGAGAGTTTCCAACAATTTTTAATTAACAAGAAGGTCAACGGTCAAGAAGTGACGCCGTTCCTCAATAAGCTCTATAAGAGTAAAGCAACCTATAGCTTTGATAACTTCTTCCATGAAGTCGGTCAAGGTAAGACCTCTGACGCAGAAACCATGTTGGAGACCGGAACTTACGGTCTACCTCAGGGATCGCTATTCACGCAGTTAGGAAGCGACAACACTTTCCAAGCGGCGCCAGCCATCCTTGACCAGTCAGGATACACCACTGCCGTCTTCCACGGAAACGTGGGCAGCTTCTGGAACCGGAATAATACTTACAAAAACCTGGGTTACCAGTATTTCTTCGATGCCAGCTACTATGACACTTCCGGTGACAAATCGTTGGGTTACGGGTTGAAGGACAAATTGTTATTCAATGATTCCGTCAAATACCTGCAACACCTACAACAGCCGTTTTACGTGAAGTATCTGACTGTTACGAACCACTTCCCGTTCACTTTGGACAAGGAAGATTCAACCTTCAAGACACCCAACACCGGCGACAAAACCGTTGATAATTACTTCAAAACGGCTCACTACCTCGACCAATCCATCAAGGAATTCTACCATTACCTACACAAGTCAGGCCTGGACAAGAACTCATTGGTTATGATCTATGGAGACCACTATGGAATCTCTAACTCGTCCAACAAGAGTTTATCCAAGCTCCTGGGCGTCAATCCAGATGACTGGAACGATTACGACAACGCCCAACTTCAACGGGTACCAATGATGTTCAACATGCCTGGCTACAAGAAAGGTAAGATTGAACACACCTATGGCGGCGAAGTTGACGTCTTACCAACCCTGTTACACCTGATGGGAATCAATAGTAAGAAGTACCTGCAATTTGGGACCGACCTACTTTCTCCAGGCCATTACCCAGTCGTAGCCTTCCGTAATCGCGATTGGGTCAGCGCTGATTATACGTCGATCGATGGGAATATTTATAGCAACAAAACCCAGCAGGAGATTCAGCCAACTGGTAAGCAAAAAGAAAAGATTGACGCCATGCAAGAACACGTAACTAATGGGCTAAACTATTCCGATTCCCTTAACCAGAAAAACCTCCTACGGTTCTACCATCCTAAGGGATTTAAAGCGGTTGATCCGCAGGACTATAACTATTCTGATGGTCTTCAGAAAGCGGAAAAGTTGGAAAAGAAGCTGGGCTTAAAGTCCACTAGCCTCTTCTCCAGAAATGGTGACAAATCCACACAACCGTTCTACAAGACGGATGCACCAGAAATCAATCACAAGTCCACCGACTCCAACCGTATCAAAATTACTAACCAAGACGACACCAGCGGCAAATAACCGCCAGTCGACCAACGAAAAGAAGCTGTCCGTTCGATCTCTTGATCGTGCGGACAGCTTCTTTGTCGTTTAGAATAAACACGCTTATTGTTTAGGGGTTAGCGAAGTACTGTGAACGGGACCACGGCGGTCGGGGAAAAAGGTGCTCATGATGGCTTGAACCGCCACCGGTGCTTCACCGTAACCGGTCGCAATCAGCGGCTGTTTTCCCCGATACATGACGCCATCCCCAATGGCATAGATTCCCGCAACATTAGTGGCCATGGTTGAGTCCACCGCAATCAAACGATGGTCCTCCGCCAAATCGACGTCCCAAGCATCTAATGCCTGATGATCTGCCGTAAACCCATAGCTGACCACTAATTTATCCACCGTCTGATGCGCTAATTCCCCCGAGCCACCAACGGTCTTCATCGTCACGTCCAAGGCACCAGTAGCCGTTTCCTGCAAGCCACTGATCAGAAAGGGCGTCACCACTTTTACCGTAGATTGTTCGAGCAAGTCGACCATGTGGGCCAACCCCCGGAATTGGTTACGACGGTGCAACAGGGTCACGGACTTTGCCACAGGCGCCAACATCAGGGCTTGGTCAATGGCTGCATCACCACCACCTGCTACCATGACATCCTGATTGCGAAACGTTTCAAGATTTCGGGCACTGTAGAATAACTGACGATTAGTAAATTGCTCGGCATTTTCAACATTTAGCTTACGCGGGGTAAAGGCCCCGTTGCCAACGGCCACAATGATGGCCCTTGTCTGAGTCGTCTCCCGCTCCGTGGTCACTGTAAATCCTTGCCCATTCGCAGTAACGTTGGCCACCGCCTGTCCCGTCTTAATGGTTAACGGAAATTGTTTTAACTGTCGCCGTTGCCCAGCAATCAGCTCTCGTCCTTTTATAGCAGGTAACCCTGCGACATCTAGAATTCTTTTTTCAGGGTACAATGCATTCACCTGACCACCCAATTCGGCCAGGCTCTCAATCACCTGTGCTTTAGCGTTGTGCATCCCGGCATAAAACGCGGCAAACATGCCTGCGGGGCCCCCACCAATAATGGTAATATCATAAGATTCTGTCATTTAACTAGTCTCCGTTTTCTTAATCTTTCATCGTATCAAGGAGGTGATTTTCATGAAGCATCGACGTGGGTTAACCGTTATCGTCACAACCCTGCTTGTTTTAACTGGTCTAATTGGCTGGTGGAACAGCCGGTGGTCCGCACTGGCCACCACACGGGTCCCTCAGACTCGTACGGCCACCCTCTTCTTGCCAGGCAATAGTGGTGCTTGGCTGTCTTTACGCAGTATGGTCGTCAGTCTGAATCGCCCCGGGCTCGCCACATTTAGCCTAACCGCCCGGGTCAATTACACCGGTCACGTCTCCTGGCAACAGCACGCACCGGTCGCCGCCAACAACCCGCTCGTCCCCGTTATTTTCAAGGACAACACGCACCCCAAAAAACAAGCTCGCCAGTTACGAACGGTCTTGCGGCAGTTGCATCAACGGTATGGCGTGACCCACGTTAACTTTGTGGGCCATTCTTCCGGCGGAACGATTGCCTACGACTATCTGAATCGCCAATCCCAAGCCCCCGTCACGGTTAATCGTTGGATCTGCATTGGTGCCGACTTTCCAGAAAGAACGGGGCTCAGAACACCTGAACCCCAGTTACACATCCTAAATTTAGCAGGCAACATTGGGCGCACAGATAACGACAGTGAAGTACCCGACAACACCGTTACACCACTAGCCAGACTGGTTCAAGGCCACGTTGGAAGCTACCGTTATCAGCAGCTTCGCGGTCCTATTTGGCAAATGCAACATTCCCTATTACATGAAAACCCCGCGTTGGACCGCAAAATGATTACCTTTCTCTATCCGCCGAGCTGAGTGTTCTTGAGGATTCGTTGACCCTGTAAGGTTCGCGCCTCACGTAAACCTGCGTTGATCAAGACAAAGATGGCAACCCAGCCAACCGTGATCAATACCCACTGTTGCAGGTACAAAATGTCTAACAAGGCAAAAGGGGCGTTCCAGTCCCACAACGCGTGAAGGGCAATCGCCAACAGGTAGAAGCGCAAAAACTTCGGTGCCACCATGTTACTCCCAGTGACGGGCTGATGACGCTCCTTTGCCAAAATAATCGCCGCTCCCATGATGGCGGACCAAATCGTATGCGTCCCGATTGCTTGCCAACTGCGCATCAACAGTGTGACCAAACCATATTGTCCGGTATACCCTGCCGTCTCAAAGACCGCAAACCCAGCGCCAATAGCGGCACCAATCAGTAAACCATTGAAGATATAATTTAGCCTAAATTGGTTAATAAAATAAGCAATAACCAGCATCTTGGCCGTTTCTTCAATGAAACCAACAATTAATGCGGACTCCCAGGATGTCCCGTTCCCCGATGGAATCAATGAATACAAAATCATGGTCGCAATCAACGACAGAATACCTCCAACCAAAAAGACGGTCATCAATTGATAAACTGAGATGTTCCGAAAAACGTTGATTTCAAAAAACATGATCAACAAGGAAAATGGCACCGCCAACGAGCCAATAAAAATCATCCCAGGGACGGCATTATTACTGCGGAAAACCAGAAATAACAGCGCCAGTAACACGAAACTAGCTCCAAGTAATGCGAAAACTCGTGAGAATAACCACGGCTTGACTGGTGCCGCCGACACGGCTTCTAAGGATGGTGTCGTTTCCTTAGTTCCTACGATAAATAAGGCTTCTGAGTCGTCTAAGTCGTGATGCTTAAAAACTTCTGAAAACATTTGAAATAGGTGGATTTCAACAACCTTATTCTCTCCGGTCCACTCATTCATTTCCTTCGTTGCATCATCCAGCAAATGATTGTGGTACTCAAAATGCCGTTTTACCGGTTTTACAGACTGTTTATCGGCCATGACCGAATCCCCCCTCAATGGTAAATCTAACCTGGTTTCTATCTTAACGTGAACGTCCAATTGCTTCAACTTGGTGACTAGGTGAGCTTGATAAATGTAACCAGTTACATTACACTTAGAGTAGGCTTTTTAGCTAATATAGGATCAAAGGGGAGACAATTATATCATGGCAAAACGTAAAATGATTTTAGACTTAGATACTGGTATCGATGATTCACTCGCAATTGCTTACGCATTGGGTGCTCCCGATGTGGACTTGATTGGGATTATCGGTTCTTACGGGAACGTGCTCGTCGAAGCCGGTGGCCAAAACTCTTTGAAGATTTTGGAACTACTTGGACACACTGACATCCCTGTATATCTGGGTGAAAGTCATTCCTCAACCAGTGATCACTTTGATCGGATGCAAGTTAGTGCAGACATTCACGGTGAAAACGGAATTGGCCAAGTCGACTTACCAGATCCACAACGGTCAATTGAAAAGGAATCCGGTGTGGACTTCTTGATTGATGCCGTTCACAAGTACGGCAAAGATTTGACGTTAGTTCCAACTGGCCCAATGACCAACTTGGCTGCTGCCATCAAAAAGGCCCCAGAAATTGCTACTGAAATCGGCAACGTCACCTTCATGGGCGGTGCTTTGACCGTTCCTGGTAACGTCACTGCTTATGCCGAAGCCAACATCAACCAAGATGCTGAAGCTGCTAACGCCGTTTTGACGAGCCCATTACATTCAACTATGGTTGGTTTGGATGTTACCCTGCGGACCCTGTTGACTAAGAAGGAAACCCAACAATGGCGTGACTTGGGTACCGTTGCCGGTGAAAAGTTCGCTGACATCGTTGATTACTACATCCAAGCCTACGTTGATGTTAACGACAACCTAGGTGGCTGTGCTTTGCATGACCCACTGGCTGTTGGGGTTGCGTTAGATCCTAGCTTCGTTACCACGATTGACTTAAACATGGTGGTTAACTACAACAAGGAAACTTACGGTCGGACTATCGGTGATGACAACCGGTTAAACGAACCTACTAATGTTAAGGTTTCTGTCATGGTTGACAAAGATCGTTATCTGAAGACCTTCATGGAATACCTGACGAACCTGTTCAAGCAAAACTAAGCTTTATCCCAAATACTTATTTCACTGAGAGTCCTGGACATTTTGTCTGGGACTTTTTTGTTGTCCGGTTCTAACGCCGCCTCTATGCTCCAGATAATCCCACTAACCGACCCTTTCAATATCTCAGCAACGTTAACTTAGCCAGGCCGAAATGGCTTAAGCATTAAAAAAGGTGACTGAAATAATTTCAGTCACCCGACAAATTCGTCTAATTAGCTCTTGTAGTTAAAGTTCTTGATCATGGTGTTCACGGCGTTATTCGTATACTTCTTTACCGCGGCCTGCTTATCAGCAGCTGGTAAGGAATCGAATGCTTCCGTATAGGCCTTTTTCATTTCTGGCTTCACATACTTATTCGCATAGCTCTTAGCTGGACTGGTCTTAGTCTTCGTGTAGCTGTAAGTTTTACCAGACGTTCCTAAACGCCGGTTAAACTTAGTCCCAGTCAACTTAGCAGAAAACTTCGTTGAACTCTTCTTAGTCAACTTAAAAGTGTATGCCTTTTTGGCTAGTGACGTCGTAGTTTTACCCTTAGTCGTCTTGAATTCAATCAATTTGTACTTAGTGGTCATCGTCTGCCGGTTCTTACTGAACTTCACGGAAGTTGGCACACCATACTTCACGTTCGCGTTCTTACCGTTAAAGTCACCAAAGATCAACATTTCACCGGTCTTCTTACCAGACTTGTAGGTCTTGAAGTAAAATGCCGTCTTGGACTTGGCATTTTTATAGTAACGTTTCAAGTCGGTATTCGTGAAAGTTGGCTTGGTTTTAGCACTAGCGACACTTGGTGCGACTACCCCACCGAGGGTACCCAGCGCCACCGCCACTAATCCTAGTTTAACCATAAAACGTTTCATAACCCTTGTCCTCCTTAATATTCATCCTATACACCTTTCATACTGCCACTTCATTCGCTAAATTGCAAGCGTTTCCCTTATCCTAATAATTCCGGGAACTTTTCCTGTAGGTAAGCCGCAATTCCTGCCTCATTATTTGATTTTGGTGTAATGTGATTTGCAGCAGATTTCACCTCAGGTTGACCGTTTAACATAGCGACACCATCGCCTGCCGCCTTGATCATGCCCAAATCATTTTCAGCATCACCGAACGCCATCAAGTCATCGAAGTCCCAACCAAAGTGAGTTAACAATTGTCCCAAACCAACGGCCTTATCCATCCCAGCCGCCAAGAATTCCAAAATCTTAGGCTGTGACCGGACAACGTGATATTCCTGACGCAAGTCCTCACTAATGGTGGCAACGACGTGATCCAAGGTCTCAGAATCAGTGGCCATAACCGCCTTACTAAATAAATGATCAGGTAGATCATCAAATTTTGTGGGCGTAAAAGTCATTGGAGCCTTCAGCATCTTCTGATAGATAGAAGGTTTCAAGTCAGCGACCGGATAGACCTGTTCAAAGTCTAAGATGTCCAGTGGATACCCATTCTCTTGGGCAAACGCGTGGAGGGGTTCAAAATCAGTCCGACTTAGTCCACTCTGTGCCAGCTCATCTTTAGTCATATTTTGAATAACCAGCGCCCCGTTAAATGTAATCGTAAAGTCCTCTTCCGTGGTCAGCCCCAATTGTTCCAGGTAACCCCAGATTGCATTGATTGGTCGGCCAGTGCAGAGAACCACCTTGATACCTGCCGTATGCAGCTTACGCAACATTGTCACATTTTCTTCGCTGATTGTTTTATCTGTATTCAGTAACGTCTCATCTAGGTCGAGCGCAATCATTTTAATCATTCGTCTTTAGCCTCCATTTACCTCCCAGTTTACACGTAATAGGTTGTGAAATAAACCGCAATTAGGATAAAAGGTCCTGACGAATAAGTGCAACAATCTGCTGATTTTCCGGCAGATCCGCATGATTAGCGTTTGCTCCAGTCACCGTAATTTGCGTAAAGTGTTTCACCTGATTTTGAAAGATATACTTCCCGCGGTTCACACTGTCGAACGGGACAATCCCGTCGCTAGCAAATGTTTTGCTCCCAGCAATCGAGTAAACCGTTGCATTGCGGGGTAAGTTGGCGCGGTCACCACTCAATTCCTTGAACAAGTCAGTGTCGACCGCAGCATCCTGTTCTTCTAAATTAAATGGTGTGGCAATGGTCATCAATCGATCAATTTTGGTCTTAGTCTTGGCCAGGTCATGTTCCATAAACAATGTCAGAACCAGACCACCATTAGAGTGACCCATAGCCGAGAAGTGTGTGAAATGATACGTCCTTTCTAAAGCCTGAAAGGCCGTCGCAAACCAGACCGCCTGTTTGCGAACGTTAGCTGGACCATCCCGATGGTTTTGAAACCCCACCACGATGAACGGCCGCTGGTCTCCCTGCTTCAGATTTCCACTGTATTCTAGGTGACCGTTAGTCATGACCTCGACCCGTAACAGACTATGAGTCGTTGGCGACTCTCGATTCAACTCTTTAACCAACGCATTGAATCGATTCTGTGTCGCACTTGAACCAGGGACGAAGAACACTGGTGCCATTAGACTTTGATAGTTAGCCCGCACAATTTTTTCCTGATGCGGCTGCCACCAAAATCCTGGCAAACACAACACTGCCAGCAATAATAAGACTGCCCATAGTCGATGCAAATTTGTGCGATGCATCTTAAGCCACCTCCCCGTCTAGTTGCCGGTGAGCCGCCTGCACCAATTTAACAAAGGGATAATAGATTGCCGTACTTAAGATTAAGTCGGCCAACGATAACGCCAGTGCGGTCCAATTGCCGCCAGTTCCCAGATAAGCCTGCAACGGTCCCGGCGTCCCAGTCAATAATGGATATGCCACCGCAGGAACCCATTTAAGGCGGATACAGAGCCAGCTAAGTGTAATACAAGCACTCGGAGCTAGAATGAACGGAATCCCCATCAGGGGGCTTAAAATGACAGGTAAGCCGACCATCATTGGCGCATTGACGTTTCCCAAGGTTGGTACCAGGCTCAACCAACCGATTCGCCGCTGCCACGCCGTGGGTCGGCTCAAAAATAGTGCCAACAATAGTGCGAGCATCATTCCCGTTCCACCAACGTTGGCATAAACGCTGACGACCGTATGCAGCGTTAGCGGATGCGGCAACTGCCAGCCATGATGTGCCAACACGGCTGCTAAATTCTGGGCAGATTCAATTGATTGCCCGCTGCTTGCTGACAACGGCCCTAGAACTCCCAACCACTCAAAGGCCCCATTTAAAACGCAATATCCCAGCAAGCCCAGAATGAAATGGGGCAAGCGAAACGGCCACCGAATGATGCTGGCAAAAGCAGAATTGAGACTAACCGTCTGTGTGCTGACCCAAAGCAAACCTAAAGCTGCCATCACAACTAACCAAGTGCAGGTGATGACCAGCGTACTTGGAATCTGTTCCAAGTCTGGTGAACGATGACCGAGTGCCCAACGGTAGCCATTGCCCACGAGTACTCCCACCAAAATACCGACTAGAATTCCCTGAATCCCCAGGTCAGTCGCCACCCATTTGATCGTGTGACCACCCAGAACTGAGGTCCGAGTCACGTTAAAAAATTTCAGACTAATCACGGCAATCGTTCCGGCCATCAGGCGATCCGTCATGTGCTGGGTCACTGGTACCACCAGGTAAAAGCTCACCGCAAATGCCATTAAGATTCCGGCCAATCCCAGGGTACCCGCGCTGATCAATCGCAAATACTGCCGTAGAATTTTCACTTGAAACAGCCACCGCGCCACGTGCAGTGTTTGATAGTAATAGCCATCCGTTCGTAACCAGGACTGCTCCAAGAAATCCGCCAGACTCCCCAATAAAATAATGGGGAATATCAACCGTAACGCTTGGCGAATGGCACTGATCTGGCGGTTACGGTAAAAACGCACCTCACCATTGACCAGCCTCATCCCCAGTTGTGCTATCCTATCCGTCATCGCTACTCGCCCCCTACTCCCAGCGAGTGTACCCCCTACCCGTGGCTCAGGGCGCCAACTTTTATTTGATACGGAAACTAGCCACTCAAACTAGCCATTCAGCAATCTGCGCCATGACCGCGCCCTGCTCATTTGTTCCCTTCAAATGCGGCTGTGTTGCCAGTTCCGGTGCAGCGTTAGCCACTGCGAATCCCTGACCCACCAGCTGTAACATGGTCAAGTCATTTCCAGAATCGCCAAAAGCAGCCATTTCTGCTGGCGTGATGCCCCATTGTTGGCCAAGAAAGGCCAATCCTGCGGCCTTACTAACCTGGGGGAGTGAGACGTTCATCCCCCCCAAGCCACTACTAACACCGACTAATTCGCCGGCAAAACGTGCATTAAACGCTGCAACTTGCGCCACGACGTCCGTCCTCAGCCACGTAATATCAAGCTTCAAAATAGCCGCGCTCACTGTCGTTAAATCTGCCACCGAAGTCAGACTGGGATAAAATTCGCGGGACTCTGCAAACCGCTGGCTGTCGGCCGGCAACGTCGTATATGCCCGCTCCGCACCGCAAGCAATGATGAAGCAGCCCGCCATAATGGGCGTCGTTTCCAGCCAAGAGACGGCCGACTGCCAATGTAACTGGGGTAAGGTCGTCATCTGAAGCTGACTACCACTGGCGGTGGTGATCAAGGCGCCATCCTCAACCACGTAGGTTAGCTGTGCCCGGTTCCGCAACGGGGCAAAGAGCTCTTGAACATGGTCCAGGGGGTCACCAGTCGTCACAACAAATCGGCTACCACGCGCGGTCATTTCACCCAACATGGCATCAAATTGCTGACGATCATACACCCCATTTGCATCTAAAAAGGTCCCGTCTAAGTCCGTGGCAATCAGTCTTGGTAGCATCTACTCAACCCCTCCGTCAAAATAACATGACCCAATCATACCTGGCCCATCGAAACCAAGCAAGGCAGGCCGCTTACAAATAAAATCATACTAACCTAACCCCTTGGGCCAACCAACGGCAGCATGATTTCCATCGGAATTGTAATTATTTTGGCCACTTTTGTAGATTGTATTGACAGATTCAATAAACATTTGTATGATTATGGCTATTGGAGGGATACCTATGGATCTCGCAACATTAACACTATCTGAAATTGAACAGGGGTGGCACACCACTGCTACCGCTTATATTTGCAATTATTGTGGTCAAGACTTTCAACAAGATCAGGTCTTCCACCTACACGATGCCTTTTACCCGGCCGCTGAAATGATCAATCACCATATTCAATCAGCCCATCCGGACGCCATCAACCAACTCATTCAATCGTCATCCAAATACAACACGTTGACCACCAAGCAACGTGATTTACTCGTTGCATTTAGTCAAGGTGTCAAGGATGCCACAATTGCTCAGGACAACCATGTGGCAGCCGCCACCATTCGTCACCAAAAATTTACGTTCCGCGAAAAGGCCAAGCAGGCCAAGCTCTACCTCGCTATTTATAATCAAGTCTTCAATAACCCTGAACGAGATACCCCCATCGCACTGCCACCAGCAACCCAAGCTAACGGCCTCATTGCTATTACACAGCGTGACTATCATCAGATCCTTCAAAAGTATTTCGATCCTGGCGATAAGTTGCGGCTCAAACGCTGGCCTAAGCAACACAAGGCCATCTTAGCGGTATTAAAGCGGGTGAGCTTAGAAATTCCAACGACCCAGCATTTTACTGAGCGCACCATGAACGACCTGTTAGTCCCAATCTTTGACGACTATGTCCGGTTACGCCGCTACCTTATCGACTACGGATTTCTGGCACGGACCGCGGATGGTCAGGACTATTGGCGCCTCACTTTTAAGGAGTAATCATGGACAAAAAAGAACGCATTCGACAATACAAAGCGACCCCGACCAAGTACGGCGTCATTCAAATCAAAAACACCAAGAATGGTAAAACCTTCATCGACACCGTTGCCAACACGCATAATCGTTGGGGATATTATCGCCTCAACCTCAATAAAAATTTCTACCGGACCAGTCCGCTGCAAGCCGACTGGAACACCTTTGGCGAGTCTGCCTTCACCTACGAAGTCCTGTGGGAAGAGGAAACCACCGAGGTGACGAATCTCAGACAAACACTCAAGGACCTCAAACAAACTTGGCTCGCTAAATGTCAGCCTGCCTATAACCAAAAATAAGGAGTTTTCATGACAACCATTAATACCAACTACCACCCAATCGACCAAACAACTTGGCCGCGCCGCGAGTATTTCTATTACTTTACTAAAATGATGCCCACCGGTTTCACCGTCAACGCCACGATTGATATCACAGCAACTTTAGACTGGGCTCATCGTCACGAAGTCAAGTTCAACGCCGCCTACCTTTTTCTAGTTAGCCAGGTGCTGACGCGCCATCCAGAATTTCGCGTCGGCATGGTCGACGATCAACTGGTTGAATTCGACGTCGTCCATCCCTCATACAGTGTCCTGCATGAAGATGACCACAGTATTTCTAGCCTCTGGACGGCATACAGCCCAAACTTTTCCCAATTTTATCAAGACTACTTACAGGACCTTAAGCGCTTGGGGTCCCAACACACGCCCATGCCCAAAGCACCCCAAAGCGCTAACCTCTACATGATCGGTAGTATTCCCTGGCTGGACTTCACCAGTTACACGCCGCTACCATTCACGCCACTCAATACGTACTTCCCGGTCATCCAGGCTGGGCAATATACGACGAAAGGCGGTAAGACCACTATGCCGCTCTCATTTACCATTCACCATGCCGTTGCCGATGGCTATCATGTCAGCCAGTTCTATCAAGATTTACGGGCTGCCATGGCCCAACCTGAGGCTTGGTTAACGACTGACTAATTACTTCAAACTAAACTAGAACATAAAAAAGAGTTGAGACTTTTGTCTCAACTCCTTTTTGCGTTCTAAACATATATAGCTAAAGGTTGAAAGTTCGAAAACTGTTATCAAACCAAGAATAGTAAAGCATTATCGACTTAAAATTAGTCTGACATGCTGCTGTAACTGTACGCCTGATTCATCAATGAACGGGTCTCCGTGAACTCGTTCTCATCGTGCAGAACGACCGTGATGACCCGGTGCTTACCGGTCTTTTGACCAGTCCCAACGAAACAGTAACCAGCCAATGGCGTGTATCCTGTCTTCAACCCATCAACCTTGAGGGCAGCTTGATAGTACTTCCGCCCCTTTAACAGGTTGTTGTAGTTGTAGGTCAATTGGCCATCCACCGTTTTAGACCCAACGGAACCGTCAGTCAAGATTCGTGGATAGTCCTGAATCAAGTGGCGCGCAATCAAGGCCACATCCTTGGCCGAAACCATGTTGGCGTTCGCACTCCCGTACGCGTAGCCAAAGACCTTTAAGTCACTGTTTTCCAAACCTGAGGCTGATACAAAGCTGGCCTTATCCAAATTCCAAGTCTTAGCTTGCGCGTTCATTTGTTGAATGAACTTCGCGTTAGAACCGGCCACCCATTGCCCCAGTGCGATAGCGGCATTGTTTGACGAATCCAATAGTGCTGCGTCGTAAAGGTCCTTAACCGTGTATTTATGACCGGTCTTGAACAGGAACCCGCCACACGACGAACTTTGACTCATGGAAATCAAGCCCTTGCTACTGGTATCAACGACTTCATTCCACTTACTGGAACTACCATCGACTTTTTGGAGAACTAGGTATAACGTCATTAGCTTTGAGACGGAAGCAATTGGCCGCGCAGTATTAGCACTCTTTGACCAAACAGCCTTCCCCGTCGTATAGTCCATGGCGATGGCATTCTTAGCGTACTTCAAGCCAAATGGTGCTTTCCCCTTAGTCAGGTATCCGTGCCAGATCCAGCCCTTAACGGACCCAGCCTTGTTCTGAACGTAGTAGTAAATTCCCTTGGAATTTGCGTGCTTCAACGTCGCGTGTTGCGTCACGTACCAAGTCGTGTTCGGATAGCCCTTCATCGTGGCGATCCGACGATTGTGTGCCTTATTATAAATGGCCCCCGCGGTACTCTTCTTGTGATAAGCAGCTTTCGTCACGTTGGTCGTGGAAACCGTGGTATATGTAGCGGCATGTGCCGTTGTCCCCGTGGCTACGGCCCCACCCAGGGCCACCGTGAACAACACGGCCAAAACGGCCCCTTTAAACTTAGACATTCCCATAACTATTCCTCTTTCCGATTATAATCGTGTCAATTATCCAAGGGCCAGCTTAGCACAAGCAAGACCTGTCAAACAAGCACTTGAGCCATTTTGTAATCTGCTTGTTGGGGTCGTAACTTTTTCGTAATCCACCGGTCAGAGACTGAACTAATTACTTCGCTTAGCAACTCAAACTTCCCAACTGATTGTCAGTCATTTTAATCAAAAATTCGCATCAACCGTCACTGTGGTTGATGCGAATTTTTTTGAATTATAGGTAAATTTTTAGAATTCTATTTCGTTGGCAAGCTTAGCCTACTGAACCGGGTGCTAAAACACTCACTAATTGGCTTATTCGCCGTTTAGTTAGCCATGCTTCTGAAACCATACACGTGATTCATCAGTGAACGCGTTTCGGAAAACTCGTTTTCATCATGCAGAACCACCGTAATGACCCGGTGCTTGCCAGATTTCTGACCAGTCCCGACAAAGCAGTAACCAGCCAATGGGGTGTACCCGGTCTTCAGCCCATCAACCTTCAGTGAAGCTTGGTAGTACTTCCGACCCTTCAACATATTGTTGTAGTTGTAGCAGAGTTGACCATTGACCCGCTTGGAACCAACTTTGCCGTCCTTCAGAACGCGAGGGAAGTCCGTCATCAAGTGGCGGGCCATCAAGGCAACGTCCTTAGCAGAAACCTTGTTGGCATTGGCGGAACCATATTTATACCCAAATTGACGAAGGTCACTATTTTCCAAGCCTGAAGCGGAAACAAAGTGGGCGTGACCCAGCTTCCAAGCTTTAGCCTGAGCGTTCATCTTCTTGATGAACTTACCATTACTACCAGCCACCCATTGGCCTAAAGCAATCGCAGAATTGTTCGAAGAATCCAGGAAGGCTGCGTCGTAGAGTTGCTTGACCGTGTAGCTGTGATTCAGCTTAAAGTGAAAGCCACCATACGCAGAAGTCCTACTCATCCGAACGAGGCCCTTACTCTTAATCTTAATCTTCTTGTTCCAATTGCTGTTCTTGCCATCGACTTTTTTCAAAGTCAGGTACAGCGTCATAATCTTGGAGACGGACGCAATCGGCCGGGCCGTGTTAGCGTGCTTAGACCAAACGACTTTACCCGTCTTGGCGTCCATGGCTACCGCAGCCTTCGCCTTATTTAAAACAAATGGGGCCTTCCCCTTTTTTAAATAGCTGTGCCAAACCCAACCTTTGACGGTCTTCTTGTTGTTGTTCACGTAAAGGTAAATTCCCTTGGTCTTCCCATGCTTCAACGTCGCTTGCTTGGTGGCGTACCAAGTCGTGTTGGGATGGGCCTTCAAGTTGCTGACCTTCTTGGTGTGTTTCTTGTTAAAGATGGCCCCTTTACTGCTCTTCTTGTGGTAAGCCATCTTCTTAATTTTCTTGGTTGAAACCGTCTGATAACCAGCGGCGTCAGCAGGTACTTCCTGACTGACGACCCCACCAACTGTGATGGCGGCTAGTAGCACGACCATGCCCCGTCGAATATGTAAACTTGTCATGTCATTGGTCCTTTCCGTTCTTAAAATAATTAATGCAACTAACTATTACATTAGCACTATTCTAGTTGAAGGAACAGAGACTCTAACGCTTTGTAACCGCCTTGTTTATCCCGTAATGTTTTTGTAAAGAACTTTTTTAGCTTTGAACCACTAATGGCCTAGACCGGGTTGTTGCGACGAATGGTTGCAATTCACGGATAAATTGGTTACGCTTAAGTCATTCAAATACGACTGGGGTGCCATCGCGGCTGAGAACAAACCCATTGAACCTGATCTGGTTAGTACCAGCGAAGGGAACGCGTACCATAAAGCTATTCAATGACCCCCACTAATGAAACTTAGTGGGGATTTTTTTAGCTAAAAGGTGCCCCAGCGTACACTTTTTAGGAGGTTACATATCATGAAAGGCTGGCACGTTCGCGATATTATTTTTGTCACTATCTTAGCAATCTTTATGGGGACTATCTTCTTCGTCACCGGACCACTCTACACCGTTCTGGCAGCGGCACTCGCTCCCGCTGGATTACAGCCCCTAGCCAATGAACTGCTCCTCGGTATTTGGGTCATGGCCGGTCCACTGGCTGGGTTTATCATCCGGATCCCAGGCTCTGCCACATTAGGTGAATTTCTGGGGGCCGTCGTCGAAATGTTTTTCGGTGGTATCTGGGGAGCTAGCACCTTGATTTCCGGCGCACTTCAAGGAATTGGTTCCGAACTAGGCTTTGCCTTCACTGGTTACAAACATTACGGCTGGTTCACACTAGCTCTTAGTTCACTGACCACCGCCATCGTCACCTTTGGCTGGGACATGATCAAGAACGGCTACGCATCCTATCATTTAGGCTTCATGGCACTCCTCTTCGTTGTCCGGCTACTCTCAATTTTCTTCTTTGGTGGTATTCTCACCAAGTTGATTGCAAACCTGTTAGTTCGCGCCCACGTTTTACCTAGTACTGCGCACTAATTGTTATTGGAGGAATTTGTTTGGCTACTGTCACGATTGATTCACTGACTTTTACCTATCCCAAACGGACGCATCCGGTGCTGGATGATCTGACCGTCACCTTTCCAGCAGGAAAATTCTCACTGCTGACTGGGGTTTCGGGTGGTGGCAAGTCAACCCTTTTAAATTTAATTGCGGGTCTCATGCCATTACCAACTTCCGGGACCATCCGGTTTGACGGCCGACCACTAACCGATATTCCTGCAGCTAAGCACGCTAGTACCGTGGCGATGATGTTCCAGGAACCCAGCACGCAGTTCACGATGGATACTGTGGAAAACGAGCTCCGCTTTGCCTTGGAAAACCAACGGGTGATGGCTACTGCTATCCCTGCCGCCATTAATGACGCCCTCAATTTTGTCGGCATCTCTCAGTTGAAGCACCGCATCCTGATGCAACTTTCGGGGGGCGAACAGCAAAAGGTTGCTTTGGCAATCATCGTCGCCATGAACAGCGACGTGATTCTACTGGACGAACCTTTTGCCAGTATCGACCCACCCACGCGGCTAACGCTCCTGCAAAAATTGATGACGCTCTGCACCCAGCAACATAAGACCGTCATTTTGGCCGACCACGACCTGAGTGGTTATGCTCACTGGGTCGACCACTTGGCCGTCTTAGAGGCTGGTCACCTAGCTTTGCTTTCAGCGGAAGAAACACAAGAACGGTTTGCGGCGTTCACACCAGACCGCTTGCAACTGAAACGGGTGACCCCACCGCAAGATACTGAAACCGTGTGCCTTCAAGGAACGCAACTGGGGCTATTCAGTGGTGAACGAGAACTCATTCATCCCCAAGACCTTGCCTTCTTTGCGGGTCAAACCACGCTGATCACTGGGCCAAACGGGAGTGGCAAGTCAACTCTCTTCCGGGCGCTAGTTCGCCTGGGCCACTACCACGGAAGTTTGACCTATCAGGGACAAAACATTCAAAAAATTGCGCGTAAATCGTACGCCCGCCAGGTGGGCCTCATGTTTCAATCCGCTATGGCCCAATTTCTCAACGTGACCCTGGATGAAGAACTGGCTCTTTCACAAAAGAATGGCAACCACGCATACTTTACACCAGAACGGGTAACGCAGCTCTTAGACCAGTTAGGTTTGACGCAACACCGCGACCAGGTCATCTACTCACTGAGCAGCGGCCAACAAAAGAAAGCCCAGCTACTCTGTATGCTAATCATGGCACCCCAAGTCCTATTACTAGACGAACCTCTCAAGGGCCTAGATTTGGCTTCCATTCGCACCACGATGCAAATCTTGACATCAGTCCAGCGAGACTTAGGTCTCACCCTGATTCTAATCAGCCACCAGCTAAGTGGTCTGGACGACCTCGTAACTCACCATCTACGATTGACGAATCACCACTTACTTTATGAGGGGGCAGCTGAATGAACCCAACATTAAAATTAGCGCTCGTCTTGATTATTGCACTAGAAGTTTCCTTCACCCAAGTTTGGACGGTTAACGTCGCCTTACTGGTGATCTGCTTCAGCCTGATGATTGCCTACCGAGTTAAGCTAAAACGCCTGCTGTGGCTAACCCTAGTCCCGCTGTTCTTCGCAACGGCCCTGGTCTGGTCGTTAAATCTCCAGGGCTCAGCTAGTACCCATTTCCTCATCGTCATTTTCACTCGAATGTTCGTCTACGTTTACATGGGGGGGATCTTCACCCAAACCACTGAACCCTTAATGCTGACCCGTTCACTAGAACAAAACGCCAAACTTCCCAGTAAATTTGCCTACGGTTTTTTAGCAGCCTTTAATCTGATGCCTAAAATCCGGGCAGAAGTGGCCACTATCCGTGCAGCAGCGTTGATGCGGGGGCAAGTCCTACACGTGTGGTCGCCTCAGCTATACTTTAAGGTTATCCTGGTAGCCATGAACTGGTCCGACCAACTTGCATCAGCCATGGCTTCTCACGGCTTTGTTGAAGGCGCTCCGCGAACGCATGCCGTTAAAGTCCCCTTACCCGCGTGGAACTGGTGGGCCTGCGGCGCGAGCCTGTTAGCCGTCCAACTTGGCCTCTTCTGGGGACTACCCTAATTAACTTAACAAAGGAGTTTTTTGATGTTTACTGATCAAGCACATGAACAAGCACTGGCCAGTTGGGCTGCATCCAAACGCCACCCCTTCATCCAACAGCTCCAGGCAGGAACTTTACCGATGGACACTTTCCGTTACTATCTCATACAAGACCACTACTACCTGCATGAATTCGGTAAGGTCCATGACCTCGCCGCCGACCAAAGTTCAGATGCACAGGTTGCGCAACAACTGCGGGCCGGCGCAGAACACCTCCGCCAGGGAGAGATTTCCATTCGCCAAACCTTCTTTGACCGGTTAAACATTACTCCGGCTGACATTGCTGCCACTCCGGTTGCGCCTACAAGCTACGCGTACACCAGCCATCTCTATCGCGCGTTAGTGACCGCAGGGACTGCTGGTGCCGTGGCAGGCTTACTCCCCTGCTACTGGCTCTACGCAGAGATTGGTGCCAGCCTTGCCGGAACTGGGTCACCCGTTCCAATTTTTCAGGCTTGGATCGATACCTACAATGCCGCCGACTATACCAATTCAATGACTGACCAATTGACCCTGGCCAATGCGGTCGCTACCCCAGCCAACACGGACCAATTACTCGATATTTTTGCCAAGAGTAGTTGGTATGAACTTCAATTCTGGCAAATGGCGTTAGATCATGAAGATTGGTCACTAACGACGCCATCACAAGCCGCCCCATTTTCATAAGCGACTTCATAGGCTATAATGTAGACACCGCAACAGAGAAAGAGGTGTCGTCTATGAAACGCGTACGTGAATTAACATTCCTACAATTTTTTGGTTACCTAGCACTGATATTAGGCCTACTGATTGAGCTATACGCCTTAGTCGATAATCCCGGTAGCCGCGTTAGTGGCGATGATATGTTTGGGGGGGCCGTGGTTTTAGGAATCGCAGTGGCCTTCATCCACAGCCCCCACCTACCCTTCAACCTAATTTTAATTACCCTCAGTACCCTCGGTTTTGCCGACTTCACGTTTATCCACACCCACAGTTGGCTCTGGACAATTATCCTGGCCATCGCTGTAGGAGCATTCTTAATTTACTTTTTTGGCATCCGCAACGACGTCCGCCGGCAGCAAAGCGAGTGGTTTCACTTTTAGATTGGCAACTGACCGCATAATCCCCTTGCCACAAATCTTCACTAGGATTGAGACAGACGTCTCGGTCCTTTTTATTTTCAACTAAAGTTCGAAAGTTACCTTGTTTTCCTCAGTCTAATATTAGCAAGCATCGGTACTGCCAAACTAGCGGAGGTCAGGGATTCCGCCTGCTGTGGGGACGCTTCAGACTGGAAAAACACCAGTCTTCTCGCTCGATTTGAAGCCACGAAGCCCTCGTGTCTCCAAAGTCACCCGTGCCGTAATCTGGAAGATCACCAGCTAACACCACCTTCACGGCTGGCTACATCCCTGACCTCCTCCGGCTTTGACTGTACTGTAACATAATTACTGCTGGCAGGAAGGTTGTTTCGCGATTCAGTCCGTTCTGATAACAGACAACTCTACACTATGTTAGCCGAGAGGTCGCCAGATATGGGCTCAGGCGCATCGTTCTGCTTAGTTAGTAGGCGATTTCCCCTACTGGCTTAGCAGAAGACCAAGCTTGTAGACTCGGTATTTTCGAGGCTTCAAGTTGTGTCTGCACCGTTCCAGCCCATATCTGGCGACCGGTAAGGCGGAAAGCCACACTAGGTTGCCCAATTTAGGAATACCAATTCTTTTGTTAAAAAAAGAACCAGGCCAACCCGAAGGTTGACCTGGTTCCCTGCTTGATAAACTACAAGTGACTGTAGTCATGTAATCATTATGATTACCGTAGATTAAGATGAAACAGCCGGAATAATTCCGGCTCCGGGGCGGTACCATACCGCATTAATCACTAGCCACTTTGAAGACGGGTGGCTGTGCTGGTAGTTCAGTGGCACGTTTAAGATCCACTCTGTCACTTTGTCAGTTGCTATCTGTCTAAATCTAACAACTAGCTTAACGACTCAATGTCACAAACCAATGACAGGTTGACGAAGTTCTTTTAACAATTCGATGAAGGTTCCTTTAAGCGCTACTCCGCCAATTGTCATATTGTGTATTAGTTTACGCAACTTTGGACAGTTCATCAAGTGAATTACAAAAAAACTTCCAGAAACTAGGACTTATTTCGCCGCTTTTTGAAAACTTTAGTATAATGAACATGTGCAGTCATTACGATTATCATTTGGAGGGATTCTATGAGTCAAGAATTGAACGATCTGGCCGAAGCAATCATTGCCTACCAAAAGAAATACGATAAAACGGACGGTGAGATGGCCTTTGGGTCACGAATTTCTGTTGAGAAGTTCCATGCAATCAAATCCGGCGAACTGCAACCCACTAGTGATGAACAAAAATCACTAAAGAGTTTCATTACAGCTAAACCACGTTAACAATTACCAAAGGCGTCGAGACTAAGTCCCGGCGCCTTTTTGTGCACTTACCAGTATCTAAAAAATTAAGTATTCAAGCGGACAACATCATTCGCCAATCATGAATTAAGCTGGGACCAAACCGTTCGGTACGTGGCAGCTGTGTTTTCATCAAAAGCAACCAGCCGCACGCGTTGAACCGTCGACGGGTGGGCTAAGAAGTCAGCAATGACTTCACCAGCTACCACCGCAGCTTCTTCTACTGGATAACCATACACACCGGTACTGATGGATGGAAAATCCACCGTCTGGCAATCATGGTCAGCCGCCAGCTTCAGACTATTGCGATAACAGTTGGCTAGCAGCTTAGCCTCCTGATGCTCGCCTCCCCGCCAAACAGGACCCGGCGTGTGAATCACCCACTTAGCGGGTAGTTTGAACCCCGGGGTGATTTTTGCATCGCCAGTTGGACAACCGTTAAGCGGCGCACAGGCCGCAAACAGTTCCGGACCGGCTGCCCGATGAATCGCACCGTCCACACCGCCACCGCCTAACAAGGTCGTATTTGCAGCGTTCACAATCGCATCTACCTGACTTAATGTAATGTCTCCTTGAATCACCGTAAAATCTGCCACAGTGCTCACTCCTTTGCCCAGGGCCAACGCCACCGTTTCTTCTTGTTAGCACTGGTCCCGTCCCGTTTCTCTAATCGTTTCATACCCTCACGGTACGGATTGGCGTAGAGTGAATTCAAATTGAACTTTGTCGATGCCGGTTGTGACTCGCTGGACTGACGATACGGTCGCAGGTCCGTCTGACATTGCGGACAGACGTCATCGGTTGCCGTAATGGCCGCGCCACAGTGTGGACAAAACTTTAATTCTTCAGCCATGCATTGCCTCCTACTTTCGCCGTTGTTGGTGCGCACGATTACGTGCTATGTTACGTTCCCGTGTCGCAGCTGCACTCTTTTCAGCTTCACGCTTTCGCTGCTCCGCCGCCGCTTGTCGTTGCTTGGCCGCAGCCGCTTTCTTTTGCTCGGCAACCTGCCGTCTGGCCTGACTGCGCGCGCTGAAATAGCTCCACACACCGACCGCTAAAAAGGCTACGATAATTTGTAAGGGAACCAACAACCAATTAACGTGCTTGGCAAACCACAGGTCATAAATGACTAGTAACACTGACATGGCCCCAACAACGGAACACGTGTCGCGCAGCCAGCGGGGTATCTGTCGCCATTTCATCTTGTAAGCTCCTTATGTACGGTGTCGCCAAAACTGACGACACGCGGTAACAACCTTAAATCTCGCCTTCGACCCGCAACTGATGCTCAACCAAGTAAGCATCGAGGTAGCCAAAGTCAATTTCTTCAATGTCGGCAATTCGTAAGATCTTGCCCACCTGGTCCAATTGATTATCCTCTAACTCATGGAAAATGAACCGCTCAGCACCCACGTCACTGGGATAACCCAACATACTGTCACCCTTATGCGCCTTCACGCGAATAACCGTTTGAAACATTGCAGCTTGAGTCAGCCGAGAACTGAACTGTTCTTCCGTCGGGTCAAACAACCGCTCGTCGTTTAGGACTGGTTGAATGTGTTGCTTGCTGTTCTGATTAATATCGGTGAACAGACTAACTGTTTGTAGATAGTCTGATTCCAGTACGATGGCGTGTAGCGCATCAATTCTGGTTAACGTGTAGCCGCCAAACTGGCCGGTCATATCAACTAAGTTCATAATCACGGAATCACCAGCTACCACGTTAATTCGACCAACAAAGAACATATCATGATTATGTTGGGGAATCAGCGCTACAAGTTTGGGCTTTTCCGACAGTTCTTGAAGCTGTGCCCGAAAAACGTCCTCATCAGTCAGTGCCACTTGCTCAACGTGCTTCAACTTTTTAAGCTGAGGTAGTGCGGATCCTTGCAGGGATAACTCCTGTCCTTGGAACTCGATAACTTCGATGTCCTCAGGATGTACGTGTAAGATGGGCTGGTCACTATAGTCAAATTTGTTTAACAACTGAATCGTAACCTGATCCGTGACAACGCTAGTAACTTGACCTTCATAGAACCGATTATCATTGTGCAACACCAGCATGATAACCAGCTGATCAACCCAAGCTTGGCTGAGAATCTGTCCCCGAATATCCCGGCGAGCGTCCAACTTTAGCGTTAAGTCACCCACTTGATTAAAATGCTCAATTTGCGCCGTCTGGATACGGAAAGCCATGTTATCCAGGTCGTCGCTAGCAAATTCAACCTCATCAACGATTTTCAAATCTAAGAAGACAGCACCATCCGCTAATCCATAATCATCGTAGGTTGCTAAAGCAATTCCAGTTTCCCCTACGGCAGTCACATAACCCGTGTACACGACGTCTTGGGTCGTTTGATAGACGTTAACCAGTAGTCGCTGAGCTAACGCACGGTTTAAGTCATTTACGATTGAATTCACATGACGACCCCCTCTAAATATTATTCTGAAAATCTTACCATATTTGGCACCAAATAGCCCGCCTAAAAGATTTGTTTTATGAAACAGCTGTGCTTAAGAACTTCTCCAGCTGTTCGCCCTTCATGCCAGCACTGAGACCAACCAGGAGTTTGATTCGTGCCTTTTGACCGTTCAAACCTTGGCAGAGCATCACACCCATCTTACGCAGGCCGATACCGCCACCCTCATAACCGTAGATGTCTTCAGCGACGCCATTATAGCACCGGGAAACTAAAACTAAAGGAATATGCCGGTCAAGCAAACGTTGAATTGCTGGTAAGGTTACTGGGGGTACATTCCCGGCACCTAGCCCTTCAATCACTAAGCCCGCCGTTTGATCATTATCCAGGCAATCAAACAAGGCTGTATCCATCCCCGCGTACGCCTTGATTAGGTAAACGTGGTCAATGACGTGGTCAATATCACACGTCGTCTTTTGAATTAACTGTTGGAAGTAAATCGGATGGCCATTGGCAACGAGACCGATGGGACCAAAGGTTGGCGTTCTGAAGGTAGCCACGTTGGTGGTGTGGGTCTTCGTCACATACCGAGCCGTATGAATTTCATCGTTCATGACGACCATGACCCCGTTATCCCGGGAGGCATCGTCAGCAGCCACTTCAATGGCCGTTTGGAAGTTATGTAAGCCATCGGACCCCACTTGATTGGAGGAACGCATTGCCCCGGTGACCACGACTGGAATCGTGCTAGGCAACGTCAAATCCAAGAAATAAGCTGTTTCCTCAAGCGTATCGGTCCCGTGGGTAACCACTACCCCGTCAATACCATCCGCTTCGGCCGCCATGATGCGCTCCTTGATCTTTAACATTTCCACCGGAGTCATGTGCGGAGAAGGTAGGTTAAATAGTTCGTCCGTGTGTAATTGCACACGGCCTTCCATAATCGTTTCCTGCTGCGCAATAGGATTCTGCGCGTTGGGGACGACCTCGCCCTTCTCATTCTGCGACATAGAGATGGTACCACCTGTATGGATAGCTAAGATTTTCTTCACAACAGTCAACTTCTTTCCAAATTTAGTTTGTTACTATAACTAATTCGTTACCCACATTGTACCGCATCTGCGATACAATTTAGTTAGAATTTAGAAAGGATGCTGGTGAAAAATGCTAAAAGATAATGATTCCGACAAATATTACAAACCAGGTCCCCACGTTCATCCCAAAAAATATAGTTCTTCCGGCGGTTTAGCCGACTGGGGGCCCCTATTAACTTGGTTTGGTGACGTTTTCAAAAAGCTCTGGCAAAAATTAAAAAAGTAATGTTGCAGGTTGTTATTTTAAGTTGCGCATGGTAAGGTAAATGACATTCTATTAAAAAAATAAGTGATTGCCTATATAATGCCAAAATAAGGTTGGCGAGTTTCTACCCAGAGCCGTAAACTCTGGACTATAAGCAAATTGAGGACGAAACTCTTTTTGCCGATGAAAGAGTTCGTCGGCAGAGTTTTCATTTAGCCCCCTTTTTGCAAGGGAGCTTTTTTTGTTTCCAAAATTACCTTGGCGGCGTATGGACATCACGAGAGGGAGGAAACATTCTTGCAGTCCACAAAATCCGCTTCAACCACTCCGTCATCAGCTAATCTCCAGCCACTTTCCATGTGGCGGGCCGCCATTTTAGGTTTCCAGCACTTATTAGCGATGTATTCTGGTGACGTCATCGTTCCCTTACTGATTGGGGGCGCACTCCACTTTAACGCCATGCAAATGGCCTACTTAATCAGCGCGGATATCTTTATGTGTGGCGTGGCAACCCTTCTCCAACTAAAACGGACTCCCTTAACAGGAATCGGTTTGCCCGTGGTCCTGGGATGTGCTGTTCAGGCTGTCACACCGCTGAGTGCCATTGGTAATCAATACGGCGTCGGCGTCATGTACGGGGCCATTATCAGTGCCGGCATCTTCATCCTCTTGATTTCTGGCTGGTTTTCTAAAATCAAAAACTTCTTTCCACCAGTTGTCACGGGTTCTCTGATCACCATCATTGGATTCACGTTGATTCCGGTCGGCTTTCAAGACCTTGGTGGCGGTGACGCGACAGCCAAAAACTTCGGTGACCCCAAGCTGCTCCTGGTTGGTTTTCTTACAATGGGAATTATCCTCGGATTGAACGCATTTGCTAAGGGGTTCTTGAAATCCCTCGCCATCCTTGCCGGCATCTTGATTGGGACCTTCATTGCTGGGGCAATGGGGATGGTCTCTTTGAAGGCAGTTGGCCAGGCTAGCTGGTTCCACCTGCCCCAACTTTTCTACTTTGGAACACCCAAGTTTGAGTGGTCCTCAATTCTAACCATGATTCTGGTTTCCTTAACTACTATGGTGGAATCAACCGGTGTCTTCTTTGCATTGGGCGATTTAACCGGCCACAAAGTTGAATCGCAGGATCTAAAGCGGGGGTACCGAGCTGAAGGCCTCGCCGTAATCCTAGGTGGCCTTTTCAACACCTTCCCTTACTCAACCTTCTCCGAAAACGTGGCTGTGGTTCAGCTATCTGGCGTGAAAACACGAAAACCCCTGTATTTCTCAGCGGCATTCCTCATGTTACTCGGTCTGCTCCCTAAGATTGGCGCATTAGCCACGGTCATTCCCGACGCCGTGCTGGGCGGTGCCATGATCGTGATGTTTGGCATGGTCGGCGTCCAGGGAATCCGAATGCTTCAGCAAGTAGATTTCAAGAACAACAACAATCTGTTAGTCTCTGCTATTTCAATTGGCCTGGGCCTAGGCGTGACCGTTTATCCACAAATCTTTCAAGCGATGCCACAATCCTTACAGATTGTCCTCAATAACGGCGTCATCATTGGGAGCTTCTCGGCCGTGCTCTTAAACATCATCTTCAATATGCGACCCCACCGAGCAACTGCGCCGGCTCAAGCACAGGTCAACAGTGACGCCCAACTACAGAATAAATAGTTTTTAATGAGCTGGTCAAGTCAAGTCTTGACCAGTTTTTTAATTGCAAATAGACCGAATAACCAAGTAGTTTCACGATAGAATTTTATGATTAACATTATATCTTATTCATCATAGAAACAACTTTGTTTACCAGTTTTTCCATGGTAAACTAGTTATATTCATCAGCGGGCATGCTACCCATGTCTTAGTAAGTCGCCACGTGACAGCAACCTTACCAAGCGCGACCATCTTTTTAGTTCCACCAGTATCTACGCGTATAATGAGGATATTAATTTGGATAGGAGTATTGCCCATGTTAAGTATTCAACACATCAGCAAACAGTTTGAGACCGTTAAAGCCCTAAACGACGTGAGCTTTGAGGTTCCTAACGGCCAAATTTTGGGCTTAATAGGTCAAAATGGCGCCGGTAAATCAACCACGTTTCATAGCATCCTCAACTTCATTCAATACGAAGGCCAGATTCAATGGCAAGGCCACCCCCTTTCCGCCGACGACTTCGATCAGATTGGCTACCTGCCAGAGGAGCGCAGCCTCATGACCAAGTTAACGATTGAACAGCAAATCATCTACTTGGCTCGGCTCAAGGGGCGATCAGCCAAAGAGATTCGTCCCCAGATTGACGATTGGCTAACCCGTTTCGCCGTTAAGGGAACTAGGAAGAGCAAGATCAAAGACCTCTCCAAGGGTAATCAACAAAAGGTCCAATTGATCTGTACTCTGATTCACGAACCCACTCTACTGATTTTAGACGAACCCTTTAGTGGACTGGATCCCGTCAACGCAGACCTGCTGAAACAAGCCATCTTGGCGGCTAAGGACCGCGGCGCAGCCATTATCTTTTCCAGCCATGACATGGAAAACGTCTCCACTCTCTGTGACCAGTTGGTCATGCTTCGTAAGGGCGACGTGGTGCTGCACGGAACGCTGGATGAAGTCCGCAATCAATTTGGTAAATCTGAACTTTACGTCACTACAGACTGGTCGCAGGCCCAATTGACCGACCTCCCTCACGTACAAACCGTCGAGTCCCGGCATGGTCACCACTACCTATTACACCTCGACGACCCAGGTGCTGGTCCAGCCATCTTTGATGCGTTGACTCAGGGCCACTACATTGAAGAGTTCAGTCAACAGCCGCCTTCGTTAGATGCTATCTTCCGTATGAAAGTTGGTGAAACGAATGTCTAAAACTTGGATCGTCACGTTTGAAACGTATCTACGCCAGATTAAATCCTGGAGCTTTCTATTCATGATCCTCGGGCCCTTCCTGATGATTGGCCTAACCATCGGTATCAGTTACGTAAGTGCCAATAGTACTTCGAAGAGCCACGAAATTGCCGTTATTAGTGACTCACAGCCAATGCGCCAGGCCTACTTACAGCAAAATTCCGACAACGTTAACCGCAAAATTCAAACGACCAAAGCGGCCAAAGCCGCAATGGCTGACAACCAATTGGCGGGTTACCTGACGTTTAAAACGTCCGGGCAACCGGTTCAAGGCGACTACCATGGCAATAACGCGATGGGAGCGGGGCTCAAGGCTCAAGTCCAGAATTTCTTAACCGGTTACCAACAAGTCCAAAACTACCAACAAGCTAAGCTGACGCCTAAACAACAGAAACTACTAGCCCGCACGCCGGTACTCAAGACCCACATCGTCTCGAAGAACGGGACGGCCAACTTAGCTAAAATTATTTCCTTCTGGGTCCTGGTGACTTTAATTTACATCATCTTAATTACGTATTCGTCTATCACGGCCCAAGAAATTGCGTCAGAAAAGGGAACGAAGATTATGGAAATCATCTTCTCCAGCACCACGGCAACGAGCTACTTTGTGGGCAAAATATTAGGCATCCTGTTGGTGATCGCCACTCAAATTATTATCTACCTATTTGGCGGCTGGGCCGGTTACGCGATTGCCACGAGAAATGCAACCGTCAGTCCCTTGATTACACAAAATCAATCGTTGATCGATACGGTAATTCACAATTTGTTGAGTCTGAATCTTCTGTACTTGTTCTTAGGGGTCATTATCTACACGATTCTCGCAGCCTACTCAGGTGCCCTGGTGGCCCGAGCTGAGGATGCTTCCAAGGCAGCCCAACCTGTCATCATGCTAGGGATGTTTGGCTTCTTTGCCACTTTCCCATTCCAAAACAATATGGATGCATTTCTGGTAAAGATCCTCTCCTACGTGCCATTTTTCTCGTCATACTTTATGCCGATGCGGATCATTAATGGTCACGTTGGACTGGGTGAGCAACTCTCATCGTTGACTGTTCTAATTGTAGCCATCGCACTATTTTCCATCTACATTGGAAAACAATACCAACGTTTAATGCTACAGACGGATAGCCAGAGTCTCTGGCAACACCTGTTCCATAGCATTCGCCACCGTTAAACTACGAACTACTCATTCATTTTGGCACTAAAGTGCTATAATGAATGGGTAGTTTTTTTAGGGGCCCTTAGCTCAGCTGGGAGAGCGCCTGCTTCGCATGCAGGAGGTCGTCGGTTCAAATCCGGTAGGGTCCATAACTGAAACGTGTGATAAAGGCACTGACTATGTGAGATAGTCAGCGTCTTTTTCTATGTCTACGTCCCCCGTCTTAACTAGTGAGGACAGACAAGTTCTCCATGTTGTATTTTTCTTGGCACGTCAAAGCCTTTCTGTTTTCTGATGGTTTCCATCAATTATTATTAAAATTGAAAATAATGATGAAAACAAGCTGTCAGTAGCGTATTATAGAAATACTGCTGTTTTTTTAGCCATCACCAGTGGTCGGTGGGCGCTGACACGAACGGTCAGAGAAAATATTATGTGGAGTTGAAATCATGCATTATTCTTTATTGGTTCGGTGCATTGCCGAATTCATTGGGACGGCCATCATGGTTGCCCTCGGTAACGGTTCCGTTGCCAACGTCGAGTTAAAAAACACCAAAGGTTATCACGGTGGGTGGGTTCTGATTGGGTTTGGTTATGGCATCGGAGTAATGATTCCCGCCTTAATGTTCGCCACGGTTTCCGGCGCCCAGATCAATCCTGCCATGACCATTGCCAGCGCCGTTGCTGGTAGTTTCCCTTGGCAAGAGGTGCTGCCTTACGTGGTCGCCCAACTACTAGGCGCTATTATTGGCCAACTAGCGGTAGTCCTAGCCTACAAGCCCTTCTACGATCGGACAACGGATACGGAAGCCATCTTGGGGACCTTCTCCACAATTGACGCAGCTAATAGTCAACTGAACGGATTTATCAACGAGTTCTTGGGAACCTTCCTGTTAGTCCTCGGTGCCGTCGCCATGACCGCTGACAAGCTTGATCCCCGCGCCGATTTTATCGGCCTGGGTTTCTTGGTCATGTGTCTGGTCGTCTCCCTTGGTGGTGCGACTGGGCCAGCTCTAAACCCTGCCCGAGACATCGGTCCTCGTCTCCTCCATGCCATCTGGCCATTTCCACACAAAGGTAGTTCACAGTTTTCCTACAGTTGGGTACCTATCGTGGCACCGATTGCCGGTGGTATTGCAGCTACCCTCCTTTACAAAGCTGTTTTCCAAATTAACTAATAACTTTAAACTAAGCGTGCCAATCTCGTTGAACAATGGGATTGGCACGCTTTTTGTTTCAGAGTTTTTTCGGAAGCTTGCAATCGCTTTCTCCGAAGTGTGCTTTGCGTTAGTTTTCATGAAATCACCGGCCCCATCGCTTCACTGTCTTGCTCCGACTTAACCTCACCAAACCAATCGGCCACCCCGTTTATTTCCGCCCTTAATTATCAGCGGAGCAGCCCTACTTTTTTCATATCTTTTTCGCGGTAAACTCGATATAATCAAAGAGGTTGCGGGTTTTTCTCAACCAAATTCATTTACCAGAGGAGGTAGCCTGATGACTCAACCAATTATTGAACTGAAACACGTCACCAAGCGATACGGAACCAACACCATTCTAAAGAACGTTGACCTAACGCTTGAGCCCGGGACGTTTTACACGCTTCTCGGACCGTCAGGCTGCGGCAAAACAACAATTTTACGGATTATTGCCGGTTTCAGTGACGCCACTGAAGGGGACGTGCTCTTTGCGGGGAAACGCCTGAACAAAGTCCCTGCTAACCAACGAAACATTAATACGGTCTTTCAAGAATACGCGCTCTTTCCCCACATGACTGTGGCGGAAAACGTGGCCTTTGGACTCACCCTCAAAAAGATGCCCAAGGCAGAAATTGCCGAGCGGGTTGCCAAGGCCCTAAAGTTGGTCCAGCTAGCCGACTACGGTGATCGCGACATCAGTGCCCTTTCCGGTGGCCAACAGCAACGAATTGCCATTGCCCGGGCCATTGTCATGCAGCCTAAGGTTCTGCTCTTAGACGAGCCCCTATCAGCCTTAGACGCCAAGCTCCGTCGAGAGATGCAGTACGAACTGCGGGACCTTCAGCAACGACTCGGCATCACCTTTCTCTTTGTGACGCATGATCAGGAAGAGGCTCTGGCCATGAGTGACGAGATTTTCGTCATGAACCAAGGTGAGGTCTTACAGAGTGGCACCCCCGAGGATATCTACGACGAACCCATCAATCATTTTGTCGCGGACTTTATTGGCGAAAGTAATATTCTCCAAGGTAAGATGCTGGGAGACTTCCAGGTTGCCTTCGGGGGGCACGAATTTGAATGCTCAGACGCTGGGATTCCAGCTGGCGAGCCCGTCGAAATCGTGATTCGTCCAGAAGATCTAAACCTCTCCACCCCTGAGGAGGCCAAGCTGACCGTCACCATCGATACCCAACTTTTTCGAGGAAATTACTACGAAATAGCCGCGACCGACAATCTCGGCAACGACTGGCAGATTCATTCCGTCAATCCAGCTGAAGACGGTGAGAACGTGGGAATCACCTTCCGCCCACAGGACCTACACGTCATGCGGTTTGGTGAAAAAGAAGCCGAATTTGACGCACGGCTAGAAACCTACGAGGAAACGGAGGACGAGTCCAATGACGAAACGTAGAACGTGGCTCTACTTCATCCCCTACGGTTTGTGGTTAGCCCTCTTCGTCATTGCACCAGTTGCGTTGATTATTTACCAGTCATTCTTTGATCTCGGCCATCATTTCACACTGGGCAACTACGGTGCTTACTTCCAATCCGCCACCTATTTAAAAATGACCCTCAACTCGGTTTGGTACGCCTTTCTGATCACCCTTTTCACGGGCTTGATCAGCTATCCAACCGCTTACTTCTTACACGGACTAAAGCATCGTCAGCTGTGGCTGCTGTTAGTCATCCTGCCTACCTGGATCAACATCCTGCTAAAGGCCTACGCTTTCATTGGTATCTTCAGCCAAGCTGGTTTGGCTAACCAATTTCTTAGCTTCATTGGTATTGGACCGCAACAGATTCTGTTCACCAACGCGAGCTTCATCTTCGTCGCAACCTACATCCAGATTCCGTTCATGATTCTACCCATTTTTAATGCACTCGACGACTTGAATCCGGCCTTCATCAATGCTAGCCAAGATCTGGGTGCCAGTGGTTGGCAGACATTTAGCAAGGTCGTCTTCCCGTTGACCTTGCCCGGTGTCAAAGCTGGTGTTCAGGCCGTCTTCATCCCCTCACTCTCATTCTTCATGCTGACGCGTCTGATTGGTGGGAACAAAGTTATTACATTGGGGACGGCAATCGAAGAACATTTCCTGACGACTATGAACTGGGGAATGGGTTCAACGATTGGCGTGGTCCTGATTATCGCCATGGTAGTCGTCATGCTTCTAACTGGTGATCAGAAACCGAAGGGAGGGACGCCCCGATGAAACGAAAATTGGCTAACCTTTACCTGATTTTGGTTTTTATTATTCTGTACGCTCCCATCATCTTCCTGATCGTCTATTCCTTCAGTGAAGGGGAAACGATGACCAACTTCCACGGCTTCACGTGGAGTCACTATCACACGCTATTTACCGATCCACGGATGCTGGCCATTGTGGCCAACACCTTATTAGTCGCGCTCCTATCCTCACTGATTGCCACGCTGGTGGGAACTCTCGGGGCACTTGGCATCAACCGCACGACTAAACGGGTCACTCGTGAAGCCCTACTGACCATGAACAACGTTTTAATGGTCTCTCCTGACGTCATCATTGGGGCCAGCTTCTTAATCTTCTTCACAATGCTGGGAATCCCACTTGGCTTCGGTTCCGTGTTGATGAGTCACATTGCCTTTGAAATCCCCATCGTTGTGCTGATGGTACTACCCCGCCTGCGAGAAATGTCTTCCTCCATGCTGGATGCAGCTCAAGATTTAGGGGCAACAACCCGTCAACTGCTATCACGGGTCGTCATCCCCTTCATCTCACCGGGAATCTTTGCTGGGTTCTTCATGGCCCTCACCTATTCACTCGATGACTTTGCTGTCACCTTCTTCGTGACCGGTAACGGGTTCTCAACACTATCCGTAGAAATCTATTCACGAGCTCGGCAAGGCATCAACCTTGAAATCAACGCCCTATCCGGTGTCATGTTCCTATTTTCACTGTTACTCGTGGGTGGTTACTACTGGATTCAACAGGCCAGCCACCGCCACAAGCAACGTAAACGGGGGGTGACTTCATGAAGCGTTTAATTAGTATTATCGTGGCCCTGTTAGCTATCTGTGGGCTGCTGGGCTATTCTAGCGACCGCCTGCAGGCTTCGAGCGGTAGCACCGGCAGTCACGTGCTCAATCTTTACAACTGGGGAGATTACATTGACCCCCACCTCCTGACGAAATTTCAAAAGGAAACGGGCTACCACGTCAACGTGGAAACCTTTGACAGTAACGAAGCCATGTACACCAAAATCAAACAGGGTGGTACTCAGTACGACTTGGCTATTCCTAGTGAATACATGGTGGCCAAGATGAAACGGGCTCACCTACTAAAACCGCTGGATCAGCGGAAATTAACCGGTTGGCACAACTACGACCCGCGCTTTTTGAATCAATCGTTTGATCGCGGAAATCGTTACTCAATGCCTTATTTCTGGGGCACGCTGGGCATTATTTACAACGACAAATACGTTCAGGCTAATGAGGTACAGCACTGGCAGGATCTGTGGTCACCGAAGTTCCGCGATAAGATCATGCTCATCGACTCTGCTCGAGACATCATGGGGATGGCGCTGATTACGCAAGGCCAATCTATGAACACAACGGACCCAGCCACGTTGTCGGCCGCAGAAAAGAAGTTGAACGAACTGGCTCCTAACGTGAAAGCCGTCGTCGCTGATGAAATCAAGATGTACATGATTCAGAACGAGGCCCCACTGGCTGTTGACTGGTCGGGAGAGGCGGCAGAGATGTTAGCCAATAATCCCCACCTCCACTACATCGTTCCCAGTGAAGGCAGTAACTTGTGGTTCGACAACCTCGTAATTCCTAAGACTGCAACGCATACCAAAGCTATTTACGCCTTTCTCAACTTCATGAGCGAACCGCAAAATGCCGCGCAAAACGCGAAATACATCGGCTATGCCACTCCGAACGAAGCAGCGAAGGCGTTGCTTCCCCGCTCGGTTCGTGACGATCAACAATTCTATCCGAACCCGCAAACTTTGCAGCACCTGCAGGTCTACCAAGACCTCTCTCCAGCCAAAGTTCAACTCTACAATGACCGTTACCTAGAATTTAAAATGCACCATTAGCCAAATAAAAAACTCGTGAGCAGTGGTTGCTCACGAGTTTTTTTAGCCGAAACTACCGGCAATATAGTCTTGTGTGACTGGAATCTGGGGATTACTGAACATCGTGGCCGTTGGCGTGTACTCCATCACATGACCCAGATGGAAGAACGCACACTGACTGCTGACCCGCGATGCCTGTTGCATATTGTGCGTCACGATAATAATTGAATACTTCTTCTGCAATTCCAGCAGGGTTTCTTCGACCTTCACCGTGGAAATTGGATCAAGTGCGCTACAAGGTTCATCCAAGAGCAACACATCGGGTTCCATGGCAATTGAGCGGGCAATACATAGCCGCTGTTGCTGACCTCCGGACAAGGAGAGCGCACTCTTTTCAAGGTTGTCTTTAACCTCATCCCAGAGAGCGGCACCCTTGAGGCTCTTTTCAACCCGAGAAGCCAGTTCATCCTTACCCTTGATACCGTTGGCTTTCAGGGCATAAACGATATTTTCCCGAATCGACTTAGCAAAGGGGTTCGGTCGTTGAAACACCATCCCAATGTGCCGCCGAATCTCGTAGATGTTCACGTCTGGTTCATTGATATCAACTCCGTGATACCAAATCTTACCAGTCACCGTGGCAATGCCATCGTTCATTCGGTTCAGTGACCGCAAGTACGTTGACTTCCCTGAGCCTGAAGCACCAATCAAGGCTGTAATCTGGTTCTTCGGAAATTCGAGGTTGGCGTCATGCATGGCATGGTTGGCGCCATAGAACACCTGTAAGTTGTCCGTCTTCAAGGCCAGCGAGACGCTGTCATCGAAAGTTTGCACGGCCGTCTTTTCAAATGAATACTGTTTTAACATGGCAGTCCCTCCCTATTTGCTGGCCGTCACACGACGATACAGGTAGTTTCCCAGTAACCGCGCACTCAGGTTGAACAGTAACACAGCAATAATCAGAACCGCTGAAGCTGCAGCAGACAGTGCCGCAGCATTAGTCGCTAACCCTTCCGTATTGATCTTCCAGATATGCACTGCCAAGGTTTCAGCAGGCCGGAATGGATTCAACGGACTATCCGCATTCATTGGGTTCCAGTCACCAAAGTTTGTCACTGGTGCGCTTTGGCCAGCCGTATAAATTAACGCAGCGGCCTCCCCGAAAACTCGACCGGCACTCAGGACCACCCCGGTTACAATCCCGGGCAAGGCAACTGGTAAAATAATGCCAATTTCAGTCTTCCACTTTGATAATCCCAATGACAGTCCAGCTTCTCTTTGACTACTGGACACTGCACTCAATGACTCTTCAATGTTCCGCGTCAAGAGTGGGAGGTTAAAGAAGGTCAAAGCAATGGCCCCTGAGATAACCGAAAACTCAATCTTAAACTTCACCACGAATAGTAGGAAACCAAACAACCCAACCACCACCGAAGGCAGGGAACTCAGCACTTCAATGGCTGAACGAATCAAACTAGTTCGCCAATTATCCTTCGCATATTCTGCCAAATAGATCCCGGCACCTAACGAAATTGGAATCGAAATGAGCATCGTCAAAACTAACAGGTAAAAGGAATTAAACAGTTGTACGCCAATGCCACCAGCTCCAGAAAAGGCGTCCGTAGTTCCCGTCAGGAACGTCCAACTCACGTGTGGTAAACCGGCAACTAGAATATACGTCAACAGGAAAACTAAGATACCAACCACAGCGGCAACTATCAAATTAATCATCACCGTTGCAATGAAGTCTTTACGTTTAGCGTTCATGTTTCAGCTGCCCCCTCTTAGCAATGACCCGAACTAATGCGTTAAAGAACAATGACATGAGCAACAGAATCAGTGCCAGTGACCACAGTGCATTGTTGGGTAAGGTACCATCAATCGTGTCTCCAATCCCTGAAGTCAACTGGCTTGTCAGCGTTGAAGCTGCAGAGATCAAGTTCTTTGGCATCACCGCAGCGTTCCCAATCACCATTTGCACAGCTAGAGCCTCACCAAATGCCCGGGCCATCCCGAAAATAATTGCGGTCAAAATACCGGGCGTGGCGGAACGTAAAATCACCCGTGAAACTGTCTGCCACCGAGTTGCGCCCAGCGCCAGAGAAGCCTCTTTGTAATGACGAGGAACTGCACGTAAACTGTCCACCGTCATTGATGTAATCGTTGGTAACACCATGACGAACAGGACAAATGTGGCTGAGATAATCCCAAATCCCGAACCGCCAACTAAGTGGCGCATGAATGGCACAACCACTGCCAATCCAATGAACCCGTAAACCACGGATGGAATCCCCACCAGTAATTCAATAACTGGTTGTAACAGTTTCCGTCCCTTGTTGGGCGAAATTTCCGTCATGAAGATGGCAGTCCCTACTGCAAACGGTGTTGCCACAATTGCTGCTGCAAAAGTTACCGCAAAGGACCCAACAATCATGGGGGCAGCTCCAATGTGACCGGTATCGGGTGACCAGTTAGTCCCCGTCAAAAACTGCCAAACATTCACGTGATTCTGAGTAAATGTGGCCAGCCCCTTGGACGTAATGAACCAAAGCATCGAAGCCACCACTAGAATAATGACCCCAATACAGAGATAACTGATACCACGCCCCAGCCAATCCTCACGCGTGGCGCGGGTGGCATGGTGTAACCGTGCCGACCACTCGTTGGACTGGGCGTCTTGTTTCTTAAGTTGAAAATTTGTTTGTTCCATAGATTGACTCCCCCTTAAAAAAAGTGAAGGTGCTACGACCGCACCTCCACCCTGTGACTTACCACTAGTAATCTAAGTTGTGCCTAGTTTTGGGTAACAGTTCCCTTAGCATCCTTCGTCACTTTCATGTCGTGAATACTGATGTAGCCCATGTCTTTAACTAAGCTATCTTGCACCGTCTTGGAATCCATGTACTTCAGGAAGGCAGCAGTGACCTTGTCAGGTGTTCCCTTCGTGTACATGTGTTCGTAAGACCAGATCTTCCATTTGTTGTTTTCAACGTTGTTATCCGTTGGCGTTACGTTGTCGATTGAAACGGCTTGTAACTTGTTTGTGAAGTATGAGAAGGCCAAGTAACTAACGGCCCCTGGTGTTGAAGAAACGATCTTTTGAACGGCACCGTTAGAGTCTTGTTCTTGTGACTTGATGGCAGTTGCACCCTTCAAGACAGCATTTTCAAAGGTTGCTCGGGTCCCACTTCCTTGTGCCCGGTTAACGATAACGATCTTTTGATCCTTACCACCAACTTCTTTCCAGTTCGTGATCTTACCCGTGAAGATTTGCTTTAATTGCGCCATCTTCAAGTTCTTAACACCGGTATCTTTGTTCACAACGGGAGCCATCCCAACAACGGCGACCTTGTGGTCAGTTAACTTGTCGGCTTTAATTCCGTCCTTTTCTTCAGCGAAGATATCTGAGTTACCGATTGATACGGCACCGGCTTGCACTTGGCTTAACCCAGTCCCAGAACCCCCACCTTGAACGGTCAAGTTAACCTTGCTGTTCTTGGATTGGAAATTAGCACCAGCTTTGGCTGCCAATGGTTGTAACGCGGTTGAACCAACTGCGGTAACCTTCCCCGATAAAGCCTCGCTGCTACTGCTACTCTTGCTGCTAGTTGAGCTCGTTGCCTTGCCACAACCAACCAAAAGTAAACTAATTGTTGCAATCCCCATTGCTAATTTTGATCCCTTATTCATCTCAGTCACTCCATGTCTTTTTTAAGATAGTAGAACCACCACACGCGTAAGCTAAGCAGCAATACTCGTGGTGCCTCCCCTTAACTTACAACCTTGATTCTAAGCGATGAATATAAATTATTCGTCGCAATCGTGTAAATTTTCGGTAAATGTTGCCAGTTTCTGTATAAATTCTCTAATATCACGATATTTACCCCCCATAACCGATTAATCATTTAATTTCAGGGAATTAATTGCGTAATATAACGGAATTGACTAGAATGAAATTAAGAGGTGACCAAAAGTGGCAAAGAAAAATGAACGGGCAGCCCGTCATGCCATTATTGTTGACATGAACGACTTCTTAATGGACTACGCTGCTAGCAAGTTAGGGCCCAAGCAAGACTTGGCACAGCAGGTGTCAGCTGCTGCTAAAACAGATTTAACTGGATTAGATGACCTATTTAAAGACAGCGGGGTTGGTCGACGAACCAAATACCTCGACCTAGCTGCTGGCTTTCTTCGTGATGAAGCCGACGCTGATGGCGAAGACACTGAACATGACTTTACCGCTGCAAGTGAGTCCCTGGCCAAGGAAGCCCTGGCTTACTTAGACAGTCACGCCAAAGATTTCGATCGTTGGGAAGAAGCGTAACAAAAGAGAGTGAGGCAAGAGGCGGTTAGTCAATGAGCATTAACGTCGATAGACGAATAATCCTGGTCTTGGATTGTTGGTCTATCGGGGTTAAGCGAAGTTGACTGCCTGTTGGCGCACGTTTCAACTATAATAGGTTCAAAGCAAAAAAGGCTTGAGACTTTGTCCCAAACCTTTTTTGCTGTATTTCTAAAACGTGCGCTGAAAGGCAGCTAATCGCCTCCTAGCGCACGCTCTTTCGTTTACATACTTATTGCCATTGCCAGAGATCCACCTTCATCTTAGTCGCAATCATCTGAGAGAGAAGATCGATAAACTGATCTGGCATATACTTTGCGGTGTCCAGGTCTGTGGTTTGTTCATCGACCTTAGTAATGACTGAACCTTGATGTTCCAAGTAAAGTCCATACTTAGGGGCAATCCGACATAACCGTTCAACTTGCTCTTGCGTCAAGCACAACGCCTCCTCAGCACTCACTCTGAGCTTAGTGAAATTCCCCAACATCGTCAAGGGATTCAGTAACAGAACTTCTGGGCTACTAGTTGCTGGTGAATCGTTGACGCAAGATTGGCTTCATCCGGACCATCCGTAACAACTTGGACGAACTGACCCGCGTACCGAGCCAATTCACGTCCTAATTCTGGATTCAAGGGGTCTAATTCGACATCATTGATCTTAATAATAGCCGTGCCACGATAGTGTTGACAAGCTCTCTGTAAGCTATCAGTCTGCTCAGTCGTCGGGATACTTTGATAAAGAGGAAATCCTATCGTCTTCATACGTCTCACCTCTATCTATATTGTAAGCGCTTACGTTACATTTGCCAAGACTATTTATTCTTTTTCACAAGACCTCCTGGTTCACGAACACGCGTTCAAACCAAGGTAAAAGTGTGGTATGATATTGCCAGAAATGGAGGAGACGCCGGTATGACAAATAAATTGGGGGTTCGTGAATTAGTCGAATTCACTCTACGAACGGGCGACCTGAGTAACACCTCAGGTAGTCAAAACACCGCCCTGTTAGGCGCCCAGATTCACCGTCGTCTTCAGAAGCAACGCGACGAAAACTACCAAAAAGAGTACTACCTTGAGCAAGAATTAACGCTCAATGGCCATCCGTATCTCCTACATGGCCGCGCCGATGGCGTAACGCTCACGGATGACACCGCTGAAATTGAAGAAATCAAAACATCTGAAACCGTCTTTGACCAGCTGAGTAAGAACACCTTGACCCTTTACTGGGCTCAAGTCAAGATCTACGCGCACTTACTGATGGAAAAAGCGCCTGATTTAAATGCGGTAACGCTCACCCTGACTTACTTTCAGACGAATACTGAAACCACCACCCAGAAGACCCAAATAATTAGTAAATCAGACGCCCAAACATTCTTTGATGGGGTCATCACCGAGTACGTTACCTGGCTCAAATTCCGCTCGGATCTGCAAGCACGGCGCGACCCCACCATTCAGCAGTTGACCTTCCCATTCGACCACTACCGACCAGGCCAACGAGAGCTAGCCGTCGCCGTTTACAAAACAATTTTAACCAGCAAACGACTCTTTGCCGAGGCTCCCACTGGGACGGGTAAAACAATTTCGACTCTTTTCCCCAGCATCAAAGCCATCGGCGAAAGCTTGATTCAGCGTATCTTTTATTTGACTGCCAAGCAAAGTACGCGTCGAGTGGCTGAAGAAGCTATTGCTATGATGGCCACACAGGGACTCAAACTAAAAAGCATCACGCTGACTGCCAAGGACAAAATCAAATTTCCCGAAGAAACCGACTTACTGCCCGAAGAAAACCCGTACATGTTGGGTTACTATGATCGGTTAAAACCCGCGCTGCTAGATCTTATTCAGAACAATGACCAACTGACCCGCCCTGTCATCGAAAAATACGCACGTAAACACACCCTGGACCCCTTTGAATTCCAACTAGATGCCAGTCTTTTTTGTGACGTCATTATCGGTGATTATAACTACCTCTTCGATCCGCAGGTCCACCTGCAGCGTTTCTTCGCCACCGAAGATCCTAACAACTTTTTTCTAATTGATGAAGCCCACAACTTGGTCAACCGGTCCCGTGAAATGTACTCCGCGGCCATCAGCAGCCAACCACTCGACCACCTGATTAATCAAAGTCGGGACCTACCCCAATCCAGCAAAAAGTTGCACCGCCGGCTCCTCGACTTGCGCGCTACCTTTGACGATGTGGCCGCACCTCTGCTAGCGGAAAATCAGACAGACAGCACCTTCCTCACGCCACCCGAAAACTTCGATCACGACCTCAGTCGCCTAGTAGAAGCGATTCATGATTGGCTCGTCGACCAACCACAAACTCCGTTCACACAGGCCATCCTGGACTATTACTTTGCAGCCATCAGCTATCAACGAATCGGTGAGTATTTTGACGAAACCTACCGCATGCGCTTGGAAATTATCGATGGCAACATCACCCTGAAAGAACTTTGTTTGGACCCCAGTGCCTTTCTGGCGGATAGTTTGGCACTAGGCCATGGAGCGGTTCTCTTCTCAGCCACCCTGTCACCAATGGACTATTACCAAACCGTCCTGGGTGGAGACACCGACAGTCTGGCCTACCGATTGGCTTCACCCTTTGAACCACAGCACCAAGCCATTATGGTCACTACCTACATTCAAACAACTTATAAGCAACGTAACGCCAATCTCGCTAACATTCTGCTGGCCATTAAAACCATGATCGACGGAAAGCAGGGCAACTACCTCATCTTTCTGCCCTCCCGTAGCTACCTCCTCGATGTAAGTCAGGCCTTTCAACTGGCCTATCCACACGTCAAAACTGTGATTCAAGAGGCACAAATGGCTGAGGCCGACCGTACTGCCTTTCTTGCCAATTTTGTGGCTGACCCCGCACAAACGCTAGTGGGATTCGCCCTGCTTGGCGGTATTTTTGCCGAAGGTATCGACCTCAAGGCCGACCGTCTGATTGGTGTAGGCATCGTGAGTGTCGGTCTCCCTGGTATCAATCCGGAGACCGATTTAATTCGCGACTACTTCGATGCGCAGTCCCAACGTGGATTCGCCTTTGCCTATCAGTTGCCCGGCCTCAACAACGTCTTTCAGGCTGCTGGTCGGTTAATTCGGGGATCCAAAGACGTAGGTATCATTCTATTAATGGATCAACGCTTTGCCAGCCCCCGTTATACGCACCTATATCCGCGCCACTGGCAACATTTCCAACGACTCTACCGACCCGAACAACTAACAACAGCCATCCAGAACTTTTGGCACCAGGAGGTATTCGATGAAAACTAAATTGACCCTTGCCATGGAACAAACCCTCTACTATTACTGTAGAGAAGCAGGTGCTTTTGCCGTTGAAGAGGTCACCATGCCAGATGAGCAAGGCATCGTTGACACGCTTAGTTACCAAGAATTGCCTAGTGGCGACATTGAATGGCGTTGTTACGAACTTAAGGTCTCTAAGAGTGACTTTCATTCTAAAGCCAAGCTCTCCTTCGTCGGTCACTACAACTACTTCGTCTTGCCACTCGACCTCTACCAAGAAGTGGCTGACGAAATCCCCGCGGGCATCGGGGTCCTCATTTACCGACCGTTTGCTCAGGAACTTTTAGCCACTGCAACTGAGACTCCCGTTGCACCGGGCTATCTCACCGTGACGCGCCCACCACGACGCCAAGATTTGCAGGTGCCAGCTAGTCAGCTGACCACCCGGTTTATTGCCTCACAGGCTCGTGAAGTTGGCAAGGCCAAGCACATGGCCACCGGTCTCAAGCAATACGGTACCGACCGTCTCTACCAAGAACTCAAAAAGCGCCACCAACACTACGACATTTACGATCCGGAGGCTAACTTTTACGAGCAATTCATTGAGGATACGCAATCGACAGCTGTGACGGCCCTGCAGACTGAGGTAGATGCTTTAAACCTAGAGTTGCACACCTTACAGGAACAGCTAAAGGAGCGTTCATAATGCTGTACTTCCCTTATTTTCGTGGTCGGCAGTACGACCTTCTAGCCTTAAAAAAGATTGCTGAACAACGGATATTACCACGTAACATCATTCCCATTATCGAACCCGTTCGAGATATCCGGGCCCTCCCCCAAACCGTAGCCGCCTTCGTGGACCATGATCAGCCACTGGTCCTTATCGCGAACCCTACGGTCAGCGATTACGCGCTGACGCAACAAAAGCTTTACGACTGGCAGGGTTGGCGCGATAATCCCAATCTCATCGTTGGTCATATTTTAACCCCGACCACGGTGGCTAGTCCCCCAATCGCTGGTCGGCAGACTTTACTGATTGGTCGACAATATGACGAACTTTTGGCAGCCCAGCACGCTGGCATTTTAACCAATGTGACCTACTTGTTAGTCCCACCAGAAGCTCGGATTCGGCAGCTCCTGCAGCGACCAACCATTAGCCTCTTTGATCACGCTTGGTTGCCGGAACACGACCGTAGCTATGCCGACATTGAAGACGGCTTTTTCAGCAATGACTGGGAACTAGCCACTCAGAATCACTATCAAGGATTCAGCGACTACACCATTGGTGGCGGCCACTACAGTGAGCACGGCTACCCAGCCCGGGCGGTCACCCTCCATCTGACCTACTTTTCGGGTGAGCAGCTTCGCATTCACCGCTTCGTTTCCGACGACCGCTCAGACTTCAAGCATCCCAAGGAAAAGTTCTTTCAAGCCGTTGCCAAATTGGCTGAATGGTTACCGCAACAACCTACTAGTGTTCAAACACCCGCGGCCCAAGAACTCGCAGCCTACCACACCCAGCACCACTTCCCCGGTCTGGGTGTGGTCAAACGACTCAGTCTGGAACACCACCTCCAGACAATGGCGGCTTACTTTAACACACACTACCCACTGAATTGAACTAGTGGAACACTGCGTAAGGCGAAAGGTTCCACTAGATTGCTTAATTTACGTTAATATCGTGAATACAATCCACTTAGCTGACCTTTAGAAGCTTTTAATCTTCCAACAAAGTAGCTGAGGTTGCGGATAAATTGTCTGCAACCTCAGCTGATTTTTACTTAAAATTCATTTGGCAAACGAACCAGTGTCCACTATTTCAGTCAAAGACGTTAGCCAGCAAGTGTTGTTGTTGCATGACCCACTGGGTCGAGAGGTCCATGGCGGCCCGACAAGCCCGCGTCTTGTCCAACGCATTCAGCATGACAAAATCATGGACCATCCCCTGGAACCGGACCTGCGTGACCGCCACCCCCACCTGGCGAAGACGACAAGCATAGGCTTCGGCCTCATCTCTAGTCACATCCGCTTCTGCCGTCAAAATCATGGCGGCCGGTAATTCGACCAGCTCTGACTGATCTGCCTTTAGCGGAGCCACCGTACTTTTCTCCCGGTCTTCCGAGTCAGGTGCATACTGGTCCCAGAACCACTGCATCCCGGCGCTAGCTAAGCCGTAGCCCTCACCAAATTCTTGATACGAAGCCGTTTCGAAGTCCGTATCAGTTACTGGGTAATACAACAACTGACCAGTAATCCTGGGACCCTTCCGCTGCTTGGCCATCAGGGTCATCACGGTGGCCAAATTACCGCCAACGCCGTCCCCAGCTACAATCAGATGGCTAGCATCCCACAGGCCGTGGGCTGCCGCCGTTTGGCAGAGAACCGCATAATTTTGCTCAATTGCCGTGGGATACTGAGCCTCCGGCGCCAATGAATAATCTGGAAAAATGACCACTGAATGCGTCCTAACCGCCAACTCACGAATTAATTTATCATGTGTGTGACTGTCTCCGAAGACCCACCCACCACCGTGAATGTAAAAGATCACAGGCAACCGGCCAAATGCCCCAATTGGCCGAATGTAGCGAACGTTAATGATACCCCATTCACCAGTGTCACAAGGTTCATCTTCAATCGTCACCTCGTCCTTAGCAATGGGCCGGTCCTGAAAATCACTTAACAGTTGCCGACCAGCATCCGGAATCAACTCATACGAGCGCGGGTGGGCACTATTGTCCTCACAAACCGCTACCGCAGCTGGTTCTAAAGAAAGTCGTTCCCCCATGTCACAGTCCTCCTCTTTGAAATCCCCAAAAACTAGCGTTACTCATTTATACCCTGAATCGCCAGTCAATCCAATCGAAGGCCCTGCATAATCGTTTAATAGTTAAACCACCTAACCACGTTCTAGCACAATTGGTACTCGGGGAAACACACGTTTTAAGAAGCCAAAATTGGCGATAAGAAAAGGCCTGAGACGCTTGTCCCAGACCTTCTTCGTTTTAACCAACCAGTTCATCTCGTTAAAACATGCGCCACAAAGCAACTAAGTACCTTGTGCCTTAATTTTTCTAGTTTATGCTGGCAGGACGCTGACACCTTCTGGCACCATGAAGTCCTTTTGAACCAACGTTAATTTACCAGTCTGAGCGTCCCGTTGATACAACGTGGCGTTGTCAGAATTTTGGTTAACCACTAAGACTAAGCTCTGATCAGCCGTCCAGTTGAAGTCTCGTGGGAAGTCACCTTCCGTGGAAATCCGCTGAACTAACGTCAGACTACCATCTTCAGCCGTCGCAAAGACTGCCAAAGAATTATTGCCCCGGTTAGACACGTAAACGAACCGACCATCGGCACTTAGTCGAATGGCAGCGGCACCGTTGTGAGCGGTCCAATCTTCCGGGATCGTTGATGTAATTTCCTTAACAGCAAACTGGCCAGCAGCGGCATCATAGCTCAACGTAGCCACGTTACTACTCAATTCACCGACCAAGTAGGCAACGTGTTTTTTGTCATCAAACACGATGTGCCGGGGACCATAACCAGCTGGTAAGTCTAATTGGCTAACAGCTGAAAGTTTACCCTCAGCTGACACATCATACAGGTAAACCTTGTCAGAGCCCAAATCACAAACGACCAACCGCTGGTCTGGCGTAAGGTCTGCAAAATGAGGGTGTGGACCGTCAGCTTGTTCTGGGGCTGGCCCGACTGGATCTTGATCAATCACCTTATCAGTTAGCGTCAGGGTACCATCGGCAGCGATGGCGTAGACCGTTACAGCAGCCGTATGGTAATTAGCCGTAAAGACTAATTGGCGAGCTTCGTCGACCGCCACGTAGGCTGGTGAGGACCCAATATCCAAGACTTGTTGAATTGCCCGTGGCTTTTCTTCTGAAACATCATAGATAATCAGGCCACCGTGTGTGGTCCCATCAGTTTCCTTTTTGTTGATGACGTATAACCGTTGCGCTTTGGCCTTTGCAATGTAAGTTGGGCTTCCGGCTGACGCCAGCCATTCGCAATCCATGAGCTTAGGTGTGGCCGTGTCAACGCTGACCCGGTAGATTCCGCGGCTAATTCGCTTGGTGTAAGTCCCAATATAAAACTCTTCCGTCATATGTGCTGCCCCTTTCAACTTAACAAGATATCACTCCTAAGTATAGCACAGCTGATTGGCCTACACCGATTAAGTCACTGGTAACTGCACGCAAAGACCGTTACAATGGGAATAAATCATTTTTTGAAAGGACCCACTATCCATGTCTAGTTTCGAAGGGTATCATCCCCTCTTGACCCCCTTATTTCGTTTCGACTGGCTCACCCGTTTCAATTTAAAGAACGTTGCCGACCTTGCCAACGAGGACCTGGCGGCCACAGCTGAATGGGTCAACACCACCATGCACGATACCATGAGCCGTACCGCCTTAACGTGGGGTATCGAACGGCGCCAGACCCATAAGCTAGTCGGTTGGGCAGGTTTCACTGCCTTAGACCTCACCACCCACAAGGGTCAGATTCGGTTTATTGGCAAACGACTCCCTGTGACGGAGCAACAAGAAATCGTTGACCGGCTAGTTAACTTTGGGCGCGACGAGCTTCAGCTCACGACACTGAAATTAACTGCTCCCGAACGCCTAGACGACGTCGTATTGGTGGCTGCTGGTTTCACGCAAACCACTGATGGCCCTTGGACCTGGCACAAGTAATATGGCTATCATTAATCATGATTCTTTACTAGTTGCAACAACAGGCCGTCAGTAGAACAGAAACTCTCAACTGAATAAAGCCCAAAAAGGTTCCCAGACAACTTGTCTGAGAACCTTTTTTGTCCCGAACATCTATAGTCGAAACGTGTGACATAAGACGTTGACTAGCGTCCTTAGCTAACCTAAACCTAGACCAGAGCACCTTTTAAGCTAACGGACCTTTGTGGCTTAAAAGCAAACGAGAAGCCCGCCCTTTGACTAAAGGTTCAGGTCCCTGGCCACCAGAGCGCAACGACGCACCTGAATCTACTCCTCGTTCACTCGTAAGTTAAGTTCCTCGGCAATCTCAAAGGATTCACTGTGGTAGGCATCGTGAACCCCTAGATAGTAACAGCCCAAGCTCCCCAGCGTTACCAAGACAAAGTCCCACGGATAGGCTGCAAAGCCAATACCGCCAAACTCATGACTCCCGATCAACGACATAATCGTCAGCCAGATCATTTCTGCTAGTAACCAGCGACTTCCCTTTAGACTTGCACGTAAAGCGTACCAGCCTGCCGGTTGTCGTACTTCATAATAAACGTAGAAAACTAGTCCCAGGGCAATGACCCCAAAAACTTCAATAGTGGTTGGCCACTTAGCCCAATAAATGGCTAGACTAGCCAAAATGTATGCCAGTGGTGACCACCAGTGTACCGCATGGAGGCGAAATGGCCGAATAAAGTTGGGCGCTTGGCGCCGCAACGCCGTCACCGTGACTGGCCCCGTCAGGTAAGCAATCAGCGTAGACGTCGAAATCACGTTGGATAGTGCACTCCAATTCCGAAATCCAGCGACCAGTACGACCCCTAGCAACAGGTTGACGACCATGGCCCGCCGCGGCGTCTGATACTTGCGGTTAACTTCACCCAATTTGGTCGGCATGTGCTTGCTCCCAGTCATGGCAGCTAACGCCCGACTAGTAGTGGCCACGAAGGAAACGCCAGTTCCAAACGGCGACACGAATGCGTCCAGATACAGCAGTGTCGACAGCCAACCTAAGTTTAATAGAATCGCAATGTCTGCGAATGGCGACTGGAAGTTCACACCGTGCCAACCATGGGCGAGGTTCCCAGCAGGAACGGCCCCAATGAAGGCCACCTGGAGCATCGTATAAATAATGGCACTGATACCAAAAGCAATCACAATGCTCCAAAAAATATTTTTCTCCGGATGTTCAATTTCATTTCCCATGTTAATGGTCGTTTGAAAGGCATTGTAGGAAAAGATGATTCCCGCAGCTGTGGTTGCTGAGAAGATTGACGCGCTACCACTTGGCATGAACCCCGCCGCGTGGGCAAAGTTTTGGGTCTCAAAACCCGTCCAGATCAACACGATAATGGTCAACGTTGGAATCAATAATTTAAACATCGAAATAAAACTGGTGAACCGGGTCAGCAACTTGACTGACCAAAAGTTTAAGAGGGTGAAAGCCAAGATAAAGAGAAAGACAATGACTAATCCTTCGTTGGTAATATTACCAGCTTTAAGAAACCCCCGCGTCCAATTAGCCCAACTCCAGGGCCAGGAACTCATGTACTGCACCGCCGCCACGGCTTCGATCGGAATAATCGTCAGGAGTGACAACCAATTCGACCAACCGGCGACAAACCCCAGTAACGGACCATGTGAAAAAGCGGCGTATTGACTCATCCCACCGCTCGTCGGGAACATGGTCCCTAATTCAATGTAATTTAATGCAATCAGGCCAATCACAACGGCCCCCAATATCCAGGATAGAATTGAAGCAGGTCCTGCAATCTGAGCAGCCATCCCCGCGCCGAATAGCCAGCCGGACCCAATGATGGCGCTCAGCGTTAACATGATCAAAGAAAATAAACTCATTTTGCGCTTCATGCCAGTTTCCTCACTTTCACAGAGATGTTTGTCCCATTGTACACTACGTCCCCGCCAAAATGTTAAGAATCCTGGAATTCCATTAGAAGAATTGACCGACGTAATAGTGAATAAACATCGTAATGATACCGACAATGACGTTACGAATAATGGCTGTTTTAACTAACCCGTGTCCCAGCTTAGCGCTCAGGTATCCCGTCAACGTTACGGATAACAGCACGGCCACAATGGTCGCTGGCCATTGCGTTGCCGCCGGGAATAGTGTCATGGCAACCAGTGGGAACGTGCCTCCTAGTGAAGCAGCAATCAGTGAAGAAAAGGCTGCATCCCAAGGATTCATGTAGTGCCCCAACTGAATATCTTCCTTGACATTGACCACCGTAGCCAATGCATCCTTGTGCATCAGATCCTGTGCAATCGCCAAAGACGTTTCGGGCGTAACGCCCCGTTCCTCATAGAACTTTTGAACAGCAGCCTGTTGATCAGCGTAGTTACTCTGCAACAAAGCCTGTTCCTTGGCCACTGCAGCTTTTTCAGTGTCCTTTTGTGTACTAACCGAAGCGTACTCACCAGAAGCCATCGAAAACGCACAAGCTAGTAGGTCAGACAATCCCGCAATAAAAATCGTAAATTGGTTAGTCGTGGCAGCGGCAACACTGAACAATACACCAACGACGGTTAGAATCCCATCATTAGAACCGAGCACACCAGCCCGCAACGTGTTTAATTTTTCATCCATAGTTTGGTGTTGCTTTTGTTTCTTCTGTTTTTTTTCGTGAACCTCTTCGTTTACTTCCATCTTCGAACCCCCCTAGGCAAATAGATGGCCGATGCCGTAGGTTACGAGCATCGTTAAAATTCCAGCGATTACGTTCCGCATAGTCCCGTTGCGGCGATTGGCGTTCCCCAACGTAGCGGCCACGTAGCCGGTAATCGACAACGCAATCACCACTGCAATAAACGTTCCGAGAATCCGCCAGTCTTTTGGTAACAGGCTAATTGACACCAAAGGCAAGATTGACCCAGTTGGAAAAGAGATCATGGAAGCAATCGCTGCTGAAAATGGGTTGGTATACTCACCAACGTTAAATCCAAACCGCTCCCGAACGCTAGCCTTAAGTGGATCATTGGCCATCATTTCCTTAGTAGCCTGAGTTGCCAATTCCGGCTTGATGCCACTCGCGATGTATTTTTCTCGGATGAAATCAACCTCACCTTGATAATCGTCGTCCAATGCCGCGGTCTGCGTTTCAATCGCTTTGCGCTGCGCATCCTTTTGCGTGTTGACGGAGACATACTCCCCCATTGCCATGGACACCGTACCAGCAATCATACCGGCAATGCCAGAAATAAAGATTGCAAAACTACTAGTGGCCGCCCCAGCAACCCCCACAACGATCCCAGCAACGGACAGGATACCATCGTTAGCACCCATCACGCTCGCCCGTAAAACATTGATTCGTTGGGCCAGTGTCGCCGGCTTCTTATTTCTTTTCATCATATCTACCCCCTGAATTTACACACAAACTGTTCCCATCTATCTTAACACGTGTTGTAAATAAAAGTTTGGGACAACAAACAATTTCTGAGTAATTTAGAATCGTTATTACTTAACAACAAATCCATTGTACTCTTTGACCGCCCAAAGTAAATGATCATGATTAAAAAATTTCATTTTAATGACAAATAATTCTAAAGTAAGCAGAACACTGGCACTCTCGTCAAAATGTGGTTTAATAGAGTCAAACTAGATTCATTCTAAAAAGGAGGGAAAACCTTGGCTAGTCAGCAACAACTTTTAAATCAGGCCCTACAGACCCTGAAGGAACACCACGTCCGGGTGACCCCGCAACGTCAAATCATCTTAACTTACTTGGTGACTCACCATAACCATCCAGCTGTCGAAACCATCTTCGCAGCATTGGCTGAGCAACTACCTAACCTCAGTATGGCCACGGTCTACAACACGTTAAATTTATTAGTCGACCTGGGCATCGTCATTGAACTTCCCAATGACAAAGGTGGCATTCGCTACGACTTCTATGGTCGTCCCCACTACCATGTTATCTGTGAAAACTGCGGTAAAATTACGGATGTCTTCACCCCCGCCTTCGATCAAATTGAAGCGACCCTGAACGCGGAAGCAAAAAAACAAACGGGTTACCTGATTACCAGTAACCACGTCGAAGTCTACGGGCTGTGTCCAGAGTGTCAGCAAAAGCTCCACATCGACCCGACCCGGCAAACTTGGGCAGCCGAAAAGTAACCGGCACCATCCTACCCAGAGCGGCATTTCTCCCATTTGGTGGAATGTCGTTTTTTGACTTGCTATAAAGCCCGGTCTAACAATATTACAAGGACGTTACAGGTGTCGTAAAGTTTTAATCTATTTGAAAACACGGCGAACAAACGCCGCGGTACTCGTTATTACCATCGTAATATAGGCTCTGAGGCCCCGTGTGGCGGTTGTCTAGGCGTCTAATAATGTTTATAGTTGATAACGAATGATAAATAAGTCGAGTAAACGACCCACTAGAGGGTCCCTTAAATTTAGAAAAGAAAGTACGAGGATGATTAGGGTGAAAATGCACAAAGTCGTTTTAACTGCAGTGGCCGCACTAGGGGCTATCGGTATTTTTGGTGCCACGTCAATGACAACTGCTGACGCTGCATCGTCAAAGGTCAATAACTATATTAGTAGCAAGAAAATCAAGCCTGCTAAAGTAACTAAGAGCATTTGGAGTGGCTTTCCTAAGAACAAGTATCGTCATGGTAAAGGCAAACCAGAAGGGGTCGTCGTTCACGAAACGGCCAACCCATCTTCAACCATTTATAACGAAATTGCTTACATGAAGCGTAACTATAACAACGCCTTCGTTCACAGTTTCGTTGATGGTTCTCGAATCATCAACATTGCTAACACTGATTACTTAGCTTGGGGGGTTGGTTACCCTGGTAACGCCCGCTATGTTCAATTTGAACAAGTTGAAGTTCACAGTAAGTCCGCCTTTGCCCACGAGATTGCTAATGCCTCTTGGTACACGGCTTATCTTCTGAACAAGTACAACTTAAAGCCTAACGATGCCGCTTACGACTACAAGGGAACTGTTTGGTCCCATAAGGCCGTAGCTCACAAGCTTGGTGGTTCAACGCATACCGACCCAATCGGTTACTACGCCTCTGCTGGTAAGAGGTACTTTGGTCAAAAGTACACCATGGCCGCCTTTTACAAGATGGTCAAAATGTATTACAACGACATGAACTCAACTAAGCATACGAAGATGACCAGTGCAACCTACAAGTCCGTTGACCAGGAAGCCAAGTTGAGCAGCAAGTACACCAAGTACTACCTGTACAACCACGTCAAGGGTGCCAACAAGAACGCCAAGCGTCAAAGTTGGTCCAAGATTTCGCCTAAGGTTGGTAAATCTTACAGCGTCGACATGACTGCTAAGAAGAGCAACGGTTCCATGTGGTACCGGATCAAGCCTTCTAAGAACACGACCAGTAAGACCCGTTACTGGGTTTACTCTGGTAATCTGACGAACATTCAAGACGTTGTCACGGAGACGGCCAACGCTAGTGCCAGTTCTGAAAGCAACGCGGCTAATAGTTCAAGTGCTACTGAATCCTCTGTTAGTTCTTCTAGCACTAGCTCAGTAAGTAGCAGCAACTAAATTTAACATTCCTAGCGACCATCCACTGTTTGGATGGCCGTTTTTTATTCTTAAATGTAAAAGTGATTGCTAAAACACGCGAAAATGACCGCTCCGGCGGTCAGGGGTGGGGGCGGCCGTGGGGACGCTTCAGCCTGAGAACCGGGCTTCTCGCTCGCTTTGAAGCCAGGACAGCCCATCTGTCTTCAAAGTCGCCCATGCCGTAAGCTAGTAGACCACTAGCTAACGCCATTTTCACGGCCGGCCCCACCCCTGACCACCTCCGCTTTGACTGAACACTGCCACCTTATCAGTGCGGACCGACACACTCAATGGCATCAATACTAATTGACATTGTCATCAAAGGCCACTGCACTGCCATAAGCTTTAAATTGATTGCCTACAAAAAGGTCGTCGACACCTCTCATTTGAGATTATCGACGACTACTTTAATCATATTTTATAACTCTTAAACATCCCACTAGAGCCAACCAGCCAGTGATCATACTAACCATTGTAAACGACCTATCAGTTTACACTATGTTAGCGTAGGCGGCCCAGGACGGGGCCAACCGTGAAAGTGGTGTTAATTGGCAGTTTTTTTGCCAATTTACAGCACGGGCGAGCTTGGAGACACGTGGGCCCCGTGGCTTCAAGTCGAGCGAGAAGCCCGCTCTTTGGCTGAAGCGTCCCCCACAGCTGGCCCCGTCTTGAACCGCCGGAGCAAGCCGAGTCTAAGCATCAACTAGTTACTCACCCTGGTTAGCTTTATCAGCACGCTTACGCTGACCAGCTACGGCGCGGGTCATGACCCAAGTCGTAATTGGCACGGTCAAAATAACACTGACCATGGCAAACAAAATCATCAAGATTTCTGAAACAAGGATTTTATCATTTAGGATTTCACCGAACGAGTAATGGACGCCGGTAAACCAGATAAACAGTGCTAGGAATCCACCAAAGAACCCAAAGAACAAGGTATTAAACGTCGTACCAATGATTTGCTTACCGACGGCGATACCATCACCCATCAGGGCCTTTAAACCCACCTGAGGATGCTGCTCAAGGATTTCACTAAGACCAGCAGCAATTGCCATAGCTGCCTCTGCAATCGCCCCTAGCGTGCTTAGAATAGCCGTAGCGGTGGTTACCTGTACAAAGCTGATCCCCACCAAGACGGATAATCCCTCAAGGTCTTCACTATCTTCTGGTCCGAACCCTTGAACGAGGGCCCACTGTTCCACTGGGACAATAACCACGACCAGGACGACTAGCACCACCGCTGACGCGATGAAGGCCACTGTGCTGGATAAGTCATCCCCACTACTCATGAAGATGGTCAAGGCCAACACCAGCATCCCCGTCACCAGGGTGACAATCAGTGGCGAGAAGTGAAATGCCACCAGAACGATTGCTAGGAACAACAGACTAAAGTTGAGAAGCAATGCTAGAAATGACTGCGCCCCCGCTTTACCACCGACTAAAATCATCAAAATTAACAGAATTAATCCCAAGGTACTGATCGTACTCATGCAATCACCTTCTTCGCCATGAATCGACTAGCTAGGAAGCTGGCCAATGGAACTGCCAGCACGATACCGATCCCACTGATCAGGCTTTGAACGACGCCCATCGACATATTCATTGAGAAGGTGTAGCCCCAACTATTCCCATTTTTTAAGTACAGCATGGCCATTGGAAAGGTATCAGCTACGAAGATAAAGAATAGCACGTTAATCAGTGGCCCCATAATTGTACTCCCAATCTGCCGACCTGATTTAAATACTTGATTGGCGGACAGCTCCGGCCGTTCACGCTTCAACGCAAAGAGTGATGAGATAATATCCGTGGACTCGTCCATGACCGCTCCTAGGGAGCCCAAAAGGGTCTCTGCCAGAAACAGTGGTCGAGGCAACTGCGTCACGTACTGCATGGATTCGTAGTACATCCCCCGCTCATGTGTGAAATGAAAGACCAACAGTGCCACGACAATTGAAAAAGCCGTTCCACCCAACGTAGTCGCCAACGTAATCACCATTTGCCGGTTTGCGCCTAACACCAACCACAATGTGAGGGTGGCAAACACAATGGCCAAACTCCCGAAGATCCACAGCACCTGTGCCCCCTGAGTTGAGCCATTCAAAAGAATCGCAATCAAAAACAGCACCCCATTAGCTGCAACACTAAGGAAGGCCATGAACCCACTGAATTGCATAATTAAGAGCAGTAACGCCACGACGACCCAAATCATAGTCAGTAAGGGCGTGTCCCGTTTCACATCCTTAGCTGTTGCCGTTAACTTTTGACCAGTGTGTTGATGAACGACCACAAATAGTTGGCTCCCAACGTGATAACGCTGATCCATCGCACCAGATTGTGAATAGGTGTTCGTCACCGTCAACGGCCGTCCCCGGAAAGACCCGTTCAAGATGTGGCCGGTCAATATCTGTTTCACCTGATAATCTTGATTGTGAAAATCATCAGTCTCTTTCGTTGCCCGCCCCGTTTTAACCTGGGTGACCTTCATAATGGGATCATGATAGAGACCAGCATTGTGCTGTGTTCCCCATACCAGGAGACCCCCGATGACTAGCGCTAGAAGCCAGAGCCATCCCTGCACCCGTTTCTCTCTCATCACTTGCATGTTCCCCGTCCCTTCTTACGCCATTTACCGAATTAATTCCAATATACCACTTTCCGTGGGGTCTCCAGGGCTGGATAAAAAATTTTAAGCAAATCACAGCAAACGCGGCCCGTCAACGCTAATAGGCAGTCTGAAATTGCTTAATCCCGCGAGGGGCTTGCATTTTGTGAGAATATCCAGTAGAATAACACACGATTGTTATTTTAATTAAGCGAGGGTTTTTACAATGAGAAAAGCACATCCAAATGGCGTTCAAGGCCGTCGGAAGGTTAACCGTAAAAAGGACCGGAAGCGACGCGACGAAATTTCAGACTTACAACGTTGGTTAAAGAACAAGAAGTAGTCTGACGCCTTTACTAGAAAAGTCACTGACACTGTCAGTGGCTTTTTTGTTTGCTCAAAAAGCATAAAGGGGTTCCTGGCCAGTGACTGGTTGACCAGGAACCCCTATTTTGAGGATATAATTGCAAAACCAGATGCTACTTAGTCGACCACTAACACGCTGGTCTTAGAGTGATGAACCACGTAACTAGTGGTGGAACCCATGATTGCCCGGCCAATGCCATGTGCCCCTGAACGACCAATCACCGTCAACGTCGTTCCTAATTCTGCGGGTAAGGTTTGTGCGATGGTTGGCTTTGGTAACCCAACTTTAAAGCTCGTCTCGACTGCCACGCCCTGTGCTTCGACTTCCGTTACGGCACTCTCCAAAAACTTCGCAGCGTCTTCCTTAAAGTGCGTGACGATTTCGCTACCAAATTCTGCACCGTAGTGGGCGTAAGTCTGATCACTGGCGACGGACACGATGAACAGTTTGGAACCGAGTTGCTTAGCCAAGTTGGTAGCCTCCACCAACGCAGCGTGGGCGTTCTTGCTCCCATCCATTGGTACTAAAATCCGTTCATACATAATATCCCGTCCTTTCCATAGTAAACCATCTAGGTGATATCGCTTTCAACACCTTAATCATACCAATTCTTTCGACCGCATAAAAGACCTTTGCGTCATTTTTCACGATTTAATTTATTCCTGAAAATCTTGGGAATATCATCACCCGCATAATCAGTACTTTGTGGTAAGATAAGTCGAGTAAATCAATCACTGAGGGATGGATATAAAATGAAAAAGTTTCTGTTGGGCGCCCTAGGACTCTTAGCTTTGACCCTAGCCGGCTGCTCTAGTAACCAGCTCACCACCAATAAAAGCAGTTATCACCCAACCGCACTGACCGCTGTGGTAAAAGGTAATGCCAAGTCTAAAACGGTCAACTACCAAATCGATGGTGGTCGGAAACAAAAGGCCGAGGTTAACGGTGGCACCTACTTCTTCCAAGTTCCAACCGCGACCAAGGACCAACAAGTCAAAATTACTGCCGGAACGGCACACAAAACCGTTTCGGTGAAGCACGTCACTGCCTTAGGTAACTACAAAAAATTCGCAGCAAAGTACAATCAAATGGTGATTGCTACCCACTTACCAGCAAAGGTTCAAAAGCAATTAGCTAGTGCGCAAAAGACCCAAGCTGCTACTAAAAAGAAGTTAGCTGCTCTTGCTCAGACGAACCCTACCGCAGCTGCCGCCGCCGTTCAAAAGCAACAAGCCGCTGCTAAGCAGCTTCAAGCACAGATGGCCACAGCCAAAAAAGCTGCTAAGGATGAGCTCTTGCCAACTGACACGACCGCTGGTGTGAAAAACCTGATCAGCACCAAAGCCGTTACCGTCCGGGGCAACGTTCAAGCTCGCAAGTTGATGGGTCTCGCACTGATCACGCCCACTAAACAAATGAAGACGAAAACTGGCCAAAAGGACTTTGGAACCACCTTCGCTCTGTTGGGCGGTTCACTCAACGCTAAACCTAAGTACGTGATCAAAAAGTTTGAAAAGGTCCTGAAAGATGCCAAAAAGAACAGTAGCTCTACGACGACCAAGACGATTCGGTCGAACGGCGTGCGGTTCAACACTGGTTTCTCCACCGATCATCTCTACATCTACATGACGAAGTAGCTTTGCTGGTGGGCGAACGTTGATTGCCGCTTCCGGTCGCCAGGGTGAATGCCTACTGTGTCGACGGTGTTAGCCGATTTTCAGCTTACCGCGTGGGACGTGTTTGGAGACTGGTGGTTTTTCCAGGATTCAAACCGGGCTGCAGGACCGCTTTTCAGGCCGCAGGCGTTCCCCACAGCAGGCAGAATCTCTGACAGCCGTAGGTGGATGGGTCAGACTAGTTTTAAGTCTATATCACCTTGCTATTCTTGGTTTGATAACAGTTTTCGACCTTTCAACCTTTAAAATAACTCTCTTAATCCGCTCATCCCCGCTACGTCAGTAGGATGAGCGGATTTTATTTTGCCAGCAACTAAGTTCCTTTCCCACCTTGATTTAGAAAACAAGCTGACCTTTCTTAATCACAGTGGATAAGCGCAATTGTTTTTATCCCCACCCGTCAGGCCGCATAATAACGGTATGCTGAGTTAGTGAAGAATGCTGGTCATTTTACCAGCAAATTGCACCAAATCGGCTGAATTCGTTTTCCTAGGGGGAGTTATCATGCAAAACGAAGAAAGAGTATTCGAAACATTTCTACGTCAATACCGCGAGATCTTTCGCGTACTGATCAATGCCGCTGAACAGGTGACGGGTCAGTACTCGGTCAGCTTTGAACAGTACCTGCTGTTGAAACAAATTCATGAGCAACGCAATATCACGCTGAGCGAACTGGCCGATTCGACCCGTACCACCCGTTCCGCGGCTGCTCGAAAATTACGGGCACTGCTGTTGGATGGTTTTGTTGAACAAGAGGCTAAGTTGGATGACCGCCGTGTGAAGTACCTGCGGCTAACGCCTAAGGGGGCGGCGATTGAAAATGACATTCGTCAGGCGTTCCTGCAGAGTGCAGCGGCTTGGGAACAAATTCCAACGAGCTTAACTGCTGGCGACATCAATGAATTCTTCACGCAATATCAGCAAAATATTGCTGTTTGGGATCGGACCCGGCCGAAATTCCAGCGACCCGTTCTCCGTACAAAACGGAAGGCACTGGGCGATAAGTAGGTCGTGACCCATCACAACAGAATAGAACCAACGTGAGTTAGTGGGCAACCTCGCTAGCTCACGTTTTGGTTTACCCACTAATCCAGTTGACCAACTAAAAACTGGGTGTCAAAAAAATTCCCTTTTCTCATCAAATGGTTTAACCTTTGAGGTAACACGAAAAATCAAGGAGGATTCCGTATGCGACTTAATCATTTCACGTCTGATGCTTCTGCCAGTGGCTCAACATCAGCGTTTCCCGTAGACGAAAGTAAACTGACCCAGGACTTCTATGACGCGGTCAACGGCAAGTGGGCTGAGCAGGCTACCATCCCCGCCGATCACGCCTCAACTGGTGGGTTCATGGACCTAGTCGACAATATCGAGCACACTCTGATGGCTGACTTTGCCGACCTCTTAGCGGGTAAGATGGCCCCCGCCAATTCCGAAATGGCCGAATTTAAAAAACTATACGCCCTAGCTAGCGACTTTGACCGGCGCGAAAACGATGGGACTGCCCCGCTAAAGCCTTGGCTGACTAAAATTGCCAACCTCAAGGATTTCACTGACTTGAATGCTCACTTAGTGGAATGGTACCAAAAGGGGCTTCCAGTGCCAATCGACCTGGGTGTAGAACCCGACATGAAGGACACTAGTCACTACGCCCTGTACGTTGACGCCCCTAGCCTGTTCTTGCCAGACAAGACTTACTACGCTAAAGACAACTCCGCAGCCAAGCAACTGATGCCCATCTTTACCCAGACGGCCGTCAAGCTCTTACAACTGGCGGGCTATGCCGAAGCCGAAGCCACGACCATCGTGGAACAAGCGAAAGACTTTGATGCTCAGATTGCCCCTCACGTAAAATTCGCTGAAGAATCAGCCGACTACGTCAAGATGTACAATCCATTCCCACTGAAAGACGTTGACGCCAAATTAGCTAATATTGACTTGACTGCCGCCATCAAGGGCGTTATTAACGATGTTCCTGAACAAGTTATCCTGCCCCAACCACTCTTCTTTGATGCAGCCAACGACATTCTGGCACCGGCTAACTTTGACGCCATTAAGAGCTGGATGCTGGTGAAGACCGTCCTATCTGCCAGTGGTGCTTTAACTGAAGAATTCCGGCAGGTTGGCGGGACGTATGGCCGGGCACTTTCCGGTCAGAAGCAAGCTCGTTCCCAGAAAAAAGCGGCTTACTACCTGGCCACTGGCACATTTGGTCAAGTTGTTGGTGACTACTATGGACGTAAATATTTTGGTGAAACAGCCAAGGAAGACGTCCGGCAGATGGTCCTCAAGATGACCCACGTTTACCAACAACGGTTAAAGACCAATGATTGGCTGAGTGCAGACACTCGTGAAAAGGCCATCGTGAAGTTGCAAAAGCTGACCATCAAAGTGGGCTACCCAGACTCTATCGACGCCCTCTACAGCAAGTTCAAGATTGACGAACAGGCTTCACTGTATGATAACCTGCAAACCATTACCGAAACCATCATTGCCAACCACTTCGGCCACTGGGGTCAACCCGTTGACCGGAAGAAGTGGGAGATGAGCGCCAATACAGTGAACGCCTACTACTCCCCTTCCAACAATGAAATCGTCTTCCCAGCTGCCATCCTGCAAGCACCATTCTACAGCCTCCAGCAATCTAGCAGTGCCAACTACGGGGGAATTGGGGCCGTCATCGCCCACGAAATTTCCCACGCCTTTGACAATAACGGTTCCCAATTTGATGAATTTGGGAACATCCACAATTGGTGGACGGAAGCCGACCTAGCCCACTTTAAGGACCTGGCTAAGGCGATGATCAGTGAATTTGATGGCATTGAATTTGCCGGTCAAAAGGTCAACGGCCAACTGACCGTTTCCGAAAACATTGCCGACGCCGGTGGTCTAAGCTGTGCCTTAGAGGCCGCTAAATCAAGCGATGACGTTGACCTCCGGGCGTTCTTCATCAATTGGGGCAACGTTTGGCGGATGAAAGCCACCACAGAATACATGCAACTACTGTTGTCGATCGACGTCCACGCTCCTGCTAAGTTACGGGCTAACGTTCAGGTCAAAAATCTCGACGACTTCTATACGACCTTCAATGTCCAGCCAGGTGACCAGATGTATTTGGCCCCTGCCGACCGTGTTAAGATCTGGTAGAACAGTAAAAATTAGTAAAACAAAAAGAGAGTGGGACAGAAGGCGGTTAGTCAATGAGCATTAACGTCGATAGACGAATAATCCCGATTTTGGATTGTTTGTCTATCGGGGTTAAGCGGAGTTGACTGCCTTTTGGCGCACGTTTCGACCATATACGTTCGGAGTGCAAAAAGGGTCTGGGACTTTTGTCCCAGACCCTTTTTTTACGTAATTAATCACAAATAGTTTAAGGGTCATAGCGCCTAGAAAGGCAATCTGTCTAACTAGTTAGCATCCGCTGTACTGTATAGCCATATGACCAACAAATACCAGACTCATTAATCCCCAAACAATCTGGACGGTGCTAAATCCACCCTGCACAACTCACCTAATCTAGCTGAGGCCTACCGCCGACTCACTCATCCAACTTGCTTGGTTGTTCCTGATAGCCATCCCGGACGTTCACATAGCGCGCCAGGACAAATAGATAATCTGACAGCCGGTTCAAGTATGTCAGAATAGGCGCCGCCAGCGGTTGTTGGCGATGCAACGCCACTGCGGATCGCTCTGCTCGACGCGCAACGGTGCGTGCCACCTGTAGCTGAGCACCGGCTTGCGAACCGCCTGGTAAAATGAACCCCTTCAGTTCCGGGACGCGGTCCACGTACCAGTCGATGCGTTCCTCCAAATTAGTCGTATCTGCAGCCGTCATTTTCGCATGCCGTTGAATACTCACGTCCGCTTCTAGCGTGTATAGTCGACGTTGAATTGTCATTAGTTCGGCCACAAGCGTTATGTGAGCATTGCCCAGACTAGCAATAACCACGCCCAAATATGACTGTAGTTCATCGATATCGCCAAGCATCACAATTTGAGCGTCCGTCTTTGGTACCATTCGGCCACTGACTTGTTTCGTCAATCCTTGATCACCTACACGCGTATAAATCTTCACGTTCTGCACCTCAATCTACGTCCTCAAGTCACCTGTTTCACTTGTCTACCGAATTGGGCAAGCGCCACTGGCGCAATCAGATTGATCCACCAATTCAACATCTTTTTGATCATGATGTCCCATCATTTCAGCAAACTTAACCGCCACGTCCGCTGAAATCTCGGCCCGCTTTTGGTGATAAGTTGCTTCATCAATGGGTTCTTTAGGTGCCTGATCAAAGTCTGCCCCACTGTAAGGTAACAGTGACGTCGACTTAATTGTTTGCCGGTACTGTAGCAGTAGCCGACTGATTTCTGCGCCTTCTTTAGGTTGGAACGTCACGGTACAGCTAACTGCGTTGTCGGACCAGTAGGTCTGGAGAAATGCCTGCGTTGCAAATTGTTCCGCCATGGAGACCTCACCAGCAGAAGCAAACGCTGATTTGTCTGCATGCGCCGCCTTGACTGGAAATTCCACACACATGGTATTTTGACTATAAACATCTGGTTCAACTTTATAACCACAGGCTCTCAAAGCGGGCAACAACGGATCACTATCCTGGAACCGAATCCGTTGAATCAGGTAACGAGAATAATGGAAATGCATTCCTTCTGACACGCCCGCCAACTTGGCTACCGTTCCAGAGGGTTTGACCGTCGTATGCTTAATTGAAGGCTGGCATCCCAGCGTCTCGGAATAAGTCTTATCTGCTTGTACAACTGCCGCGTAGAGGTCATTGAATCGTTTGACTGCCGCTTGATTATAGATGGGCTGCATGAACGTCCGACCGGTTTCAGCATCTTGTTTGGCTTCAAACCCGGTCACGACGCGTTGCCTGAACGTCTTTAAAATCCAATCCTGAATTCCGGACATGGAGACCCCAATTCGCCGATTCTTGTGAATAGCTTTCCGGGAAACCTCCCAGTCATAATGACTAAAGGTTACCCGTTTCGTGTAACGAGCTCCTAATTCAAAAGCATCTTCTAATTGCCACCCCTGTTCCTCGGCCACACTGGGAAAGACTTCAAATAGGTTGCAAGGTTCACCGTTGCTCAGGGAGATTTCACCACAGGGATTGGTGCCCTCAACTTCGCCATCGATCCCAGGTTGCCGGCCATCAATCAGTCGACCATAGTCACGTGACAGTCCGAGGTTCACAATCCCGGGTTCCCCGTTATGCTGAATGGAATCTGCAATTGGCTGATAGTCGGCAAACTGACTGTCCACTGCCACACTATTATTAGACGCCCACCGGTGATGGTATAACTTATCCTTGTCTTGTTTCATGGTAATGAAATCATCGTCCTCAGCGCCACCTAAGGCCAGTTCAGCGGACCGCCGAACGTTGCCGGCAACGACCGTTTTCCCGATTAAGTTTCCCATGTCCGTACAATCGACCGCAGTCAGCTTCCGGCCAGCGGCATCATTTAAAATCTGGTTGATATCAAAGAGCATCTCCACTAGTGGCATTGGCCCGGACGCCGTCCCACCAAAACCGTGGATTGGCGCATCCTTAGGACGAATATCACTGATATCTAAGACGACCTGCGTTTGCCCCTCCGAATTGCTGGCATTAAAATGAGCGTCAATCATGTTGGCGTTGGCCAACACCCAGCCCTCACGAGTATCTGGGAGCCGATAGTAACGCGTCTTCGCTAATGAATGGCGTTGCATCCAGTCAGTCCGGTCAGTGGCTCCTAGCGCCACTGAGGCGTCATAGGAAGCACTCTGGGAATCGATCACAATGGTTAAGTCAATCTGTCGGTCCACCCGGGGCATTTGACTCACATTGTTGGGGGTTACGGAAAAGCCAACCCCTCCACCCTTCATAAGTTGATCAAACATAAAAGAGAAAGGCATGGAAACCGCTAGCTGGTCCTGTTCCAAGTAGTTCGGAACCAGATGACTGTCACCATATGGTTGTGGTCGCACGGCAATAAACCAGCAGTTATTGAGGGCATCACCGTTACGGTGTTGATAGTCCGTTCCCGAAATCCATAAATTCCGACCGGATGGTGTCGCTGCCAATCCGTAGACTAACCGGTAGAGGTTCTGAGCCTCTTGCGTTAAGTCTGCAACCACCTGATCAGTCACTGAATCTGCCTGTAACCGTGGGTCGAGGTTGATATTGCCCTCAACCACGCGTTTAACCGTCTCGGGCCACTCCTCAGTCCGTTGCTGATCAGGTAACCACCGTGCGTAGGTTCTTTTGTAAGTGACCCAACCTAATTCACCCCAATGTGGGGTCACCTCGTCCTGTGTTTTTTTTATGAAATCCGCCGATAGCGTGACCATTGGCGCCGTTGCTGTATTCATCAAACTCATTCACTCCCGTCTCAACCGTATACTAGATATGGTAGAATATTTAGTTTAAAAATACAACATATAGAAAAATTGAACTGTCCCTAGACTTTTGGACGGAACCGACTATGTAACATATTGCATGGCGAACACGCAACTTTTCCTTCTCAGCAGTTAATTGTAATTGGATAAACCACGTAAAACTTTTGACCTCCCTCCCCACCCCTAATCGAACCACAAGTCTAACTGGGTAGTAAACAACTCGCTTCAAACACAATTAAATAGGTGACGCGATTGAGCCTTTCAAAAAAATTTTTCGTCGTTTTTCAGGTCACCCAACCATCATTCACGGCCCCGACAATTCACGTACGCGCGATGACCACCCAAAGCAATACGAAACTCCGCGGCTTTAAACTATTTGTCCCTTCATTGTCTATGCTATACTGTTGCCAAAAGGAGGGCGCCCATGCAAATTATTCAGCTAGGAAAATTCATTGGCATCCTGCATCGCCGACTTCAAACTGCCATCAGTCATGACTTAACCTTACCGGAACTCAATGCCAGTAACGCCAATTTTCTCCTCTTCATTAGCGAACACGAACGCGTTACGGCCAAACAAATTTCTAATGAACTAGCTATCAATAAGGGACTCGTCAGTCGGGAAATGTTGCGCCTAGAAACGGCGGGTTACATCGAACGGCACTCCGATCAGACCGACCGTCGCACCATCTGGATCACCATCACCCAGTCTGGTATGGACGCCAGTCGCAGCATTCGCCGCCTGCTGAAACATTTGTGGCAAGAAGTACTCGGTGAAACGGCGTCTACTGATTTGGAAACTGTCTACGAGAATCTACTCACCTGGAGTGAACGGATCACTGATCTCGAATCCCCTTTGCCAGGCAAGTCGAAGTCCTAGATGGACCACCTCCGGCTACATTGACTCACAACTAAAAGTTAGCCTAACACTATCAGAATAAATTAATTTGTACGTTCCTCTAGGAAAACAGCCAAAATTTTCTCAAAACAACTCATCAATCACAATAGACCAGCTTCAACCGATAGAATTTATCTAGATTCAAGCCACCCCTGACTGCACCCACTAGCAAATACTGTATTTGCTGGTCCCACCCGTGTAGCCGAAGGCGGCACAATTCCAGCAGCGTACACCAAAAGAGCGTTCAGACCAATTTGGCCTAAACGCTCTTATTTCAGTTTATTTTAACGTGCTCTCACGCTGAATCAGTTCAGTACCCACGGTAATCCGCTGTGCGGTTGAACGACCAGTCTGCAGGCGATTCTCCACCATGTCGACAGCCGTAGCTCCCATCAGTTCCGTATTGACGTGCACACTACTCAGCTCTGGAAAGACGTACTTAGCAATCGTCGTATCATTGAAGCTAAACAGCTTCACCCGTTCCGGCACAGCGATTCCGTTTTCGTGGAGGGCCTTCAAGGCCCCCCCAGCCATCGGATCGTTCGTGACGAAGAAAGCGTCTGGCAAACCATCACCCAACTGAGCAATGGCCGTTTGCATTTCCTGATAGCCCGAATGATTCGTGTAGTCGCCAGCAAAAACCAAGTCAGGATTGAAAGCATCTCGTGCCATCATTTCTTGCTTGAACGCCTTATACCGGGGATCAATCACTTCGAGTTCGCCATCCGTGGTCCATTCAGTCCCGTAAAGCAAGCCAATGCGGCGCTGGTCCCGTTGCCAGAAGAAGTCCACCACTTGTTTAACGGCAAACCGAAAGTCTGTAACCACGCTATCGTACCCGTGGCACAGTTGGTCCTGGTCAACGAACACCAAATTAGGTGTCAGCTGAGCCATTGACTCAACTTGCGGCTGGCTAAATTTACCAATAGCAATAATGGCATCAACGTCGGTATCAACAGCCTGTAAATCATTTTGAAACGACCGAGTAGCCAGAATGTGACGTTGTTCGCAACGCTTCTCTAGGCCCAATCGAATCGACATATAGTACAAGTCATCGAGTTCCTTCGTCTTCGAATACCACTGGACGATGGCAATCTTCAGCTGTTTGGCTGACGATGACGCCCGGTGCTTGAGCTTGGTATAGTTCAATTCCTCAGCGACTTCAAAAATCTGTTTACGAGTTGACTCGCTGACCGAAAGCGTTCGATCATAGTTCAAGACCCGCGATACAGTGGCCAGAGACACGCCAACGGACTGCGCAATATCCTTTAGTGTTGCTGCGATTACCATCACCCCCTTAAACGATTATTCACCCATTGTACACTAAATTTGAGCAATAAACTTATCCAATGCAGCTTGACCAGTCGCATCACGTTTGAAGACCCCAGCATCCGCCAGGACCCGAGCAAAGACGTTCCCAATTTCTTGGTGCAAGACTTCAGTGACGTTCTCTGCCGTCAGTTGGTGGTCCTGCTTGATCTTGTCAGCCCACGCTTTATGCATGTCCGCAATGTTGTTTGGTTGGTCAATCAAGTACTTCGTGACTTCTGCCATTTCACTCTTCAGCCGTGCCGGTAAAATAGCGCGACCCATGACTTCGATCAAGCCAATATTTTCCTTCTTGATGTGTTGAACATCCTGGTGCGGATGGAAGATACCATCCGGATACTTGTCTGACGTCTGGTTGTCTCGCAGGACTAAATCCAGAACGTAGTCGTCACCGTCACGGTACGCAATTGGCGTAATGGTATGATGACGCGTATCACCCGTGTAGGCCCGAACGTCAACAGATTCATCGGAGTAACCGATCCAGCTGTTCAAGACCTTGGTTGCGGCATTGATCAGTGGTTCCGGTTGAGCCCCGCTTAACCGAATATCAGTCATCGGCCAGTTAACGACCCCAGCTGTCACGCCAGCCACACCCAAGTCAATCTTCCGGTCGATAGGGGCCTTCATCATTGGAAAGTCGTGCTTCCCACCTTGATAATGGTCGTGAGTCAGCATAGATCCCCCAACGATGGGCAGGTCGGCGTTACTGCCAACAAAGTAAGTTGGTAGTGTCCGCACGATTTCCAACAAGTTGGTAAATGTGTGTTGGTTGATCACCATTGGCCGATGTTCCTTGGCTAAGAAAATGGCGTGTTCAGAGAAATAAGCGTATGGGGAGTACTGGAAGCCCCAAGTTTCTCCACCCAGCATCATCCGGATAATCCGATGGTTGCTACGGGCTGGATAACCTAAACGGCCCAAGTACCCTTCGTTGGTCATGCAAAGTTGATCCAACGGGTAACTGGTCTTCTTCTGTGTCAAGGCAGCAGCAATCGCCTTAGGATCCTTTTCGGGCTTAGACAGGTTGATGGTGATTTCTAATTCACCAGCTGGTGTCTTCGCTGGAAAGACCACATTTTTAGCAATGTTACGCGTCTTGATGTAATTGTTATTTTGACTTAATTGATAGAACCAATCAGTTGCGGCACTAGGACTCTGTTGATACCGGTCCCAGAACCCCCGGTTGAGGGCTGAAGGAAGCGGCGTCATGAAGTCCATCAGTTCTGATTCAAGAATCTCCTTAGGACTCGGAGAATCTTCAATCTTACCGTGGTCAACGGCCGTTTGAATCATTGCATTGACCAAGTCGATGGGTTCATCAGAAGTTGCTTGAGCAGCAACACCATCGCCAATCAAGGCAAAAATACGGTTCGTCACGTACTGACGGTCCAGCTCCGTGTAGGGTGCTGGCGAGGAAACAATGTGATCAATGAAAGTTTGAATTGTGTCTTTAGCCATAATTACTTCGTCTCCTCGGTCCGATCGTTATAACCTTGTGGATGCGTTTGCTTCCAGTTCCAAGCGGTCCGAATAATATCTTCGACGTTGTCAAACTGTGGCTTCCAGTTCAAGACTTCACGGGCCTTGTCACTGGCGGCAATCAACGTGCTAGGATCACCGGCACGGCGTGGTGCCATCTTAGCAGGAATTTCCTTACCAGTAACCTTCCGAGCGGCTTCCAACATTTCTTTGTTGGAGAAACCAGTTGAAGAGCCCAGGTTGAAGGCATTGCTGTCATTGCCAGCCTTCAGATATTCCAGAGCTAAAATGTGGGCATCGGCCAAGTCAACGACGTGAACGTAGTCCCGAACGTTAGTCCCGTCTTTCGTTGGGTAGTCACTACCAAAGATGGAAAGTTCTTTCCGTTCGCCAGCGGCAACCTGCAAGATAATTGGAACCAAGTGGGTTTCGGGATGGTGATCTTCACCAATGCTCCCATCTTCCTTAGCACCAGCCACGTTGAAGTAACGTAGGGCAACAAACTTAATACCGTAAGCCTTGTCAGACCAGCCCATAATCTTTTCCATCATCAACTTACTTTCACCGTAAGGGTTGGTTGGGATTTGTGGGTCAGTTTCCTTGATAGGAATCTGCTTAGGTTCACCGTAAGTTGCCGCGGTTGAAGAGAAGACGATTCGCTTAACGTTGTGCTTGTTCATGACTTCCAATAAAGAAACCATCCCAGCAGTGTTGTTATCAAAGTACTTCAAAGGCTTTTCCATGGATTCAGGCACGATGGAGAAGGCAGCAAAGTGCATAACCCCTTCAATATCTTCCTTGTCAAAGACATCGTTCAGGAACTTCTGGTCGTGCAAGTCCCCTTCGTAGAACCGTGCTTTTTTATTCACTGCGGCCCGGTGTCCCGTTACCAAATTATCGACAACGGCTACATCATAACCCTTACTAATTAAACGATCGACTGCATGGGAACCGATATAACCGGCACCACCTAAGACTAAAACTGTCATTGATCAATTCCTCCTCTTATGTTTTGTTTCATTAATAACTTTACGCTACTTATGATTATTCGTTAATTGGTTAAATAAATTGTGACAGTCAACACCAGCGTTAGGTGCTCGCGTATTTTGCCACTGACGACATTACGCAACCGTTATTTTGAACCACTTCATTCAACAGTCAGAACAACGAATTCACAGTGTCCTGCTTGTCGTAGACGGCAAACGAATTAGTTATTTTTGTAATTCGGCAGGACCGTCAGCAATTTCTGCGACGTAGAATTCTGCTGGATGGCCGATAGTGTCTTCGTAGACCTTACCAACCTTAGCTTCGAAGTCTTCAACGTTAGCCTTCTTAACGATAGCAATGGCACAACCACCGAAGCCAGCACCAGTCATCCGGGCACCTAAGACACCAGGTTGTTTCCAAGCCGTTTCAACCAACGTATCCAATTCTTTACCCGTAACTTCAAAGTCGTAGTGCAAGGAAACGTGAGAAGCGTTGATCAATTCGCCAAAGCTCTTTAAGTCACTCTTTTGCAGAGCGGCAAATGCCTTTAACGTCCGTTGGTTTTCGAAGACAGCGTGACGCGCACGCTTGATCAGCGTTTCATCGTTGATCAGGTAAGCGTTTTGGTCGAATTGATCCTCGTTTAAGTCACCCAACGTCTTGATGTCCAACTTCGTTTGCAAACGACGTAAGGCTTCTTCACATTCAGCCCGCCGTTCGTTGTACTTGGAGTCGGTCAGTTCACGACGCTTCTTGGTGTTCATGATAACCACAACGTTGTCGCCCAAGTCTAGGGGTGCGTATTCGTAATCCATAGTATTGGTATCTAACAGGATAGCTTGGTCCTTTTTACCCATACCAATAGCGAATTGATCCATAATCCCAGTATTCAAGCCAAAGTAGTCATTTTCAACTTGTTGACCGACTTTAACCATCTCAACTTCGTCTAGCTTCATGCCGTATGCGGCGTGAAGAATCTCGCCCATCAACATTTCCATTGAAGCTGATGAGGACAAACCAGAAGCATCTGGCAAGTTCCCGTGAACGAAGAGGTCAAACCCATGATCGATGGTCAAATTCTGCTTGGCTAATTCGAACAACATCCCCTTCAGGTAGTTGGCCCAATTGTCAGCCTTGTTGAAGGCTAAGTTATCCAGTGAGAACGTCAATACGCCAGCGTCAGGAACGTTTGCGGAGTAAACGCGGAATTGCTTGTCGTCTCGTGCTGAGTATGCGGCGTAAGTCCCCATACTGATAGCGGCTGGGAAAACGTGACCACCGTTGAAGTCAGTGTATTCACCAATCAGGTTGATTCGTCCTGGTGAGAAGAAGACCCGTTCTGGTGCAACGTTAAATTGTTCTTGGTATTCAGATGCTAAGCTGGCGAAATCCATGGCGATTAACTCCTTAATAAATTTTTTAGTAAAACTTTACTACAATTATCATAGTCGCTTTTAGCGGCCTTGTCAATTAATTTTAAAGCGCTTTCTTTGCTCTTAAATAAAAGCCTCAGGCACTTTCACCTGAGGCCCTGATACATTAACGTATTACTTGGATTCGGCTTCTTCTTCCTCTTCCTTTTCGGTTTCCAACTTCGTTTCAAGTTCACGCACAATTTCAGCATGCTTCTTTTCAGATAGCACAATCTTGAATTGGTAGATCAAGGCAGCAACGATCAATAAGATCATTGGCATGTAGAAGATGAATGAATGGAAGATAAACATCCCGTGAGAAGTGATATCGCTAGGCTTGGCATTACCAGTCATCCCTGAGTGGACAGCGGCAATAACAACGATCCCAGTTGAGAAGGCCCCAGCTAATTTATCAATCAATGGACGAACAGACAAGGTAACGGATTCGTTCCGCGTACCGTTCTTCCATTGCCCATATTCAACACTATCAGTGATCGTCATCAAGGCGGCCAAGAAGATCATTGGGTATGGGAAGAAGAAGATAGCATCGGCAATGTACATCATGATTGTGTTGGTACCGGCCAGCATAAACAGAATGTAACCGACTAACATCATGCAAATCCCACCAATGTAGACACCCTTCCGAGTAATCTTGGAAACAATGATTGGGAACAGTGGAACTGAGATAATCCCTAAGATAGCGGTAATTACCCCAATCAAACTATAAGCGGCAGCGTTGCCAATAACGTAACGGAAGTAGTAAATCAACAGTGAGTTCGTAACAACGTAGCTTAAGGCAAACAGTAAGTATGAGAACCCTAACCACATCAGTTGGTCATTTTCACCAATAACTTTGAAGACGTCACGGAAGCGGGTCTTTTCAGTGTTTTCACGAATTAAGCTTGTTTGTTCCTTAGTTCCGAAGAAGGTTGCTAAAGCACCCAGGAACGAAACTAAACCAATCACGATAGCAAATCCTAACCAACCAGCACGAGTTTGTGTACTTCCGTGAGTACCTGAGAAGGTTTGTGAGAAGTAGATAACTAATGGGGTAACCACAATGATAACCCCTTGAGAACCTAAGGTTGAACCGAAACGACCAATCGTCCCGAACTTGTTACGAACCTTAGAATCAACACTTAATGCAGGTAACATGGACCAAAAGGCAATATCTTTAAATGAATAGAAGATATCCATAATGACAAACACGATACCGAAGAGCAAGAAGTAAATCGACGTGTTGCTGTCAGCCAACCCGAACAGGCTGGAGAACATCAACATAATCCCAACGGAACTGACGATGGCCCCAATTAAAATCCAGGGTTTGAATTTCCCAAACTTCGTATTGGTGTTATCAACCATCCCACCAATCATCGGGTCAAAAGCAATTTCAATTAACCGAATAACAACAACCATCGTGGTAACGATCCCAGCTTCAGCAGCCGCGCCGTTCCCAACGAACAGGGCACTAGTAACAAAAATAGCAAAATAAGTATTAAGTGTTGCATAGAAGGCATCATGTCCGAACGCCCCTAAAGCATATGATAGATATTGCTTAACCATTGTTTCCTTCACACCTTTCAACGGGTTCTACCCCTGATAGTTAATTCACAACAACATTAGTGATAACGATGTTCAATAATCTTGGAAAGAACCGCTTCACGCTGTTGCGCCTTAGCCATATCGAATTGTGATTCCTCAAGACCATTGAAATCCTTAGCCAATAGTGTTGCTTCCAAGTAAAGGGTCAGTTGCCGTTTGATGTACAACTTGTTCTCTTCACCAGGCTTCTGTGCGTTGCCCCCCAATACAGCGGAAGCAAACTCAACGGGATCTAAAGTAATCTTGTCATCCTGCTTTGCAGCCATCTATAAACACCTCATATCTTCCAATATAGTTTAACTAGACCGGTAAAACTGCGCTAACGTTTTAGTTAAATGTAAGCGCTTTACATTGTTATTCTAAGGACATCCATTAAAAATTGCAACCTCTTTCAATGCTCACTGATACACTTAAAAAGGTGTCTTTAGCCGTTACAGTCACATTGCAACCGGTTGCTTTTTCTATGATAAAAATTTTAGTAAATGCGTGAGTAAACCCTTTTCACATCCAGCTCTGCTTTTCAAGTTAACTTTCGCCATCACAGTTTTGAAAATCCATTTCCAAAAAAAGCAGAAAAGGTACCACACCAAATTGTGCGGTACCTTTTCTGCTTTCACAATTATCTACCTGCTATTTCCTAACGAAGAAGCAACAGCAATCATTGCTTAGTGATAACGGTGTTCAATAATCTTAGACAGGACTTCTTCACGCTTTTGGGACTTGGCCATATCAAAAGCTGATTCTTCTAAGTTGTTGAAATCTTGTGCTAACAGTTCGGATTCCAAGTAAAGCGTCAATTGACGTTTGATGTATACCTTGTTTTCTTCATCTGAGCGTTGTTCGTTCCCACCTAACACGGCAGCAGCAAACTTAGCGGGGTCCAACGTTAACTTCTTACTGTTCTTAGCCATTGATCTCTACCTCTTATCCCTTGAATGTTTTTTAACAATCTAAATAACTTTCATCAAGCTAGTTGCCCTTGTAAGCAACTCACATAAACATTTTAAAGAGTTTCTGCAGAAATTACAAGTCCCTATTGGGCCCCATTTTCAGTTCAATTTGCTTGGATTATAGGTTCTATAATCTTCACTTTAATTCAATGGCTATTGGCAGGCTAGTTCAAAATGAATTATTTCACGAGATGAAGCCTGATCTCATCCAAATGGTATCGCTTTAATCATTTCAGCCACTATCCCATTTAATTTCAAAAATGGACAGCTTCTAAACTAAATAAAAAGGTGAATCAGCACGATAAAAATTTATCGCGCTGACACACCTTTTTCGCAAATCTTATTTAACGGAGTCGACGTACGCCTTCAAAGCCTGTTCGTAAGTTGCCAAACGAGCTTGGGCAGCGGCATCGGTCTTGTCACTGGTCCCAATGTAGAACTTGACCTTAGGTTCCGTCCCAGAAGGCCGGATGCAGATCCAAGTACCATCACTGAGCCAGTACTTTAAAACGTTAGACTGTGGCAGATCAATCTTGCTGGTCGTACCATCAGCTGCCGTCTTCAAACTGGTCGAGAAGTCTTCCACTTCGTCAATACTGCTATCGCCAAAGGACTTTGGCGCGTTTTCTCTGAATTCACTCATCAAATGAGCCATCTGGTCGGCACCATCGACACCAGGGAATTCTTCGAACGTCGTCTTTTCAGCAAAGTAGCCGTAAGTCGCGTAGAGTTCCTCAATACCATCGTACAGGGTCATCCCCCGTTGCTTGTAGTCGGCCGCCACTTCAGCCAACAGAACCGTTGACTGAATGGCATCCTTGTCACGAACGAATGGTTTGATCAAGTAACCATAACTTTCCTCAAAGCCAAATAGGAAGGTGTGGTCGTGATTGGTTTCGTATTGGTGGATTTGCTCCGCAATAAACTTGAACCCGGTCAGCACGTTCTTCATTTCAACACCATAAGCAGCCGCAATCTTGGTGGCCAACTCAGTAGAAACGATGGACTTCACCACACGACTGTCAGCAGGTAATTGCCCAGCTGCTTTGCGAGCCTTCAAAATGTAAGCCAACAAAATGGAAGCAATTTGGTTCCCCGTCAACAGTTGGTAATCCCCATTAGGTTGACGAACAGCGGCACCTAACCGGTCGGCGTCAGGATCAGTAGCGACTAACAGGTCAGCACCTTCCTTTTTTCCTAAGGCAATCGCCATATCAAAGGCCTGAGAAAACTCAGGGTTTGGAAATGGGACCGTTGGAAATTCGGGATCGGCAATTGCTTGTTCAGGCACCATGGTAAAGTTTTCAAACCCGGCGCCACGTAATGCTCGCTCACCGATAACTTTCCCAGTCCCATGCAATGGTGTGTAGATCAATTTCATGGTCTTCCCAACACTGTGAACGAGATCGGCGTTGATCGTCACACTCTCAACGTTCTTCAGGTAAGGTTGATCAACGTTTTCACCAATAATCTGTAAGGTCTTATTGGCCCGTAATTCTTGTTCGTCGGCCACTTCAATGGCAAAGACGTCCTTAGCAGATCGAACAAAATCAGTAATCATGTCGGAAGCCTTAGGTGGCATCTGACCACCATCTGGCCCATAGATTTTAAACCCGTTGTATTGCTTAGGGTTATGGCTAGCGGTAATCATGATTCCCATTGCCGTATGCAGATGACGCACAGCAAACGACAGTTCGGGCGTTGGCCGCATGTCATCGAAAACAAAACTAGGAATGTGGTGCGCCCCTAAAACGTGAGCGGCCTCGTGTGCAAACTCAGTGGAATGGTACCGGGAGTCAAAACTGATGGCGACTCCCTGTTGCTTCGTAGCGTCATCCAACGTATCTAAGTACCGGGCTACCCCTTCAGTTGCTTGCCGAACAGTGTAAACGTTCATCTGGCCAATTCCAGGCCCCATCACACCACGCATCCCAGCGGTCCCAAAACTCATGGGTGCTGTGAAAGCGGCCTTTAAGGCATCATCATCGTCCGCAATGGCGGTCAATTCTTTTTTAATGTAAGGAATCATGGTTGGTTGTTGTTGCCAAACCTGATAATTTTCTTGCCAACTCATTCTAATCTCTCCCTATTTCCGTAAGTATTGATAACTGATTGTGTGTTGTACCGGTTGGTTAGCTGGAAGGACCACGTCACCGAAGTCTGTGTGATGAATTGCATCTGGCAACGTCTGTGCTTCCATGGCTAAGGCATTGTAGTCGTGCTTGGCCATGCGGTCAGCATCGGTGACGTTCGCCGTGAAGACCACCAGCGCGTTACGGTCGGAGTAAACCTGCACTTCCCGATGGCCCGTGGTGTCACCAATTTCAGCGATTGGTTGATCCTTGCTAGGAACAACGACAAAGGCGTCATCGTATTCAACGTGGCCATCCTGATTCAGCTGAGCCAACCCGTCCTTAACGGTCCGAGGTTGACTGAAATCATAACCAGTTCCGGCCGTCTTAATCATTTCACCAGTTGGAATCTTCTCTTGGTTCAAAACCAGACGCTTATCACCACTCAGCTTGACCCATTGGTCGTCCAAACTGTGTTGATCATCAGTCACATTAAAGTAGGTGTGAACCGTTGGGTTGAACAAGGTAGCGGCGTCACTCTCGGCGTCAAATGTGATATCCAACCGGTTTTCTTCAGTCAACGTGAAAGTTACCGTCGTCTTGATGGTTCCAGGATACTTATCCTCCGCTTCAGTTGCCGTATGGGTCAGCACAACGCTGGCTGTATCCTCAGTCTGCTTAGTGGTGGCATCCCAGTTCACAAAGGTAAATCCGTGAGGGCCCCCGTGACTGGCATTGGGTTTTTCATTGGCATCCAAGTGAACCGTCTTGCCGTCCAGTTCAAACTGGGCACCAGCAATTCGACCAGCAACCCGACCAAGTGTCTGGCATAAGTAAAATGAGTTATGGTCATAATCCTTCAGATTCGGACGGTTCATAATTAAGTTATGTTTCTCACCATCTTCAACTACACTAAATTCCTGTAGCGTAGCGCCCCAGGTCAGGACAGCTACCCGAGTACCCTGCTGATTCGTCAATAAATACTTCGATACTGCTTGCTGGTTTAATGTCCCAGCTGAGCTCTTCGTAATTTCCATGTGAATCACACCTCCAAAAAAAGAATCCGGTTTCATTGTATAATACTCGGGCTCCAAAGGCCAACATTTTAGTAAAATTTTTCTAGCAGTTTTACTATTTTGACCTATAAATGGAATTACAGATATATAATTATAGAATTAGAAAATATGTAAAAATAAACCGTTTTCACTGGACTTATCAATCGATTATTAGTTATACTGATTCCGAATAGTTCAACTTTACACAATTAATAACGATTGAATAAGGAGGAATTTTTTATGCCATCTACAACTGTTGCCGCAGAGAAGCTCCTGTTACAAATGGTCGACGACTACACGGAACGGGAAGTCAGTCCCCAGGACATGCCTATGGACAAGGCCGGTGATTTTCCTGACGGCTTCATTCAAAAGCTAACGGACACTGGTTTCTTAGGCATTATGCTACCGCAAGAATTTGGCGGTGCAGGCTTCGGACCAGAAGTCACCGCTAAAGTGTTAAATCACATTGCCCGGGGCAACGCCAGTACGGCGGTGACCTTGGAAGGCCACTTCAAAACGATTGACCAGATTCTCAAATATGGGACGCCCGCGTTGCAAAAAGCCCTACTCCCTTCAGCCACTGACCGAATTTTTGCCTTTTCCATGACTGAAGCCAGCGGTGGTTCCAATCCAATGGGAATTGGGTCAACCGCTACCCGTGAGGGCGACCACTGGGTCATCACCGGTGACAAGATCATGATTACGAACGGTGGCCTAGCCCAAGTCTACTGTGTGCTGGTTAAGACGGCCCCTAAAGAACTCTCCGTATTTGTGGTTGATCAGGACATGCCTGGTTTTTCCTTTGGTAAACGGGAAGATTTCTTGGGTCTCAAGGGCACCCCGGTCGGTGAAATTGTGATGGACCATCTCATTGTGGACGACGATCATTTGCTGGGTAAGGTTGGCGACGGTGGTATTATTGGTGATTCTGCTCACGATGACGCCCGTATCTTGATGGGTGCCGTGTTAACGGGCATCATGGAACACGATTTAAAGATTGCAACCGACTACGCTAAGGAACGGAAAGCCGGCGATACGCCGCTGACTGACCTGCAGGTCACCCATCGCAAGGTTGCCGACATTGCCATGCGTAAAGAAACAACGAAGCTGCTCTACCAAAAGGCCGCGCAATTAAAGGCAGCTGGCCAACCATATAGCGAAGAAGCAGCCATGGCCAAGGCTCATGGTTCACGGGCTGCTGTCAGCGCCGGTGACGACACCCTACAGATCTTAGCTGGTTATGGCTACAGTCGGGAATATCCCGTCGAACATCTGATTCGGGACGCCCGGGCAATGGAAATTGCTGAAGGAACCGTTGAAAAGATGCGGTCCGCCATTGCCAAAGCTGAATTTAACAAATAGGAGGTTTCCCCATGAAAATTGTGGTTTGCATTAAACAAGTTCCTGAAACCAACAACGTCAAGATCGACCCAGTGACCCATAACTTGGATCGTCGTGGCTTAGCTGGTGTAATGAATCCATTTGATAAGAATGCCGTTGAACTGGCCTTGAATCTAAAGGACACCACCGGCGCTGAAGTGGCCCTACTAACCATGGGTCCCGATGACTACGCTGAATCTGTGCGCGAAGGCATGGCTATGGGAGCCGACTCTGGCTACCTCCTATCCGACCGTGCCTTTGCTGGGGCTGACACCCTGGCCACCGGTTACGTCATTGCCCAAGCCTTAAAAAAAATTGGCGACGCCGACCTGATTCTCTTTGGTCGGCAAGCAGTCGATGCCGATACCGGCCAAGTAGGTCCCATCGTAGCTGAATTTCTCAACCAGCCCCAAATCACCTATGCAGCTAGCCTGCGGATGAGTGGTCCCAACGAAGTAACCGCTGAACGCCTACTCGAAGACACCAAGCAAACACTGGTGGCCCAACTGCCAGCTGTAGTCAGCGTCCGCAGTGAGTTGAACACCCCCCGTTACCCTACCCCCCGCAACATTCAATTGAGCTTTGAAAAGCCACTGACTGTTTGGCACCATGATGACCTCGACTTGGACGATACTCGTTTGGGCCAATCAGGGTCACCAACCGTTGTGACCAAGGTCTATGCCCCAGAACCCGTTAAGCGTGAACTGACACCGCTAGCTGGCACCCCAAGTGAAGCCGCTAGTCAGCTGATCAAGGCCCTGAAAGAACGTCAATTAATCTAAGGAGGAATCTGCTATGTCAAAACCAGAATTATGGGTCATTGCGGAACGCCGCTTAGACCACATTGAACCCACCACCCAACAACTAATCACCAAAGCTCGTGACCTAGCTGGTGACAGCTTCAAAACGGTTGTAATCTTGTTAGAGGCGACAACGGACCATTTGGAAGACGAATTAAAAGCCTACGGTCCCGACGAAATACGGGTCGTTCGGGATGACCGATTCCCAACGGCTACTGACGCTGAACACGCTGATGCCCTCCAACAACTGGTTGAAGCCTATCAGCCTAACGGTGTCCTCTTTGGTGCTACCATCACGGGCCGTTCTATCGCCCCTCGCTTACAAGCAAAGCTCCAGACTGGACTGACCGCCGATGCATTGGGCCTACGCTACGATGGCGAAACGTTGATTGCCGTAAAACCTTCCTACGGTGATAATATCATGTGCGAAATCACCATCCCTGAACGTCGACCACAAATGGTCACGGTGCGGCCAAACACCTTCGTTGCTGAAGAAGCTGCCGGTGCTGCTGAGGTCACGACCACCACGGTTACTTTCCACCCCGTCGATCGCTTACAAGTGACGGCTGCTACACCCGTTGTTAACACGGCTACAACGGTCGGCGATGCCAGCCGGGTGGTTGCACTAGGTCGGGGAGCAGCCAGCGCTGCCATGGTCAACCACGCTACCCAGTTAGCCGAAAAGCTGGGTGGTCGGATTGGGGTCTCACGGCCATTAACCGATCAAGACCGGTTCACCCATGATGATCAAATCGGTCAGAGTGGTAACACTATTCACCCTGAATTGATCATCAACTTCGGAATCAGCGGTGCCGTCCAATTCCTGGTCGGCATGCAGGACTCTAAGACGATTGTCGCCGTCAATTCTGACCCCGACGCACCAATCTTTGATGTTGCTGATTACGGCTATGTGGGAGATGCCCAAGCATTCATGACCGCATTACTCGCCCAATTCAACTAAACTTGCCAATTAAAAAGGGATTACGTGTGTCAGTTGCTGGCTTACGTAATCCCTTTTTTAATTTCTTACAATGTTCGCGCTCCGGCGGCCAGGGGTGGGCCCTGCTGTGGGAACGCTCCAGGCTACCGCAGTGCGGCCGGCAAGACGGAATCGCTCTACAACTTAAGCAATTCTTGGAGTAATTTATGTGCGGAGGCATTGAGATTAGCCTGTGACTTGTCGCTACCCAGATGCGTGAAGATCTCACCAACGTAAACGTCATCCGCAAATAACCGGTCGAAGACGGCATCAATAATTGGTTGTGTCGCCGCCTGCTCCTGTACGGGTCCGAACGGATTAGCGAAGAAGGTGGTACTCATCCCCACTTCATCAGTCGTTCCTAAAGCACAACGTTTGCCGGCAACAAAGGTGGCCTTGGCCGTAGCCTGATCTTCAAAACGATGAACCCCAATTGCATCGTCATAGTTGTTGGCGTAGACCCACATATCGATTTCATGGTGCGCCACGACCCGGGGCCAAGTGTTCGCTGGAATGATGACTCGTGCATTCTTTTGTTCCGGATTCATATAGATTCCGCGGTCCATGTTGTTGAAAGCTACCTCGCTGCTCAAGTCATCCAATCGGACAAAGGCCCCGGTTTCGGTGCCCTGCGCGTACAAGTGGTCGTCCTCTAATGTGAAGCTACCCATGTCATCAAAAATCGTTTCAATATTAGCAATCTGGTCATCGGCCACCGCCTGCAAAGCTTCAATGGATTCAGACTTCCCAGCACCGGAATCCCCAAAGAAAACCACCGTCTTCGTTTGACCGTTGGCAAAAGTGATGCGAACCATCGAGCCGTGAATTGGTAACTTCTGCTCAGCAATCATGTGGAGGTTGTGCAGTGTCAGACACATTTTCTTCATGTAACCGAAGTAAGTTGTCTGGTCGTTGTAAGGAATCTGCCCCACGTAAATCCCATTCGCTTGGTCGTAAAAATAGTGACCATTTTCCGGGTACTCATCGCTCGCCACCCCTGGTGTCCCAAACAACAGAATAAGGTCTGGCTGCTTCCCCGCGATTTCTTCAGTGTCTGCCATCTGAAAGAGATTAGCTAGGGCAATTCCCGACGCCAAATAGTCTCTGTGGAAGTAAATGTAGGCCAGGCTCTCGCCAATCTTAGCTGGATAACACAACCAGTCACGTTCAGTTCCCTTAAAGTTTTCCAAGGGATTCGTCTGCGTCGCTGTGAAGAGGCCCTTGCGCTTATTACTCTTCGTGTGGAGCATCATTGGTGGTTGTAACATCATCCGACTAATAAAATGGATGTCCTTAAGGGCCTCGTAGCCAGTTGGCAATGGCCACGCAACTTCCCGTAGTAACAACGTGCCGTTAGTCCCAGCGTTGACTTCACGGTAAACGTGGTTCGCATGGCCCTTTAATTTTTCCTCAATGGCTCGGTATAACCGGATCACTAAGTCGTTAAAATTTTGATCAATGGACATGAACTCACTGGCGACAACGTTATTCTCGTGGGCCGTCATCAATGAGATCCGTAGGTACGTTCGGTAATACGTGTACAGGTCCTCAACGCTGGCCAAAATTTCGGCCGTCTTGAAGGGCTGGTACGCGGTCACTTGGTCCGTCAAAATGGCCTTGACTACGTCCATATAAGTTTCTGGCGTCGCTAGGTTAAAGGTCGTGACGGGGTCGGCATCGACTGGGACCTTATCGCGCTGTTGGTTCAAGAATAAACGAACAAACGCAATCAACTCCTCACTATTGACGAGGTCAAAAACACTCGTAATAAAGTGGGCATTGTAGTTTAAAACGGCAACGTTGCGGTCTGGGTTCGCGTAGAACGAAGGCGAATCGATCATGGTTGTGTTTGGCATAGGGAGACCCCTTTCTGATTAAGCTTATCCGCTATTTTAGCGTATTTACTCGTCCGATGGAAGCAACATTTTATTTTCCTTGCTGCCTAAGTCAGTCAAAGCGTTCAACTAAACAAGTGTACTGAAGAGTGTCTGTCTGATATATGACCGTAGACTAACTGAAAGCCGGCCGGAACTGCCACAAGAATCTTCACCAAATCAAGTATCGACCACCATCCCCACAGCGGGCGAAATCTCTGGCCGCCAGAGTACGACGATTTTACCTTTCAACCTTTAGGCTTACAAACTTAAGAATAAAAAATGAGTTCGGGACAAAAGTCCCAAACCCCGGTTGTACTCCGAACGCAAATGGTCGAAACGTGCGACAACTACCTAACCACTAGCGACGACAGATAGCAATAAGTCACGCCTGTTTCCGACCGTCACGAAGCATGGCAGCGAAAATCCAACCGACAACCGCAATCCCTAGAAATGTCCAGAAGACCGCATGGTACCCAGCTAAGCTAGCAGTAGCAGCTGACGTCACCTTCAGCTGTCCTGCCGTAACAGCGGCTAAAATCAGCGTTGCTACGGCAACTCCGGTTGATCCCAGAATTTGGCGAACCGTTGTAATCACCGCAGTCCCATGAGAAATCAACTGATCTGGTAAAGAATTAGCCCCCAAAGTCACGGCTGGCATCATAACAAAAGCATTGCCCCCTTCAATCAAGGCAGCAATTAAAACCATGGCGAGTAGTGACTGCTTGCCACCAACTACGGCCAACCATAGCCAGCCCAGGACAATCATCGACATCCCGGTCAACATGGTGGCTTTAAACCCAATATGGTCGGCTAGTTTCCCCGTCAACGGGTTCAACAGGCTTAGGACCACGGCCCCGGGAACTAAGGCCATCCCCGAAGCAAATGGCGAAATTCCCAGTACCTCTTGATAGTATAGCGGAAAGACAATCGTGACCACGATTAAAGCAATATAGGAAGTTCCCGTCAGTAAGACGGCCAAATCAAAATTAGCTGTCTTCAGCACGCGCAGATCCAGTAAGGGTGTGGCCACGTGAAATTGGCGAAAGACAAAGTAGGCTACCGCTAGAAGACTGACTACCAGCAAGCCACTCATAACACCCCAGTTGACTGTTGCCTTACCAATTTGGTTGACGACGTACAGAATCCCAATGAAGCCCACGCTACTGATAACGGACCAGTAATCCAGGTGAGCCTTATGCTGCGGCATGACATCTTTGATGGTTTTGATGGCAATCAAAAAAACAATCGTGATGATTAGCATGAAGACAACGAAGAGTCCCTGCCAACTGGTATATTTCAAAACAATGCCGGAAATAATTGGGCCAACTGCCAACGCCGAACCCATGACCAAGCCAGCAAACCCCATGACACTCCCCCGCTGGGCTTCTGGGGTAATTCGGAGCATCACCGTCTGGTAGGACGGAAACATAATGCCGACCGCCATAGCTTCCATGACTCTTCCCAGCATCATCAACGGAAAGCTGGTGGCTAAGTAAATAATAAACGTCCCAACGTCAAATAACGCCAGCACGGTCACAAAGAGCACTGGAAACCGAATATTATTCAACAGCCACGGACTAACTGGCATCATCACGACCATCACCAACATGAACCCCGTCGTCAGCCACTGGACCGTTGACGCTGGCACGTTGAAGTACCGCATCAGCGTTGGGTACGCTGTCGACAGCGATGACTGGCTAATCGACATAGTAAAAGTCCCCGCCAACAGTGTCCAAATAAAGGCCAGATGACTATATGGCCGTCCCTGTAAATCAATTGCCTCTGAATCCAAAACCCTCACTCCCTCATGCTACTTTAGAAACATTATCAACTGACTTCTATCGTAGTCCTTTTGACGGGGACTGTAAACCAATTGGACCCTGTTCAATCAAGTTACTTATGGCGCAAACTTTGGTACAATGAAATTATTATGTGACTGGGTATTTATGACCAGTTATTGCGGACTACGCAAAGAATTGAGGGCGGACTATGGACTTAGTGACTTATTTAAAAGATGAAATCGATTTTCTCACGGAACAAATGAAACGCGCTGAAGATGAAAAGGATAATTCCATGCACTTCTTATGCGATGCACGGATCACCGAGGCCAAACGTATCTTGACTCAGGTCAACGACGGCAAAATCAATCAGCTCAAAGCAGACTAATCAACGACCGAACGAGACTTCCTCGTTCGGTCGTTCCTGCCGTATAGAACTTATTCAACTGAGTCGCCTAAATGACTGATTAGGTGTACATTAGAAGTGAACATATTTTTTAGGAGGTAACACGTTGATAACCATTAAATCTGATCGTGAAATTAAGAAAATGGCCGAATCCGGTGCCGTTTTAGCTGGTGTCCACAAGGGCTTACGGGACATCATTAAGCCAGGTATCTCTACCTGGGAAATCGAACGTTTTGCTAACAAATACATCGCTGAACATGGTGCCACCCCTTCAGAGAAAGGGTTTGAAGGCTACAAGTACGCTACCTGTGTCAGCGTTAACGACGAAGTGGCCCACGCCATTCCCCGCAAGGAACTCTTGCTCAAGGAAGGTGACATTGTTGCCGTTGACATGACCGTCAACTTGGACGGGTTTGAAAGTGACTCCTGCTGGACCTACGCCGTTGGTAAAATCAGCGATGAAGCCCAACACTTGATGGATGTCACCAAGAAGGCCCTCTACCTAGGGATTGACCAAGCCGTTGTCGGCAACCGTATCGGTGACATTGGTCACGCCATTCAGGCTTACACGGAAGGCCAAGAACACATGGGCGATGTCCGTGAATTGATCGGCCATGGGATTCAACCAACCATGCACGAACAACCAAACGTCCCTAACTACGGTGAAGCCGGTCGCGGGTTACGTTTACGCGCTGGTATGACGATTACCATCGAACCCATGATCAACTTGGGAACTTGGGAAATCATCTCTAAAGAAGTGCCTGACAAGTCTTGGGAATACTACGCGACGGCTGATGGTTCACTGTCTGCTCAGTACGAGCACACGCTGGTAATCACTGACGATGGTCCTAAGATCTTGACGTCACAAGATCCTGACACTGACGCTAAATACCTGCTGTAATTCAGACTAAAGGAGGTCATTTACATGTCCCTGACCAATCAAACACCTGAAGACCAAGTGCAAGCCACCTTTGACAGTATCGCACCTCAGTATGATCAGATGAACAACCTAATCAGTCTGGGGACCCACCGGCTTTGGCGGCAACACGTAATGGACGCAACGACCATTCATCCGGGTGACTTTGCCCTCGACCTCTGCTGTGGCACTGGTGACTGGACGTTGGCGCTAGCGAATGTTGTTGGTCCGGCGGGACGCGTAGTTGGCCTCGACTTTAGTGGCACCATGTTACGTGAAGCGCGTTCTAAGGTTAAAGCGGCTGGTCTGACCGACCGCATCACGTTGCGTCAGGGAGATGCCATGCACCTCCCCTACCCAGATAACAGTTTTAACCTGGTAACGATTGGTTTCGGCCTGCGTAATGTCCCAGATGCAAACCAAGTCCTGCGCGAAATGGCGCGGGTGGTTAAACCCGGCGGACAAGTCGTTTGTCTGGAGACTTCTCAGCCAACCAACTCAGTAATTCACACGGGTTGGCAAGCTTACTTCGGTCACATCGTTCCCTTGATGGGCAAACTGGTACATCACTACCAAGCTTACAATTACCTGCAACAATCGACTCACCAATTCGTGAGTGTGACTGAGTTGGCCACGATGTTTCGAGATGCTGGCCTCCGTCAGGTTCATTATCAGCAATTCAACTTAGGGGCAGCCGCGGTACACTTTGGCCGTAAGCCTTACTAAATCTAAGATAAACAAAGAGGTATCGGGACAACTGTCTCGGTACCTCTTTTACTGTCTAAAAACATCGTTCTTAATCATTGAACGGGAATTCTTCAATCATCTGTAATAACTTCGTATTGCTGTTCAAGCGGGCAAACGCCGAAGCATCTTGAAGATCCTGCTTGATTTGGTGGGGATCTCCTTGCAATCGTTGCTGATTCAAGGCGCGTTGATACAGGATACGTGCCAAGTAGTAGGTCACGTGGAAACGCGCACAGACCTCAACCCCGTAAGTCAACAGGTCGTTACTATTTTTCAACTCGCCGTTACGACCATAAAATTGACCAGTATAAAAAATAATGTTTAAGGCGCGCCAAATGCTGTGCCGATTCTTAAAACTTAAGTTTCGAATTTCACCGGCAACCTTATTGAAGTAAAAACCAGCCCGTTCGTCGTCATCCTCATTACTATAAGCAATTCCCATCCCAGTGTAGGCCAGCATGGAATACATAGAATGATGGCCTTCATCAAACCGGTTTAAAATTTGTGAAAAGTCGTAGAGTGAGTCGGCAATTGGGCCACCAGTCAGCGCCGTGATATACCCCCGAATGAAGTAAAACCGCATTTGAAAGGTTAACGTGCCAGTCTCTGGATTGCCTAATTTTTTCAGGCTAGCCGCGGCTTCCTTATATTCACCAATCAACAGCTGGAATTCAGCCTGTTCCAATGCCTGTGAACGAACGGAGTCCTCATCATGGTTCAACGGAAAAAGATCATTTAACGTTAATTCTAGACGATCGCACAGTTGCAACAGAATTTTCAAAGAAGGAACCTTGCCGTTACGTTCAAATTTACTGAGAGTTGCTTGTGTACAAATACCATTAGCCAACTGGTCTTGCGACAAATGCAGTCGCTTCCGTGTTTCAATAAAAATATCAATATTCATAAACTTATGCCATCCCTTAAAACGTTCTGGGGCTATTATACCAAAAGTCCCCCCAGCAACGCTTAGTTCTGCCAACCGTGATTGTCCCGGTCCCAATCACGTTTACGACTGCCGGAAACGTAGGGGTTACCTGCAACTGTAAACCGTAGTGGTCGGTCCTGCCAGCTACCTGCACTGACCCCAACCCGTGATGTGGCCGCGACTTCCTTTGGTTGACGCGTCTTTTCTGCTGTAATTGTTAAATTATGTGTGCCAAGTAGCGTTCTGTTCAGGTCCTTGGATTGTAACCCGATAGCCGCTGTCAGCTTGCCAGGCCCATTGCTAATATCTGGAACTGGTTTGTCACGGTGTTGCTGCATAAGATCTAACCCTTCATGGGGTTCAATTCCTCGAATCAGAATTCCTTGTGGTGTTCCCACCGTTTGGGTGGCAATGTCTAACATGTAGTACCCGCGCAAAATGTAAATATAGATAGTTCCTGGTGCATCATACAAAGCGGCGTTAGCGGCCGTATGACGGCCATTAAAGGCGTGCGCAGCAGTATCCTGTTCACCCAAATAGGCTTCCGCCTCAACGACCCACCCACTCATTCTGCCAGCCGGTGTGTCGTAGATCAACTCATGCCCCAGTAGGTCTTGCGTAATCTCTGGTGTAGAGCGACCTGCATAAAACTCAGCTAACTCATTTGTCATGGTCTTATCCGCTTCCTTTAATTTTTATTTATAACTTTGACCGCTGTGGGGGCGCCCACAAAAAGTTGGCCAAATACTTTCCTTGATTCAAATGCGAGCAGAGCAAGCTGCGAACTAAGATCTACCCTGCCCAGCTTCACAAAAATTACCCAGCCTCTACGCCTCATTGCTGCTCAATATTCCGCCCCCCAGCTAATTCTGAGTGATACTCCTCATATGAGTCGCAGGCAGCAATATTCGTCACCTGGTAAGATTTAATTCTCAGAACAGAGATGGTAAACTAGGAGTCATGGAGATGGTATGAAAATGGCAATTAAATGCGAACGTATCTATACAAAACCCGCCGACTTAGACGGCTACCGCGTATTGGTCGACAGACTCTGGCCCCGCGGTATTTCAAAGGTCAACGCCCAACTAGCTTCCTGGGAAAAAGAAATGGGCCCCACGACCGAACTGCGTAAGTGGTTCAACCATGAACCCGCTAAATTCCCAGAGTTCAAGCAAAAGTACCTCGCTGAGCTCGCCGCTAACGACGCCCTAGCCGACTTCCTAAAGTTGGTTGCTGATCAGTTAGCCACCCAGGACGTCATCTTTTTATACGGTGCCAAGGATGAGGAACACAACCAAGCCATCATTTTGAAAGACTTCGTGCTCACACAATTGGCTGGCCAAGTGCCCGCAGCACGGTTGCAAGACTAAGTGCCGTCGTATCGGCCAGCATAGCATCCGCGCCCGGTAAAGCTTGCTGATTAATACCAATCGTGGAACACCCAGCAGCCTTAGCCGCTTGTATCCCGGTGACCGTGTCTTCAAATGCCACGCAATTTTCTGGGGGAAATCCCACCAGCTTTGCCGCAGCCAAATACACGTCGGGGGCGGGTTTGCTGCGTTGAAGTTGATCGGCCGCAACAATCTTCGGAAAGAACCCTGTCAATCCCAACCGGACAATTTCAGCTGGTGCGTTAGTTGATGCCGAGGCCAAAGCCATTGGATATCCTGCCGCCACCAACTCCTTTAAAAAGTTGGTTACGCCTGGCAACCGATTAGCTGGTGTCATCTTGGCAATCATCCGTTGATACAACTCATTTTCATGGGTGGCAATGGCCTGAAATTGTTGTTCCGTCAACTTAGACGTTTGCCCGTCAGAGCTTAAAATAGCTGCTAACGAAGCACGCCGACTCATACCTGGTAACGTCTCAGCCAGCTGTGGCGTCCACGGTACCTTAAGTTCTTGGGCAATTTTTCGCCATGAAGCTAAGTGGTACTGCCATGAATCAGCAATTACCCCGTGTAGATCAAACAAGAATCCCTGAATTGCTGGTCTCTGCATCAGAACTCCCCCTTTGACAACGTCTCAAGTATGCTTATTATACACCAAACTATGTGTAGATTAATAACTGATAGGCATATTTCGATTGAATAGACTAACTGAACGGCCTAACTTACTGACCCCAATTATCATAATTACGTACCAACTAACAAAAGCACATCGGACTTTCCCATCGAAAAGTCTAATGTGCTTTTTTGCTAAAGTACCTAATATTCGCCTTATTGGTAACACAACCAGCGTTCGGAACCATGACACTTAACGAATCACGATGACTGATACGTCAGACTTCTTCGTCAGCCGCAGACCAATTGCACCGGGATGACCATGGCTTGCAAAGTCCACATCAGCTCCACAAACAATCAAGTCTGGTTGAAAGTCTGGCACAATTTTTTGCAGAATCACGTCGTCAACGTCGCCACCCTCGGCTACAATCGGCCGAACCTGTTCAACACCAAACGCCGTCGCCTTGTCAGCATATTCTTTAACGATGCGCCGGAGATGATCCCGTTTCTCGTTCAGCTTAGCTGGCATCAAAGACTCATAAATACTGATATCATTGTTTTCTAAGACTGATGCAATACCCAGATGTGCTTGATAGTCGCGCGCCATAGTCATTGCAAACCGAAAAGCCCGGCTGGTCGATGGACGGTCGTCCTCATCGATCGTAATTAAAATACGCCGGAAAAACAGCGGATTGTTACTTTCATCTGCCATAAAGTTATTTTCCCTCCAATGGATGATTCGGCTTCATTGTATCATACCTCCACACGCTAGAGTAGCAAGCTAATTGACAAAAAGGTGGCACGACTACTCAATTTTGACCACTAGATTTATAGTGCCCGGCCCGAAATCATTTTTCAGGTCACAAGTGGTAAGTTCCTCCAGGATTGTCACTTAACACGTCTTATCGAACGTTATCGGTGGTTTAACCGTTAGCATGATACTTTATCTGAAATCTAACCAGTCGCCCTTAAAACGCCATCCGTGGATAAAAACCAACGATTCCAATAATGAGTGATTAAGTTAATCATTAAGTTCTGCCACACAGGGTTGGCTGGCCGTAGTGAAACCTTAGCACTCTTATTTGACCCAAATAACCAAAATGGGTAGCCCGGCAAAATCAGGGCTACCCGTTCGTTTACATTCGTTTAATTAGCGTGGTCTGGCGATAAAATCATCGGCCCACGAACCGCTCGTGGCAATTCCACCGTAATCCGGCGAATCACAACTGGTTGTGGAACCACGACTGGTGCTACAGCATTTTTGGCCGTTAACATGTGCCAAATGGAATGCAGCAACAACAAGCAAACAATCATCAATGGGAATCCGGCAATCGTTGAGACCGTTTGGACAGTCTTGAAGCCCCCCACCATCACAATCCCGAAGGAGAAGATGATGAAGACAACGACCCAGATCATCCGGTTCCAGCGACTAGGTTCTTCCCCATCGTCCAAATGAAGGCTGGTGAACGAAGAAACAATAAACGCTGATGACGAGATGGTCGTTGCTAAGAAGATGAAACAAGAGATACAGTAGAGCGCCAAGATGATCATCTTAAATGGCAAAGTAGCAATGACCGTGGCAACCACGGCAGCCTGACCCTGGGTATTCAAGATGTGGACCAAGTTAACGGCTCCGGTACGTTGCAGCCACAGAGAATACCCGCCAAAGATGGCGTAAAAACTCATGCAACCCAAAGCACCATAAGTCAACATCCCCACAAGGACCTGACGAATTGTCCGGCCTTTAGAAATCCGGGCAATGAACAGTCCCATGACGGGCATGTAGGACAACCACCAGCCCCAGTAGAAAATCGTTTCTTGCTGAGCGGTACTGCTACCCCCATTGGGCAATGTGTTAGTCGACATGGAAACAAACTTTTGGGCCATCAAGCCCAAACTGTTCGTTTCAGAATTTAAAATATAAACCGTTGGTCCAATGACCAAGATAATAGCTAATAACCCCAGTGCCGTCCAAATATGCGCAGAACTTAACCGGTTGATTCCACCATTCAAACCATGGAACACCGTGACAGCAAATAAAATAAACAGAATAATAAAGAGTTCAATTTTTAGCATCAAATTGTCTTGCACACCGGTAAGCCGACTCAAGACTTTGGAAATGATGGGAATTTCCATTCCGACTGAAGAGCCAATGCCCCCCATAATTCCAAAGACCACTAAGAAGTCAATGACGTGCCGCGCAACCACTTTACCGCGACTATCCCCTTGCAAACTGGTAATAGCGGCGGAAACCCGCTGAACCTTACCATGCTTGACGTACAGGACGTAAGCAATCGCAATCGTGGCTGGCGCGAACATCATCCAGGCCATGGGACCCCAGTTGAATTGCCCCAACATGTGGGCGGCACCGTACGCATCACTAGAGAATGGCTTCAAACCAAACGCTGGGTGTTGTAGGTACCGTAAGGGATCAACGATAGACAGCATCAAAATGCTGGCATCGATGGCCGTAGCGAAGACCATGCTCCCCCACTGAAAATTACTGTAGTGGGGTTTGTCTTCGGGGTCACCCAATTTAACCTTACCAAACTTACCAAATGCCAAATACATAAAAAATAAAAAGTTGACCACGTACACCATCATATAGGCCCATGACATGCGAGTATCAATCCAGTTCAATATTGAACTCAGGCCGGCTTGTAACTGGCCGCCACCTAAAATAAATAGCAATGACGCGAGAATAAATAAAACGATGGTTGGTACGAATACTAACTTATCAATATTTTTACGCGCTAAAATAAATAATCCTCCTCATTTGTTTCCTGCAGGCCAAGCCTCCAGCGGACGCTGCCTCACGAGATTGTACGAAAAAAGCGCTAGTTCAGGGTCGTCATACGAGCCACCTGCACAGCGCTTAAACGTTAAATACAAATTGCTTACGTAAATCTCTTTGAAGCGATATCCAAAGTCTATTATACGCAGAAGGACTAATTAGTAAAATCTTGCGGATAAATAAGAAATTTCTACTGAAAATAAAGCGGTTACACATCCTATAGTCATTGGAATCTAAGAATTTGATTAGAATTTCAAGACTGGACGCCTACTTCAGTAAATCTGGCCACTGTTCGCGAGCCGCAGCATCACCAGTTACACCGTTATCAATTTGTTTGATGACCCGCGCCGGGTTACCAGCAATCACCACATCATCACCAAATGACTTGGTAACAACTGAGCCAGCACCAACCACAACGTTATTACCCAATGTCACACCTGGTAGAATCGTGACCCGGCCGCCCAACCAAGCATTGTCCCCAATTGTAATTGGGGCCCCCATTTCAACGTCAGCCTTGCGGGCCATCGCATTCAATGGGTGAACCGGCGTGTACAGACCAATGTTGGGGCCAAAGTAACAATGCGAGCCAATCGTAATCGGACAGGTATCCAAAAACGTCATATCATAATTTCCATAAAAGTGGTCACCGATATGAATATTCCAGCCGTAATCAAACATAAACTCCGCCTCAACAAAGAAGCCTTCGCCCACGTCTGGCATTAAGCGTTTGTATGCTGCCATCCGTTCACCGTTATCATCAATTTGATTGGCGCCTCTCAGAGTCTTACGAGCCAGAACTCGACGGTCGATCAGCTCCTTATCAAACTGATCATAGGGCTTACCAGCCGTCATATTTTCTCGTGCAGTTGCCATCTTTATCAATCACTCCTCTTGCTTTTAATCATAACACTTTTTAAAAAGGCCTTGCGAGCGCCAGTTTTTCAGAGCAACTAAATGTTGACAACTAAGTGGTTTACATCCATCAAGTATTGGCGACCTAAGTTAGTCCAGAGTGATTGCACTCCGAAGACCAGGGATTCCGCCTGCTGTGGGGACGCTTCAGCCCACATCTGGCGGCCGATAAGGCGGAAAGCCATACTACTGGGCTGTCTAATTTACACACTTTAGCAGAGTAAATAAAAAGTGGTGAAGACCCGCATCTTCGCCACTCTGAATACTATTATTTCTATTCTGAATCACTTGCTGGGCCATCGGTGAACGTCATGGCTTGCTCCCGTAAGATCCAAGTAATACCGTACGCATCGACCACTTGCCCCATCTTACCGCCGGCCCGTTGCGCCGTAAACGGACTGATAACTTTTACATCAGATTTCACCAACTGTTGATAAAGCGCAGCCAGTGCCTTAACACTCGCACCATCATCCTCATCCACAGCAATCATGAGTGAAATCTGGGTGGACGACGTCGGTTGTCCCATTAAAGCGTCGGCACACTGAATATCTAGCCCCATGACTTGAAAGCCACCGCGCATGGTGATTCCCTCCAAGTCGACCGTGGGTTCTAAGCCTAAACGTTCGGCTTCTTCTGGTGTTGGACTGACTCGGTAGGCATTTTTGGCGTCAAAGACATCTTGGTAATACGTGATTGCCTCTTTCGCATTTTCAAATTCCAAATATGGAATCATTTTAACTTGCATCATCGGTACCCCATTCGCTACAGTTTTTGTTCAGTGTTCAATTTATCATCTACCTCGAACGATTCCCCCAAATAGATGACCCGCATAAGATTTATGAAACTATTATAGCCTTAATCGTCATTAAACGGTAGGTTTTGTAAATTTTTCGCAATATCGGCGACCGACTGTTCGCGACTCTGATGCCTTGCGTCAGGCTTAGTTATTTTAGATTTCTCAACTGGCGCATCTGCTGAAGTCTTTGGTATCGGCTGGCCAGTAACCATTTGATCCATTGTTTGATTCAACAAATGATCAACGAAAACATTTCCTTGATTCGTTGCATGCCCCTTTGTCCAGGCAAACGACAGAGCTGTAAATTGTGGTAACAAGCGGTCGACCGCTTGCCACAATTCCACGTTAACTAACGGTCCGGCAGCCCGTTTCCAACCACGACGTTTCCAGCCAGCTAGCCAGCCCTTGGTCACCGCATTCAATACATACTGGGAATCCAGGACGAACCGAATACCCGTGGCAGTCTCACCCAGGGACTCTAACCGCTTGAGGGCGTTCAGAAAAGCCATGATTTCCATCCGGTTATTTGTAGCACCAAATTCACCGCCTGATCCGGTAACCACGCGATTTGGCATTTCAATCCGGTAAGCCCAAGCAGCTTTATCAGCCGTTCTGACGTGCCCACCGGCAACATTTCCCGTATTACGGGACCCGCCATCCGTGTACACCGTAATCGCCACTGGACGTTGGCTGCTAGACTGGTCTTGTTGGGACCGGGCGGCTGGTTGCCGCCGTCCTTTAGTTGGCGCTGGCTTTGCACTGCCAGCCGTTCCTTGCATGAAGGCCTTAGCCTCAGCTTCCGAGGCAAAACTTTTATATTGCGCACCAGAAAAGCCACTGACTTGCGCCTGTGTTTCTGGCCAGGTCCGGTAAATCCCAGGCTGCCGGCCCTTTCTGACTGCGTAGTACTTTTGTGCCAATTAAATCCCCGCTTTCAAACTAATCTTAGCTAGTTTACCACACTTTACCGGCCTATCAGTGAAATCGGCAATTACCACTTTTGTGTAGCCGTTACCATCTTTGTAACACCTAGATAAACTTTTTAACGGTCTTTTCTAGTGATTCTTTTAAATTGCCTAAATTTAAAGTGTAAATTGTTTTCATAACTTTTAGATTATGCTAACCTAGTATGTGTGAGTATTGACCGGAGCACCACAGCGTCACTTAATTTTCCAAATCTAAGAGGGGGTTTTTCATGAAGAATCCGATCCGTGCGTCCATTATTACCGTTGACCAAGCCCGTGAAATGTTAAAGGACCAGCGCGAACAACGTGATGAACGTTTTCCGCAGCTAGCTATCTCCGGTCAATACATTTTACCTGACTACCGACTAACCCGTAAACGTGAAGCGTTTAAGATTCGCCGGCATACTTTTCTAAAAAAGCATTTCCGCTCCTACGTGGCCTTTGATTCCGATAACGGTCAAACGTTATGGATTCACAACTTCCCTAGTCTTTCCGAAGCTTGTTTCTGGCTAAACACTGGACTCAAGCCTAACGACACGGATTCCTCGAAATCGTACAAGGAATGGAAGACAGAACACGTCGTGGAAATTGAAACTTTGAAAGAACAATTACGCACACAACACCATGAAAAGAAGAAAGCTGTGCCAGCTGAAAAGCCAATCAGCGTCACCACTGTCCAAAAGGCCAAACGCTCCAAGGCCAAAAAATAAATGCAAACAATAACGTCGTCACTGCAACCAGCCAACTGGTTGTAATGGCGACGTTTTTATTTTATTCATCTAAATTAGTGAATCAAACTAAAAACTGGCCCATTTTACTGATGTAAAATAGGTCAGCTATTAAACTAATTTTTAAATTTCAATTTGGTAAATGCGAAGGGTTTTACCCCCGACGTTCTGTGTGCAGAATTACAGGTCCAAATGCACCCGCTTAGGATCGGTCTTCACAACCACCTTACCATGGTGAATCGAGTAAAGCACTTCGGAGCGTTGGTTCAATGCGTTGTAAAAGTTATCGTTATTCATAATAATCAGGTTAGCTGGTTTGCCAGCGGCCAGACCATAGTGGTCGGTGACGTGCATCGCTTTGGCACCGTGTGTCGTCACAAATTGATAGGAATTCATAATGTCATCGTACCCCATCATTTGGGTCACGTGAATCCCCATGTGAAGGGAGTCCAACATATTGCCATCTCCCATTGGATACCACGGATCTTTAATATCATCTTCACCAAAGGCCACGTTAACGCCTGCTTCATTTAATTCTTTGACCCGCGTTAACCCCCGACGCTTAGGATATGTGTCGAACCGGCCACCTAAGTGGGTATTAATCAGTGGGTTAGAAATCATGTTGATGTGAGACATCTGCAGTAACCGCATCAATTTATAAGCGTAGGCGTTGTTGTAAGACCCCATTGCCGTTGTGTGACTGGCTGTTACTTGGTCGCCTAAACCGGTCTCCAATGCTAACGTGGCCAACGTTTCTAGGCCACGAGAGGCGGGATCGTCAATTTCATCACAGTGCGCATCGACCAATTTGCCGTACTTCTGAGCGAGGTCAACGGCAAAGTGCAGTGACTCAACACTGTATTCTCGTGTGAATTCAAAGTGAGGGATGGCCCCGATGACGTCTACTCCCAGCTTTGCCGCCTGTTCCATCAATTCCTTACCATGAGGGAACGATAAAATTCCTTCTTGTGGGAAGGCTACCAATTGAAGTTCGATAAAGTCTTTAACCTCATCACGCACTTCAATCAGTGCTTTCAGAGCCGTTAAACTAGGATCTGTTACGTCAACGTGAGAACGCACAAACTGAATACCATTGGCTGCTTGACGTTCCAGCGCTTGTCGTGCACGGGTCTTGACGTCTTCAATGCTCAGTGTTTTCTTCCGTTCGGACCAAATACGAATTCCATCAAATAAAGTCCCAGACTGGTTCCATTCAGGATCCCCAGCGGTCATGGTGCTATCCAAGTGAACGTGTGGGTCGACGAATGGTGGCAAAATTAGCTTTCCCGTTGCATCAATTACCTGTTCACCATTTTGAGGTGTCAAATGATCAGCAATAGCTGCAAATTTACCATCCTCAATCCGAATATCTTGTGGTTGTGTTGCGTTCTCAATGAGTCCTTGTTGAATTAACATGTGCGTTAACCTACCTCCTGTACACGATTTTTTCAATAGAAACCGGGAATCGTCAGTCCGAGTAAGAGGACGGTGCTGTCTGCCACGATCCCCACCGTGACTATGATAGCCAAGCAGGTTGCCGGCACTAAACACCACCAAGGGCTCCGTCTAGCGAAGTGGACGATTCCTATTAAGCTTATCACAGTTAACCCCAGTCCGAGCGTCAAAGTCACCGGTTCGTTGTGAAATAGTTGGTAAAGACTATTGAACGCTCCCGACAATGCCACCCAACTCGCCAACGTACCAAATCCCAGCCAAATACCTAAATACTTGATATTCGTGGTCATGCTGACTCCCCCTTACCCCAATATAAATAAATAAATTTGCGCCCAAGTGGTGGCGCTTCCACAGATGGTTATGCTATGCTGAACTTGTTTTATATCTTTCATTTGGAGGTTTCGAGACTCATGACTAATTCTTACCCACAAGCCTTAACCATTGCTGGCTCTGATAGTGACGGCAGCGCTGGTATGCAAGCTGACTTACATACGTTTTTTGCCCGCGGTATTTACGGCGCTTCCGTAATGACTGCCTGTGTTGCCGGTAACTCCTATGGGATTCACGCCAGTGTCCCAATGCCAACGGATTTTATCGATCAAGAATTTGCCGACCTCGCTGACGATTACCAGATTCGGGCATCTAAGACCGGAATGCTGGCTGACTCAGCACTGATTGAAACCGTCGTTAAAAATTACCAAAAAGCTGACTTTGGGCCACTGGTTGTTGACCCAGTCATTATGACCAAGCATGGCAACCAGTTATTAGAAGAAAGTGCCTTTAACACTCTGCGAACGAAGCTACTCCCACTCGCCGCAGTACTGACGCCCAACTTCTATGAAGCCGAAAAGATCGCCGAAATGTCAATCAAGACAGATGATGACATGGTACTTGCCACCAAGAAAATGCAAGCGATGGGCGCCAAAAATATCATCACTAAGGGGAGTCATACCGACACTAATCAACAAGAGGTTCGCGATTACGTGCTCCTCGAGTCCGGTGAGGGTTTCTGGCTCAGTGAACCTTACCACGAGACCGACCGGGTGAACGGGACGGGAGACACCCTCTCAGCCTGCATTACCGCCGAACTGGCCAAAGGAACCCCCATGAAGAAAGCCATTCAAATTGCCAAACGGTTCGTGAATGCTGCCATCGGGGAACCAATCGAAGTTGGTCACAAATTTGGTCCAATTAACCACTGGGCCGCTCTAGACCGTCAATTAAGCTAAGGTCAATCAAAACCAAATGACGCTCGAAAAAACAATCAGTCGTGGCCCGGTGCCGCGACTTTTTTAATGCTGTCAGATTACCAACGGTCGGGACTCCAGGTCCGACCATCCACTTCGCCACCTAATTGGTCATGGCGCTGATCTTGTTCCTTGACAACTTCATCCAACGCCAGCCAGAACGCTCTGTCCGTAAACTTAGCCTGACGACTAGCTAACTTTTGAATGGCCTGATGCAACCACTCCGTATCTTCCTCAGTCATCTTCCTGCTCCTTTATCATTGCCAAGGTATCCTGAAGAGTCTCCAGGTCTGCTTGCTTTTGGCTAAATGTCTCTTCAATCAAGCGACCAGTTGGTTGGTCTTGCTCATCCAACTGAGCAATCATCGCGGCCAAATGGTCACTGAACCACGCCTGCCGATTCTTCAAACTATCCGGTTGTCGCTGGGTTAAATACCGTTGATAGGCAATGACCAAGCGTAATTTAGCCGGCTCATCCAAATAACTAAACTGATGGATAGCAAACGTTGGCAACCAAGTCATCTTCGCTCGTTGTGCCACTGCCGCCAACGGAGCGAGTGCAGCATCCAGTGTTAAGCCTTCCGCTCCCCCCCGTTGAAATGCTTCGGCGGGCATGCCAGTGGTCACGACCACCCCGAGTTCTTTGCCGGCTAAGGGGTACCGGTGATCACCATAGACAAAGGACCGCGTCAAAACGGTATCCTCCCATTGCTTTAATCCAGCCGGTGCTGCGTACCAATACAGAGGAAACTGAAGGACTATGCGGTCTGCTTGCCGCAGCTGGGCTTGCTCATACGCGGTGTCTAAAACCATCTGGCTTTCAATGTGTTCCCACGCAATCTTTCCCGTGGGCAAACTGGCCTTTAAAAATTCCTGCGTCCCAGAGTCCGCAATCTGTGGATGAGAAACCAATACTAACGTGTTCAACGACGCTCAACTCCTAACGTGGGTTTTATTTATGCCAACTTTATCACAACTTTTTCGGTCAGTAGCTGTAAATGCTTGCTAACTTTCACGCCAAAAGAATCCAAAATAAAAAGCCCAGTCCTTAACTGAGCTATGATTCATTAACTTAATCGACGATTTGAATTATCGTGAAATTTACCTTCGCGGGTCGCCAGATGCTTGCTCTTCTTACGGAAAGCTTCTCGGTTGTTTAAGTACAACTGACCCACACCGGCAAACACAATAATCAACAAAATAATAACTACAGCATGCATAGCAATTCCCCCCGTCAACTTTAGGTTACATTTATATTATCGTAATGTTACAGAAAGATTGCAAGGGTTTGAACGCAATTATTAGAATTTCTTGATAATTTTAGTGGTTTACTTACTTTCAGACTTGGCGGAGCTATCCGCAGGCTTTCGATCTGATGATGCAGGCCGCTCCTTGTCCCGTATTTTCCGCACATGCTTTGAAACCTGATCGGTTGGATCAACTTGTTTTTGCGCGACTAAATTAGATAAGGGGTACGCTACCAATAAGACGGCCAGCGAAATTCCCAGATAAATCAAGTTCTGCCGACGACTCCCATGTGCCTGCGTAATTTGAAAAAAGTAATAGATCAAACTGATGGCCGCAAAAAGCACCACAATTTCCGCAATCACGTGAACAACTGCCACAAGAGCACCTCCGTCCATTTAAGTTCACTCTACTCGTAAAAACATACTCTTGTCAATCGTACCTAACATCCACAATTGACAGGCTCTCTCGCCTTCTCTATAATTAGAGGTTGTTGGCTAACCACCCATTAGGTCGCAATAGCTCAGCTGGATAGAGCAACGGTCTTCTAAACCGTAGGTCGAGGGTTCGAATCTCTCTTGCGACATCATTTAAAAAAGGTTTGAGACAAAAGTCTCAGACCTTTTTTTGTTCCGAACATATATCGTCGAAACGTGTGACAAAGGGCAGTCAACTCTGCTTGTCGCACCCTCTCCTACGCTTGGTAGGTCCCAACAACTGGCAAATCTTTCAGAACTCGCCGACCATGAGGTGATTGGCCATCAATTATCTGGGTCAATTCTTGACCCGCCAAATTGCCGTGGTGCTTACCACCAGCCCAGGCCGCTTTGTCCGACACATCGTAAACTGTCTGATCAATAGCAACGTAAGCTGGTTGGCCGTTTTGACCATTATATTTAGCTAACTCTTCAGCATTAAAAACTTTTTCGCTCATCCAGCACAACTCCCTTTATTAGATGAATTAATCGTAACCGTTTTCAAAGAAGAAGACAAGTATTTTACCTGTCACTTGATAAGTGAGCTGTTAGCTGCTAATTGGACACAAAAAAACCACCAACACACAGTTGGTGGTTTTTCTAAACTCGATTAGGCTAAAATAAATTAGTCAACAACCGAAACGTTAGCAGCTTGTGGGCCACGGTCGCCTTGTTCTACATCAAGGGATACGTGTTGGCCTTCTTCAAGCGTCTTGAAGCCTTCACTGTTGATAGCAGAGAAGTGAACGAAAACGTCTGAGCCGTTTTCCAAAGTGATGAAACCGTAACCTTTATCAGCGTTGAACCATTTAACAGTACCTTGTTCCATAAGAATGAAACCTCCATGCGCATAGCGCAATAATATTTGCATTTGAAAGCTGGGGTAAAAAGGAGCCATTCTTAAAGAACGTCGAGCCTTTAAAACTTCCGAACCATAAATACATTAACAATAGGATAACAGGTATTCCGCAGAATAGCAAATAGGAAGTTCGAAAAAACCGAATTAAATTTAGTCCAACCCTTTAGGTATTTTGTGTTATCCACGTTTGTGCGGCCAATACTTCTTGTGGTGTCAGCATATGACTGCCACCCGTTACCAGCATTTCCGTCGTGGCGTCAACCTGGTCGCAAGCGTTTTGTACGCGTCGAACGGTATCCACAGATACTAAAAGATCTCGCTGGCCAGCGGATAGCCAGACCTGATAACCAGGTCGTGAGACGGGCTGCGCAACTGGCAACCATAACGGGTGAAATAAAACGGCCGCCTGTCCCGGAATGACGCCCGCGCGAGCTCCATAGGCGGCCATTGCCGCTCCATTAGAATAGCCGACCAGAATTAACTTAGTCGCGTCCCACCGGTGTTCTTGGCAGAGACTTGTCACCGTCTTTCCCAGCCAAATTGCCTCGTTATGGACCTGCAACGGATCTGTCGGTCCCGCAGCCGTCTGCCGAAAATATTGGCGTTCAGCCCCGCTCCCTTGCCGCCCAGCAATCGTAATCAGGGGACTCTGAGGCGCCAGCCGCCGACCAAAATTTAGTATCTCTTGATTTGTTCCACCAGTACCCTGTAACAATAATAAAGGCGCCGCAGTATTGGCGCCCGGCATCCATTCAATTAAATCTTCTTCTACCATTAGCAACTCCTATCGCCGAACAATCAGTTCAATTAGTCCCTTTCTGGGTGCAAAATTCAGTCCATCGCAAACTTCCGTCAAAATTTTTCCGTACTCCGATAAAACGTCCACCGGTAATGGTGTATGGGTTCGCAAATGCTCAATTAAATCTTGCGCCGAATCCATGTCGGCCAACGTCACAAACAATAAGGCATTGTTAATCAAGTCCCGTAGTAAATCCGTCAGCAAACCATTTGGCTTACCCGCAGCATCGGTGATGACGACCTGCTGGCTTTCAACCTCTTGGTGATTCACAGAAATATGTTTTAATTCATCGAAAATCGTTTGCACGACTCGTCACTCCCTCATCTAAGCGTTGTGTTAACTAGATAATACAGCAATTCGTGTTGAACTGAAACTAATTACCTGAAAACGCTTGCGAATCTTCCTGTTTCTGATACCGGGCCATGACTTTTTCCTGAACTTTGGGGAGTGGCAAATCCGTGATTTTCGCCGCCGGAACCCACTTTCCTGGATAGAAAGGTAACGATGACGCCGTTGGTAAGTTGGCCTCCAAGAGCTTTACCTGCCAGCGCTGATGCGTATAAGTATGACTTACCGGCCGGCCACCGACCGTGGTCAGTGAGAGTGGTAATTGATAGTCAGCAGCAAATAAATCTTCCAAGCTCTTAAGATCTTGAGCTAGCGTCGCTTCATCAGTGGCTTCTGCCGATTGCAGTGACGCCTTCGTAACCAGCGGAAACGTCCAATACCCCGCCAACATTTCCTGTTCCGTGCGTTGCACCAGGAGGTATCCCGCTGGCGAATGGATAATTAAGGCGTAGTAATCGATCAATTTTGGTCGAGGAGCCTTAGTCTTCACTGGGTAATCTTCAACTTTATTCAACTGATAGGAGGCGTCGAAGGCTTTGACAGGCGAATGGGCGGGATCCGAATTTTTGGCAGTCATGTAACTAGAACCTAGGTCCATGATAGCTTGATTAAAAGCACCCGGTCGTTCCGGATCAACGATAGGTTGAATAATCTTTTCAAATAGTTGCCGCGTCTTGGGCTTAGCAATATCTGCTTCGATCAATAACAATCGGCTAAACACGCGGAAGGCATTGCCGTCGACCGCCGGAACCACCTGACCAAAAGCAATACTGGCAATCGCACAGGCTGTGTAGGGACCAATTCCGACTAAATCGGTCAACGCGGCCGCCGTTTGGGGCCAGGCCCCCTGATAGTCCGTGACAATCTGTTGCGCCGCGCGCTGCAAGTTTCGCGCCCGCGAATAGTAACCCAGTCCCTGCCAAGCCTTCAATAAGGTTGCCTCATCTGCTTGAGCTAATTCAACCACCGTCGGAAAAGTCGCCATAAATCGTTCATAGTACGGAATCACCGTCTTGACCTGCGTTTGTTGGAGCATCACTTCACTCACCCACACGTGATAAGGGTCGTGATCCCGTCGCCAGGGTAAATCACGACCCTCACGATCGTACCAAGCCAACAATGTCTGCCGAAATG